>CBINNO010000267.1:0-5209 GCA_966252055.1 uncultured Rheinheimera sp. | reverse complement strand
GATCCGGCTTATCCAGATCCGGCTTATCCAGATAAAGTGCAGCCAACAAGGCCTGATATTGCCTGGCAATTTCGGCCCGTTTTGGCCGGCCATTGCTGGTGTAAGTGCCGGCCGCTTCAGACAGCGGCGCGCTGAGCCGGGCATAACGGCCAACCCGCGCATAATCCGGTAATTGCTGATTGATACTGGCGACAAAGTGGTCAAGCTGCGCATCGCTGACCAGCGCCGGGGCATACAATAAAGCCACACAATAAGGCCGGGCGTCGCCAAACAGCACCGCCTGACGCACCAGACCACTTTTGAGCAGTTCAGTCTCGACCCATTCCGGCGAAATATTGCGGCCAAAACTGGAGATCAGCAGGTTTTTACGCCGGCCGAGAATTTGTAAATCGCCATCGGCGCTCCACTGGCCTAAATCGCCGGTGGCCACCCAATCCTCGTTGTTCGGCTGAGACTGACCGAGATAGCCCAGAAACGGCGTTTTTACTTCGATTTCGCCGCTTTGACTGAGGCGTACCTGCAGATGCACCAACGGGCGGCCACAGCTGTGCAACTGGGTGTCCGTCGCATCCAGCGCGGCGACTGCCGACAGCGCCACCACCGAGCCACACTCGCTTAAGCCATAACCCTGATACACCGGCAAACGCAGCGCCGCCGCCTGACGCAGCAAACTGACCGCTACTTTGGCACCACCGACCGCGATAAACTGCAGACTGGCGGGCGCCTGCCAGCCCCCTTTGCCAGCCGCTTGTACCAGCAGTTGCAGCAGCTCCGGCACCAGGATCAGGCTTTTTGGCTGGGCCCGGCTTATCAGTGCCAGCAGTTTTTCCGGTTGGGCCAGCTGACTGCCGGCGAAACCACGGTCCGCATCAGCGGCCAGTAATACTTCACCGCCGGCCAGCAAAGGCGCATAAACCCCGGCGACATTTTCCAGCAATAACGAAAACGGCAGCAGACACAGATGGCGCGGCAAGCCTGACGGTTCTGCCGGCACGTCGCTCTTTGCATCCGGCAGTGTTTTCGGCTGTGCGGCTGGCACGACAGCGAGCCGCTCGACCAGGCTCTGGGCCGTGGTCAGCTGAGTCGCCACCGACAGGCAGACACCTTTTGGCTGACCGGTCGACCCTGAGGTAAAAGTGATTTTCTGCGTACCGGCCGGCACAGGCAACGCCGCCAGTCGAGTCGCCGCGCTGCTCTGGTACAGATAAAAACCACGCAGGCGACCGGCAGCACTGAGCCCCAGCACTGTGCACTGGCGTTCGTTCAGCAGTTGGTGACTGAGCAGATATTCAGGCCCGACCGCAGCCAGCACGTGGGCCAGCTGGGCTTCACTGGCAAACAGCGGCATTGGGACCAGCAAGGTGCCGCTGTCCAGACAAGCTAAATCGAGCAACAACCAGTCCAGACTGCTGTCAGCCCACAGCAACAGCCGGCTGGCATTGAGCGCCTGCAGCTGTGCAACACATTCGGCGATGGCTTGCTGCAGCGCTTCGCCGGCCAGCGATTGCTGAGCGCTTAAATCGGTGATGCGGGCGGTCAGTGGAAAGTTCAGCATCAAACAGCCTCCTGCGTCATGGCAGCAGACTGGGCCGGCGCGGCTGGCAATAATGCGGCAGCGGCCTGTTGCAGCATCGCGGCATAAGGCGCCAGCAAAGCGGTCAGCCGCGGGTCAGCTTTAATGATCTGCCAGGCTTCGGCCAGCGACAGCAAACAAACCTGCGGATGACGCTGATAATAACTGCCCCAGTCACGGGCGCCCTCACCGAGCCGGGCCGGGTCGCCTTCAGCCAGCACCTGCAGTTTCAGGCCATGGCGGCTTAACATCGACATCACAGTCGGCGTGGCGCAGCACACCAGTTGACGAATGCCTTGCTGATACAAAGCCACCGCCATCGCGACAAACAACAGCAAGGTTTGCTGGCGGCCGCTGGCATACAGATTACCCATCTCAGCCACTTCAAAGCGCTGGGCGACAACGCCGTTGTCGGCCAGCACAGTGCAGATATCGGCATCCAGATATTGCTCGACAAAAAGTGGCGCTGCAGCTGCAGCCCGAATGCCGAGCACCGCCTGCCAGGCGCCGCCGGCACGGATGCCCAGCAGATGCGGCATAAAATGGCTGATGCGGGCGTCATAAACGTCGGCAAAACCAGCGGCGATGTATTGCTCAAGACCAGCTCTGCCCTGATCAGCGGCCTGATACCAATGCAGTGCCGGCAGCGTGGTTTCGGCCGGTGTTGTTTCTGCCAGAAGCGCAGACGCCGGGCGCGCCAGCGCCGCGTCAAGCGGCATCAAAGCCCGTGCGGTGGATGCCGTCGCCCGCAACGGGGCATTCAGCGGCAACAAAGATGGGGAAAGGACTACAGTCATCAGCAACCTCAGGCTTTTTTATCTGATGCTGCTGATGATGCGACAGGAAACTTAAAACAGCCTTAAGGTTGCCAGACCAGTCAAAACTGAAAAGAAAACCTGGCTAACCGTCTGAAACTAAACAAGTTAATTTCCAAATAATAATTGCCACCACGAAGGGCTGCGCTCTTTATGATACTGCTTCTTTAAGCTGTCGACTTTACCAAGCGCCGTTTTGGCGCCCGCCAGGTCCTGCGCCGTCAGCGCCTGCTGCGCCAGTTGTACCTGCTGCTGCACTTCTGTCAGCCCCTGCTGAAAAATGGCCTGTTTTTCCGGCGCAAACTGATAAGCCTGCACGGCAGCAACTAACTGGCCCAGTTCAGTCACAGCGGTCTGCATCGTCGCGACGTCGCTGGCTGTCATCGCCTGTTTGAATGTGAAGCCCATTTTTTTCATGGTGGCTTCAACATCGGTGGTCGCTTCAACACCGGCAGTGGCCACCACGGGAGTGGCCAGCACGGCAGTGGCCGCGACAGCAGATGCGGCCTGCGCCTGGGCCGGCCCGCTCGCTTGTGCCAACAGCGGCCATGACAACAACACAGGAATAGCCAGGCCAAGTGCCAGCCAAGGGGAAGTACGTACAGACATAGCAGGTCCTTACAACGGAAAAAATCGGCGGCAAGTCTACCACAGCGACGCATCGCCTGTGGCAAAGTTGCCTCCTACTGGCGGATTGGCTAGACTACGGCGGTTTTTTCTTCCTGTTTTTAAAAGTGAGAATGCAGCCATGGGCGCTCAATGGAAATCCAAACATAAGGCCGACGCTGCGGCCGCAAAAGGCAAACTTTTTACCAAACTGGCAAAAGAAGTGATGGTCGCCGCCCGTAACGGCGCCGACCCTTCGATGAACTCCAAGTTGCGGATGGCCATTGAAGCGTCGCGTAAAGCCTCGATGCCCAAAGACACGCTGGAGCGCGCCATCAAAAAAGGCGCTGGCCTGCTCGACGGCCCGGTCAACTACGAACACATTGTTTATGAAGGGTTTGCCCCGCATCAGGTGCCGGTGATTGTCGAGTGTCTGACCGACAACAAAAACCGCTCGGCGCAAAGTATCCGCGTGCTGTTCCGTAAAGGCCAGCTCGGTTCTTCCGGTTCTGTATCCTGGGATTTCAAACGCTTAGGTCAGATTGACGCCTCGCCGGTTAGCGGTGATGCTGACATGGAAATGGCGGCCATCGAAGCTGGCGCGCAGGACTTTGAAGCCGGTGAAGCAGGCGATGCGGTGTTCTACACCGAGCCGACCGACCTCGACGCCGTCGCCAAAGCCCTGCCGGATTTTGGCTTCACCGTGTCCGCCGCCAAACTCATCTACAAACCGAACAACCCGGTCAGCCTTTCAAGTCTTTCTGACGAACAACGCGCCGAAGTGGAACATTTCCTCGAAGCCATCGAAGCCGATGACGACGTACAGGAAATTTACGTAGGTTTGGCGGAGTAACTGCCTGCGACAAAATCACCGGCAGCACGTGCTGCCGGTCGATGAAGGCCTGAATTTATCTTAGCCAAGAACATAATGCTTAGCTTTGGGGCACAAATACCTGGGCGATAATCGAGAAGCGCCTGCGTGTTTGTGTCGCAGTGACCGAAGGGAATGCCAATCGCTTATTGTTATGCGCACTATGCCCATGTAGCGCTTTCTGGCAGCTCATAACTACTGTACTCCAAGTGAATTACGCGACGAGCGGTTGGCATTGTTGCTTTGCTTGATGCATGTATGAGAAGAGGATGCATTAAGAGTGCATCGCCCGCTTTAGCCTTGCAATAACAACTTCGTGTTCTCCCGGTATGGGTAAGAACTTCAGCTTGGGGTAAAACCCCCAATAAGTGGCTTCCGGGGATGACTTTTAAACATCCATTAGTTTGATCCGTATCATCCAGATGAAGCCTCAAAGTTAGCATCTTTGTAAATACTTCCATGGGCGGTTGAGCATGGCTGACACCGCCCTTAACCGTCCAGTTCAGCCAATTAGGGCAAGAAATCTTTTTTGATATAGCGGTAGTTTTGTCTTGATGCCATGCAACTAACCAATTTTGACTAGGTGTTTTATTAAAGTAGATTGCTCTGGCCAATGTTGGTTTGCCGCCAATATGTGAAGCGACGAGTTTTAATACTTTTTCTGAATGGGCAAAAGAGTTGATGACTTCTGACTTTCTTTCGATATTTCTGACACCACCAGAGAGACTTGGTTGGGACAATTTGCATACAGCCTCCCTGAGGCTTATTACTTCCTCTGTAGTCGCAAAGTTAGTTACTGCTTCAAATCCATTTTCAGTGAACAAATGTCTGATACCTCATGGCGCATAACGCCCCGCGCAAGCGTGCGAACTTGTGAGCGTCGCAGGGGCCGCAGGCCTCGAATGACGCGGATTGTTAGGTGGTAGCTTAATAGCCATCGGCGACCAATTTGAAAGCCATACCACCAACTGTGCTGTCTTCGCTGAACGTAATATCAACTAATGATCCACGATCTGGCGTGCCATAACTAATAGAAAACGAGCCACTGTTAATCGTTAATTGGTTTTCGAAATTACTGTTTGGAGACAGGCATGAAATTGCATTTTTTACAGCAATAGCTGCGAACTCAGCTGAAGCATGTTCCATAAGATACGAGCATACATTCTTAGCTGCAGGATAATCACCATGTTCGCAACGCTTAGCAAACAATACGATCTCCGGTGTATCGTTAAAGTTTGAACCCCAAGACGTTCGGAAAACAAACTCCTTGGTTTCGTCAGGGTTTACTGAACCGACAAATGATCGAAGGACATCACAAAACTCTGTCGATTGCTCCGCATAAGC
>CBINNO010000266.1:0-5221 GCA_966252055.1 uncultured Rheinheimera sp. | reverse complement strand
CAGCGTGCACAGAGTCCTCAACGTGCAAAGAGCCTTCAGCGCTCAAAGAGCCCTCAGCGTGCAAAGAGTCCTCAACGTGCAAAGAGCCCTCAGCGTGTAAAAGGTGCTGAGCATGTAAAAAATGCGAAGAATGCACAGATTGCACAGCTGAGGCCGGCGGCACAGCCGGCTGTCGCCAGTAAAAGCGCTGTCCTGCCAACACCACAAACTCACCCGATGTCACCCGCTGCCCAAAACTGTGCAGCCGTAATTGCAGCACGGCTGCGCCATCTTGCGGCTGGCGGCTGCTGTCAAGCGCAGCGGTCAGCCGCTGTACCGCAGCCGAGTCACGGTGCTGAGCGCCGAACCCGGCCGCTGCCGGGCTGGCGGCCAGTGCGATCTGCGGCAATAACAACACTATGGTTAACGACATTAGGGGTAACAACACAGGTTTGCATACAGCCAGCCATGCCCGTTGCAAAACCGGCCGCCACTGCTGGCGCAGCCTGGTGCTGTCGCTGAGTCGGTGCATCATCAGTTCCTCCTTGCTGGCTGCTTACACTTTGCAGCCACAATTGTTGCAATGAAGTCTGATCATGCGCGCCCGCCTGACAGCAAAACAGCGACAGCCGGCGCTTGTTGTTAAGATGCAGTGGAAAGAACACCAGCCGCTGTACCTGAGGGCGTCGCGGTCACTGTGTCGCCTGGCGCGGCCGGCATCGCGGCATACACCAGCTCGCTTAAAGTGCGCAGCGCATATTCCATCCGCGCATCCCAGACCCGGGCGCAAGACAAGCGGATAAAATTGCGATACTGCTGCGACGGTGAAAATATCGGCCCCGGAGCGATGCTGATGCCCTTTTTCAGTGCCGCCGCAGTCAGTTGCAGACTGTCGACTCCGGCCGGCAATTGCAGCCACAGCACAAAACCGCCCTGTGGCACGCTGACGCGGGTGTCGGAGGGAAACAACCGGCTGATGCGATCGGTCATTTTCAGCACCGCCTGCTGATAAGCGCTGCGCGCCATACGCAGATGCCGCTCGTATTTGCCGGACGCCAGAATTTGCGCCACCGCCAGCTGCGGTAACGAAGCCGTGGCGATATTGCTGTTAAATTTCATCAGCTCCAGCTGCGTCTGATGGCGGGCCGACGTCACCCAGCCGATACGCAGATCGGGCGACAACGCCTTGGAAAAGGTGCTGCAATACAGAATATCGGCATCCGGCGCCAGCCCGAGCAGGCAGGAAGGCCGGCGCGGACCATAACCCAAATCGCCATAGGTATCGTCTTCGATGATCGGAATGCCGCGGCTGCTCAGCAGCCGGATCAGCGCCAGCTTGCGCTCGTCACTGAGCAGAAACCCCTGCGGATTATTAAAATTGGCGATCAGAATACAGGCCTTGAGCGGCCAGTGATCCGCGGCCAGTTGCAAGGCTTCCGGCGAGATCCCATGCTGCGGATGGGTCGGAATTTCAATCGCGCGCAGCCCGAGCGATTCCAGCACCAGCAGCAGGCCGTAAAAAGTCGGGCTTTCCACCGCCACTACGTCGCCCGGTTTGGTCACAGCCCGCAGCGCCAGCATCAGCGCTTCCTGGGCGCCATTGGTCACCACAATCTGCTCCGGCGTCGCCACCACGCCCAAAGCCGCCATCCGGCGCGCCAGCTGCAGGCGCAGTTCCGGGATGCCGGCCGGCGGCGGATAAACGCCCAGCCGGTCGTAATGTTTTGCCGCCTGCTGCAACGCCCGCTGCACCAGCTGAATAGGGAAAAAATGCGGCGCCGGCACCGCCGAGCCCAGCTTGATGCAGTCCGGGTCATTGCTGGCTTTCATCATCGCCAGAATTAAATCCTGCCCACTGACGGGTTGCGGCGCTGCCGGCTGGCTCAGCGTTGGCGGCGCCTGCAAAGCCCGGCCCACCGGCTGACGCCGGACAAAATAACCCGCACGTGGCCGCGCTTCTACCAGGCCCAGATCTTCCAGCTGCCGGTACGCCGAAATCACCGTGATAATGCTGTAGCCGCGCTCGCGACTGAATGGCCGTACGCCAGGCATTTTATCGCCCGGCCGGTACAAGCCCTGCGCAATATTGTGTTGCAGCTCTGCCGCCAGCTGCTGATAAAGATGGGTCATGCGCCTGTCTCGCTGTGATCAGGGGAAACTGTATCTATCGATAGCAAACAGCTGACTCAGTGTACAGGTACAGTTGACAGCCAGACCGCCGGTACAGCGTCACAGCGCTGCGCTTTCACAAAACCGCGCTGTCGCAAAACCGCGCTATCGCAGTGCAGCGCCATCAAAGCAGCGCCATCAAAACATCACACGGCCAGAAAGCCACCCGTCACAACAGGCGCTTCTGCTTTTTGTCCCGCATCATGCGCATGGCCGATCAGCGGCTGAGTTGTCGCTGCTGACACCAGGCCAGTGCCAGTTCGTCCATTTGCGTCGCGTCAATCACCAGCGTCAGCCAAAGGCCGTTGTGATCTTTTTCCAGAATACATTCGGTGGGATTGTGAAAATCCAGATAAGCGCAGGTCGCCATTTCACCTTGCAGGGTTTGTTGATTAAACACGATATGCGCCTGTGGTTTGGCCTGAGCGTTCGAGTCCATGTTGATCCATCCTCGCGTAAACATCCTGTGAAGTTTGCATCTGCTTGTGCAGCAGAGCCGGGTTGTTGCTGTTAATTATTGCGCATAACGCAAACAAATAAAATTTTATTTGCAGTTATCGCTTTGTGGGCTCTGCGCAATGGCCGGACAATCGGCCGGATGAATATAGGTAACATCCTGAGACAACGACGAAAACTGCTGGGGAAAACCCTGGAAGACGTCGCTTTTGCCGCCAACACCGACGCGGGCAATTTGTCACGCATTGAGCGGGACGAACAGCGCCCGTCGCTGGACCTGCTGGAAGCCATCGCTCAGGCACTCGACACCCAGATGTCGGCGCTGTACAAAAATGCCGAAATGCAGCAAGCGGCCAGCACCGAAGAACCCGACTGCAACTACATCGCATTACCCGAGCCGATAGATCCGCAGTTACTGACCCTGATTAAGCATTATCACAGCCTCAGCGAAGAGGGCCAGGCTGTCGCCCTCAATCTGCTGGCCTCTTTAAAGAAAACCCACGCCGCCAAATAACGCCACGCACCGTCGCTCATTCGCCGGCTGGCGGACGGCGGTTCCAGTCCGGTGTTGGCTGGCCTTTTAAATGACGCAGGAAAAAATCGAACTGACGACGCTGCACATAGCGGATCGGGCCCGTTGAGCGGCCAACCGTATGTTCGCCGCCCGGCACTATCAGCAAATCAAAGTCTTTGTCGGCTTTGATCAACGCATTGACCAGCTGCATGGTCGAGGCCGGGTCAACATTACTGTCTTGTTCACCATTGATGATCAACAGCTGGCCGCGTAATTGGCCGGCGTGTTCAGTCACCGACGCCGCCAGATATTGCGGCCCGACCGGATAACCCAGCCACTGTTCGTTCCAGCTTATTTTGTCCATCCGGTTGTCGTAACAGCCGGCATAAGCCACACCAACGCTGTAAAACTCCGGATGAAACAGCAGCGCCGCCACAGTGCTCTGCCCGCCGGCCGAAGCGCCGTAAATACCGACGCCCTGCTGCAGGCTGTACCAGGGGTACTGCGCGGCCGCCGCCCGGTGCCACAGGATACGGTCCGGGAAGCCGGAATCGGCCAGATTCTGCCAGGCCACATCGTGGAAGGCCTTGGATCTGTTGCCGGTGCCCATGCCGTCAATCTGCACCACGATAAAACCCAAATCGGCTAACGCCTGCATGCCGACCACTTTGTCGCCGCCGGAATGATAACCAAAAGGCCAGAAGGTTTTGGGCACAAAACTGTCGTGCGGCCCGGCATAAATATTTTCGATCACCGGATATTGTTTAGTCGGGTCAAAGTGTTGCGGCCGGACTATTAAGCCCCAGATATCGGTTTTGCCATCGCGGCCTTTGGCGACAAAAGGCTGCGGCAGCTGAAACCCGGCCGCCGTCAGCGCACGGATATCAGCCTGGGCCAGCACCCGCACCAGACTGCCGTCGGCGCGGCGCAGCTCGGCGATATTTGGCAGGTCGACGCGCGAATACAGATCGATGTAATGCTGCATGTCGGGCGCAAAACTGACGCTGTGACTGGCCGGCGCCGTGGTCAGCGCGGTCAGGCCACTGCCGTCAAAATTGATGCGGTAATAGTGGATGAAGTAAGGGTCTTGTTTGGGGTCCATGCCACTGGCGGCAAACCACAGCTGCTGGCGCTGTTCATCGACTTTCAGCACTTCCTGCACCCGCCAGTCGCCTTGGGTCAGCTGTTTAAGCAACTTGCCATGCTGGTCATAACGGTACAGATGGGCCCAGCCATCACGCTCTGACAGCCACAAAAATCCGTGGTCACGCAGTGGCTGAAAATAACTGCCACCCCATTGATCGATAAAGGTTTTGCTTTGTTCGGTCAAAAGCGCAGTTGCCGTGGTGGTCGCCGCATCGACTGCAATAATACGCGCCAGCTGATGCCCACGCTGCAGATAACGAAACAGCAGCCGTTTGCCGTCTGGCTGCCATTGCCACTGGTCCAGCTGATAAGGCTGGCTGAACAGCTGATTGTCGACCTGGCTGGCGCTGAAACGGCCCTGCTGCAGTCGCAGCAACACAGGCCGGTCAATATCCACCGCATCGCCGGGTTTGGGGTAGAGCTGCTCGATGACTTTGGGCTGCAGCTGGTCGGTGGGTGACGACAACACCCGCGTCACGCGACGCTGTTCACCCGGTGTGACTTTGAGCGCCAGCAGGGTCTGACTGTCCGGTGCCCAGCGCAGCGACTGCGGATCATAAAACTGCTGCGCGCTGCCATCGCTGCTTTGATACAGCACTGTGCCGGCCGGGTCTGTGATCTGCAGATTGTGGTCGACCACTTGTGCCCGGTAAGCGCCATCCGGTGACGACTGCGGCGTATTCAGTGCGGCAATACGTAAGTCGCGCACCACACCAAAAGCTTTCGGCTGACCGGGCCGCTGCTGCTGTTGGCAATGCGTCTGCACGCCAAAATCGCAGCGCCAGAGCGCGTCCAGCGCGAAAAATTCGATGCCGGCTGGCTGTTGTGCTGGCTGTGAGGGCTGTTTTTCGGGTTGTTGTTTTGCTGTCGTCAGGCTGAAACGGTCAAACGGCAGCTGCAATGCGGACACCGGCTGACCACTGGCTTTGGCGAGCGCCTGACTGAGCGCCTGATGAT
>CBINNO010000265.1:0-5230 GCA_966252055.1 uncultured Rheinheimera sp. | reverse complement strand
GTGTAAGCGACACCGTTTTGTAACCCTGAGACCGTAATGGGCGAGCCTGCGCCTGAACCTGTGATGCCACCCGGATTGGAAGTGACGGTGTAACCCGTTACAGCGACACCACCAGAGCTGGCAGGTGCACTGAACGTCACAGCCGCATCACCATTGCCAGCGGTTGCTGATCCAATGGTTGGCGCTGTCGGTGCGACCGCATTGACTGTAAAGCTATAGCTGACAGTCGTCGCCGCATTCCAGCTGCCGTTACCCACCTGATCTGCATTGATGGTACAAGTCCCGGCAGTGACAAAGGTCAGAGCGCCACCACTGGTAATAGTACACACACCAGTCGTTGACGAACTGAAGCTGACCGCAAGTGAAGAACTGGCGGTGGCTGATAATGTCGGGCTGGTGCCAAAGTTCTGTGCGGCTGGCTGAGTAAAGTTAATGCTCTGGTTGCCTTTTGGAGTGACCGCTGCGGAAGCCCCGGAGGCCACACTGGTGCCGATGTCATTAGTTGCTTTGACGGTAAAGGTGTAAGCCGTCCCGTTGCTCAAGCCAGTGACGACTATCGGAGAACCGCTGCCCGTGAATGGTCCACCCGCAACCACCGGGCTTGGGATCACTTCATAGCTGTCTATCGATTCGCCGCCGTCATTCGCCGGCGCGGTAAAGGCGACAGAAACCTCACCATCACCAGGTGTTACAGTGCCGATGGTCGGTGCGTCAGGTGCAGTCGGAATGGCAACGGTATGGCTGGCGCCGCCCGTATAAGCCGCAACCCCTGTGTTGCCTGTCGCATCGCTGATATCCGTTGAGCCGTTCAGGTTCAGCTTCAGCGTACCGTTACCGGTGATCGTTGAAACAGTGACGGTAAAACTGGTACCTGATGATGCAGATACACTGGCAACAGTCCCATTGACCGAACCCGTAGTCCCTAATGCAAAATCGTCAACAGAGACATTATTGACAGCTTCATTAAAAGCCACGATGAAACTGACACTGGTATCTGTACTTAACGGTGTGCCATTGACAGTGATGGAGGACACAGCAGGGGTCATATCATCAACCACGGCCACCGTAAAGGCTTTCTCAAACGTGCCTGCGGCGTTATCTGTGGTACGAATGCGTACACTGTAGTTTCCGACCGTTAAGGCAGACGAATCATTGGCCCGTAAAGATGACCCACTGATGTTAAAGCTGGCGTTATGGGTATCACCCACGCCGGCTGCCAAGGTGTAGGTAAAGGTGTCGCCTGAATCCGGATCTGATGTACTCAAGGTACCGACACTGGCATTCGCACCACCACTTTGGGCAACGCTGTTATTAGACAAACTTATGTCAGACGGCACAGTATTGACTGCCGATGTATAAGCCGAGTTGGCAGGTGTAGTACCGCCATTGCCGTCATTAGCCGTGACGACGACACGCAGATATTTTTGGGCATCGCTGGCTGTCAGGGTGTAGCTGGCGCTGTTTGCACCGGCGATCAACGCCAGGCCACTCCCGCCACTGTCATCCGCTCTGTACCACTGGTAAGTGTAAGTGCGACCATCGCCGTCGGCATCGCTCCAGGTGCCATTGGTGGTTGAAAGCGTGCTGCCTACCGTCGTGGTTCCGCTGATGCTTGGCGCTGCACTGTTGACCGGTGCAGAGTTAAGAATCTGCGTGTACGCCGAGTTGGCGGGTGTAGTCCCGCCATTACCATCGTTGGCGGTAACGACAACACGCAGGTATTTATGTGCATCGCCGGAGGTCAGGGTGTAGCTGGCGCTGGTGGCACCGCCAATAGCGGCCAGATTGGTGCCACTGTTGTCGTCGGCGCGGTACCACTGGTAGCTGTAGGTACGGCCATCGCCGTCGGCATCACTCCAGGTGCCATTGGTCGTTGAAAGGGCGTTGCCCACCGTCGCTGTCCCAATGACGGTTGGTGGCACACTGTTTACCGGTGCTGTGTTGGTGATCTGCGTATAAGCCGAGTTTGCGGTTTGTGTGCCGCCATTGCCATCGTTGGCTGTGACCACAAGCTGGATGTATTTATGGGCATCGCTGGTGGTCAGGGTATAACTAGCACCCGTTGCTGAGGCAATAGCTGCGCGATTGGTGCCGCTGGCATCATCGGCACGGTACCATTGGCGGCTATAGGTTAACGTGTCACCATCCGCATCGGTCCAACTACCGGTGCTGCCGTTAAGTGCATTCCCTACGGTGGCAGTGCCGGTAATGGCAGGCGCAACATTGTTTACAGGAGTGGCGTTGACAACTGCCGGACCAATCGACAGGTCGTCAATACCAAACTGGTATGGGCCCGTCTTAAACTCAAGCTTGCGAACAGTCGCAAAACTGCCCGATTGAGTCAGTGTAGGCGCGCCAGTGAAATACCCCCCATTATTACGGGTATATACAGAGCTGGCGGGGTTCGAAAAATTAATGTCTATCGTATCGTCATCATAAACGGATTCATACTTGATAGAAGCAACCTGAACATTCGAGCTGTTTAAACCCACTACTTCGAAGAAAGTACCATCCGGAGAGCTGGTCGAACTAACGCTTCTATATGTCCAAATCCTGACTTTGACAGAGTTGGGAGTGAAGTCTGAGGCATTGGTTTTGGACACCACAAGAGAGCGCGGGACACCAGAGTTTTGCACGCCTCCGCCCATCAGCCACAATCCACCGTTGTTAGCACCAGCATAGATCACGCCCTGTTCCTGGCCCGGTAGCGAACTAACCATGTAATCGCCATATATCGAAACAGCATGGATGGGGTTAGAACTAACGGCATTCAATGTCAGATCTGATACGACCGAAGAGCACCCGCCGTAGCCATAACACATATAGCCAAATGGCTGGGCAGGGATATCGTCGAAGGTATAGACCGTCGCTAACACATTGTTATAGGCCAGCAACCTTTTGCTGTTAAAGGTCTGTGCCACACCAATACTTTGTTCGCCGGTAAAATATTCCAGGTCCCAGTCCGAAGGCTGGTTGGTTTGTTCGATGCCAGAGCCGGTTAAATTCACCGAGCCAGCCACATCGGCGCCAGTGATTTGTGCCAGTTCAGTCACAAAACCTTTGCCCAACTCAGATTTCGCCACATCACAGCCAAACAACTGCAACTGACCATCTTCTGTTAACAATGCCCCCAATTCTTGCAGTTGTTGTTTATATTCATTCAGATTTTTGGCGGAAACAGACTGCCCGGCCAAATAAATTTCGCCATCAGCACCGTGCGACAGGATATTTAAAACCTTGACCTGCCCCATGGTTTTTACTTTGGCAATAATTTGCTCAAGTGGCGATTCATCTGCTTTTAATAACAGCACCTCACCTGATTGCACGGCGTCAGATAAGATTTCCCATTGTTCAAGACCGGGGTCGATCACCGTTAAAATCGCGTTGTCAGCAACAAAAAATTCTTCGCTATTGAGCGATGCCAGTGATTGCTGATAAGCCTCATCCGCACTTTGGTTGGCCAATAAATGCAGTGACTGAACTGACCGTTTTGCCTGAGCAACCGCTTGTGTTGGTGCTGAAGATGTAAAGTCGGCTGCGGCTTTCGCCTGCACATAACCTTGGGTTTGCATTGCCAGCTGCCGATGTGCCGACGATGGCAAGACTTCATCCGCATTGGCAAATTGCCCCTGCAATAAGCCCAGCACTGCCACAAACGACAAATTTAAGGACAATTTCTGAAACCAGCGATAACCCGTATAAACCCGGCTCAATTGACCCAGCGCTTTTTTCTGCAAAGCATCGACATCTACTTTGCGTTCAAGCAGATCCAAATAGCGAAGCACAGCACGGCGCTGTTTGCGTGTCGGTATGACCCGCTCATCAATTTTGTATTTGGCGAGCAACCCACTTTCTTTTAGTAACTTGTGGCCATTCATAACTCGTCCCTTCAAATCAGTTTAAATTCATTGATTTTTAAGCCAAACAGCACCTTGATCTGCAATGCAAGCTTTAAGAGCATCAGGTCTGTCAGGGTCATATAAATTGATGGGGCCAGGCTCAGTGAGCACTTTCAGGTCAAAAACCTCATCCACCCCATCCGGTAACAGCACATCACCGATCACTTCTTTTTTTAGTAAATCCACAATAATAAAACCGGGTTTGATAACCCGTTTGGCAATAGGTAAAAAACCAAAGCTGCTGGTTTTTCTTAAGCGGGAAACACCAATAAACGCGTAGTGCTGGTAAAAATCCATGCCCCTTAAGAAGCCTTCTGCCTGTACTAATAATTGGTTTTGCCCGGTGGCAGGATCAAAACAATATAATTGCTCTGCCGCAGAATTCAGGTAATACAAACGCCCCTGATACCAACGTGGGCTGTGGGGCATAGACAAAGCTGTCACCACAGATCTGCCGGTTTGCACATCCAGCACAATCCCCGTTTCCAGACCTGCATTCTGACGCCAGCTTTCGTTGCTGCTACTTTGACTGAACGCTGTCACATAACGGATCTGCCGCAGCTCGTCGGTCGCCATCCCATTCAAATGACAGCAATCGGTAAAACTGACGCTGCCAACAAAACCAGGCTGCCAGATACGCTTGAATTGCAGGTAATCAGCATTATCGATTTGCCCCAGGCAGTTTTGACCAGTACAAACACCCACCAAACCCTGTTGGGTAAAGGCCAGATCATGCAAATTAAGATGATGTGTTTTGAATTCTCGAATGGGATAAAAAATGGAGCGATATAACTCGCTGTTTTGCGGGTGTGTTAAGCGCGGTTCATGACGAAATACAACCACGCCGTCATCCCCGGCAATCGCAAGCAAGGCTCCCGCCCTGGCTATCCCCGCAGCTTTTTTTAAGCGAAAACCGGATTGCACTATAGATTCGGCCTGACAACCAAAGACAAAAACACGCCCAGCCGTATAAGAAGTGAGCACCAGATTAATGCCTAACTGCTGCAATAGCGCTGCCGCGTCAGGTGAGAAGCGGGCCAGGCTCATTTGTCAGCACCGACAAAATGTGGGTAACCGCCAACCTGCTGGTCATCGATGTCCAGAAAGAAATGTGTTCGAGATGGAGCGGCTATTGATGTGAAGCCCGTGCGCGGCAAACCGGCAATCAAATGAAAATGCGTCACTGCAAATCCCTGTTGTACTTCTGTAAGCCAAAGCCAGTTCAGCTCATATTCATTTTGCCTAAATTGTAAACACAACAGGAAGGATGCGCCAGCCATAAATAGGAACAATGGAAATTTTCTTAAAAAACAGACTAATACGACCGAAAA
>CBINNO010000264.1:0-5230 GCA_966252055.1 uncultured Rheinheimera sp. | reverse complement strand
AGCTGCTTTTCCACCATAATACGCAGCGCGCCAATGGCGGCGCGGCGCAGCGCGAACGGGTCTTTGTCACCTTTTGGCGCCTGACCGATACCAAAGATACCAACCAGTGAATCCAGCTTGTCGGCAATCGCCACCGCGCAGCTGACCAGCTGGCCCGGCAGCGCATCACCGGCAAAACGCGGCATATACTGCTCGTTCAGCGCCAAAGCCACCGCTTCCGGCTCGCCGTCGATGCGGGCATAGTGCATGCCCATAATGCCCTGCGTTTCCGGGAACTCGCCGACCATGTTGCTCATCAGGTCAGTTTTGGACAGCAAGCCGGCCCGTTTGGCGTGCTCCACATCCGCACCGATTTTGCCGGCGATAAAACCAGCCAGCTCACTGATCCGCTGCGATTTTTCCAGCAGCGTGCCCAGCTTTTGCTGGAACAACACAGTGCCGAGGCTGTCCAGCCGGTCGGCCAGTTTGGTTTTCTTGTCGACCCCAAAAAAGAACTGGGCGTCGGTCAGGCGTGGCCGCACCACTTTTTCGTTACCGAGGATGATTTGCTGCGGGTCTTTGCTGGCAATGTTGGCCACAAAGATAAATTTATTCAAAAGCTTGCCGTTGCTGTCTTTGAGCGGGAAGTACTTTTGGTTGTCCTTCATCGTCGACATCAATGGCTCTGGCGGCACTTCAAGGAAACGCTCTTCAAAAGTACCGACCAGCACCACCGGCCACTCGACCAGCGAGGTGACTTCCTCCAGCAGCGCTTCGTCCATTTGGGCAATGCCGTTTAAACCGGCGGCGGTTTTTTCCACTTCGGCTTTGATAAAGGCTTTGCGCTTGTCGTAGTCGGCCACCACATAAGCCGCTTCCAGCGTGCTTAAATAGCTGTCGGCATTGGCAATGGCCACCGACTCGGGGGCGTGAAACCGATGACCACGGCTGAGGCGGTCTGACGTTTTGCCCAGCACGGTCGCCGGCACTACGTCGTTGCCATACAGCATCACTACAGTGTGCACGGGCCGGATGAATTCGGCATCAGAGGCGCCCCAGCGCATTGGCTTGGCGATCGGTAATTTGGCCAGCGCGCTGACGACCACCTGCTCCAGCAGGCTGACCGTGGCCGCCCCTGTCACTTTGGCTTTATGGATCAGCCAGGCACCTTTGTCGGTTTCCAGACGCTCAGCCTGCTCCACCGTGATGCCATTGGCAGCAGCCCAGGCTTGTGCCGCTTTGGTCGGCTGACCGGCAGCGTCAAAAGCACCGGCGATGGCAGGCCCGCGTTTTTCGACGATTTTGTCGGCTTGCTGACTGGCTAAATCGTTGATGCGTACTGCTAAGCGGCGCGGTGCGGCGTACCACTGGGCGCCGCTGAAGCTGAGCTCCAGCTTGCCGAGTTCGTCGCTGATATTTTGCAATAACGCGCTGGCTAAAGTTTTCAGCGCCTTCGGTGGCAACTCTTCAGTACCTAATTCAAAAAAGAAATGCTGCGCCATCTCACGCCTCCTGCTTTAAGTTACGGCATAACGGGAAGCCCAGTTTCTCGCGGGCAGCGTAGTAGGCTTCGGCACAGGCTTTGGCCAGCGTGCGCACACGCAGGATGTAACGCTGACGCTCGGTCACCGAAATGGCATGACGGGCGTCCAGCAGGTTAAAAGCGTGCGAGGCTTTCATCACTTTTTCGTAAGCCGGTAACGGCAGGCCCAGTTCAATCAGCTTCTGGCTTTCCGCTTCACACTGGTCAAAAGTGGCAAACAGCGCCGGCACGTCGGCATGCTCAAAGTTGTAAGTCGATTGCTCGACTTCGTTCTGATGGAACACATCACCATAAGTGACCAGCCCCATCGGGCCGTCGGTCCAGACCAGATCGAAAATACTGTCGACGCCCTGAATGTACATGGCGAGACGCTCTAAACCATAAGTGATTTCGCCGGAGACCGGCCGGCATTCCAGACCGCCGACCTGCTGGAAGTAAGTGAACTGCGTCACTTCCATACCGTTCAGCCAGACTTCCCAACCGAGACCCCAGGCGCCCAAAGTCGGCGATTCCCAGTTGTCTTCAACAAAACGAATGTCATGTACCAGCGTATCGATGCCCAGTTCACGTAATGAACCTAAATACAGCTCCTGAATATTAGAAGGCGACGGCTTCAGAATGACCTGGAACTGATAATAATGCTGCAGACGGTTTGGGTTTTCGCCATAACGGCCATCGGTCGGCCGGCGGCATGGCTGCACATAAGCAACGTTGTGAGGCTCAGGCCCCAGCGAACGTAAGAAAGTCATCGGGTGGAAAGTACCGGCACCCACTTCCATATCCAGTGGCTGCACAATGACACAGCCTTGACGGGCCCAATAATCCTGCAACGCCAGGATCAGCCCCTGAAAGGTTTTAATATCGTATTTGTGCATAAAAGCGCACCTGCTTCGCTGTTTCGGCAATTAAAGACCGGAAAGTATACCCATTTGTGCGGTCTTTCTGTAGCCGGCTTACCGGCTTTTTCCGTGGTTTTTCGGTGCCGGGCTGGCAGCAACGGCCGGATCAGACAAAACAGCAAAAGAGCCCGTGGCCCCTTTGCTTTTTTGTCTGGGATAATCTCGCTCTGTCTACTGTTGCTTCGAAGGTTCTACCCGCACCCGCTCCACATCGACCGGCACCGGGTCCATCATGAAATCAAGCTGGACATTGACCTTTTTGGCGCCGCCAGCCGATGGCGTATAAGTCCATTGCTGCAGTGCCCGGGCCGCTTCTTTGTCAAACACCTGGTTTGGCACTGATTTGATAATGTTGACATTCTGCACACTGCCATCAGGCTGCACATCAAATTCAGCGATAACATACCCTTCGATTTTTGCCTGAGCAGCCTGCACAGGATAACGGGGTTCGACCCGGGTCACTGGTTTCACCTGATCAGCCGCCGCGCCCGCTAATGCAGGTTGTTGCAGCCATAACGTTGCTCCGGCCAGCAGGATCAGAGTCAAAGCCATCGCGGTTTTACTAAAACCTTGCTGGCGCTGTAATTGTTGCAGTCGTTGTTTCATCATCTGTTTCTCTCCGTAATGGTGGGTCAGCAGTTGCCAGCTGGCATTGCTACTTTGGGTGCTGCTTAGCAGCGCGTGGCTGTAAGCGATTTTTTGCCGGGGGCTGGCCGCTCGTAACACGAGTGCGTCACAAGCCAGCTCCTGATCCTGCCGGTAAGCGCGATACGCCAGCCAGCACAATGGGTGAAACCAGAACAATACGAGCAGCGCGATTGCCAGCGCATTGGCATGCAAGTCACCCCGCCGCCAATGCGTGAGTTCATGCGCAATGATGAGCTGTTGCTGCTCGGCGCTAAAGCGCTGCGTAAAGTCGTTCGGCAGCAGCAACAATGGCCGAAAGAGGCCACAAACCAACGGCCCCTGCAAAGAACGGCCAGACAATACCGCCACCCCGTGCAGCTCAGAGCCGGCCGCACCACGCAAGGCACGCCGCAATGTACGGTATTGGCCAACCAGCGACAGCCCCAGCACCACAATACCCGCCAGCCACAACCACGCCAGAGCAGACAGGTCCGCCGCTTGCTGGACAAACTGGCTATTGAGCTTTCCCGCGACTACGCGGAACGTCGTTATCCCCTGCGCAGCCTGTGGCGGCCATACAGATGCGGGCAACACAGAGCAGAGCAGCGAAAGTGGCACCGCCAGCCACAGGCTGTACTGACAACGCGCACCGGCATATTTCAGTATCAGCGGACGCACCATCAGTAATAAACCAAGCAACAGCGTCAAGGGCAGACATTGACTCCAGAGCCAGGCCATCATTTTGTCTGCTCCTGTTCCCACTGGCTGATCAGTTGCTTCAGTTCCGCAACATCCTCAGCTGATAACTGTTTGCCGCCGGCAAAACCGGCGACGAGTGGCGCCAGCCGGCCACCAAAGACTTTGTCGACAAAGCTGCGGCTTTCTTTTTGCTGATAATCCGCCTGTTGGATCAGCGGATAGTACAAATATGCGCGGCCATCTTTCTCAAAACCCACAGCTTCTTTGGCAACCAGCCGATTAAGCAGGGTTTTCACGGTTTTTTCATGCCAGGTACTGGCATCAGCCAGCGCCGCCACCACGTCATTTGCGCTTAGTGGCGCCTGCGTCCACAAGACTTTCATCACTTCTAATTCTGCAGCACTGATTTCTTTCATCATTCACCTGCTTGCTTATATGATTACAATCGTAATCGATGAGTCTACTATTACAGACGTAATCGAAAGTCGCAAGGTATACAGAGTATTTATTTTTCACGTCGCTAAGGTGTCATTCGCGGGGTGATTCCGTCGCACTGGTTCCGCCCTTGATCAGCCCAAAATGCACTTGCGGGCCGCAGCAATAGCACCGCATACGGCACATATCAGCCTCGGCCGGCGCTGTTGGCGGCTCAGGAATACAGCCGAATCATGCTGTGTAATGCTGGCAGATAGCAGATAGCAGATAGCAGATAGCAGATAGTGCAAATTGAATGTATGCACGCGAACCGCTTTGCAATCAGGTACTTTCGGGGTTGGTGCCGGCCTGCTCTGGCTTTATCACTTTCGCAGCAACTAGTGCTCTTTTCATTTAATTTCGACGAGTTCAGCGAGCGTCAGGGCCTGCAGGGCAAGACGGCTCCTTGAAGGCATAGTGGCACTCTGTCGAAACGAGGCAACGCAGTCCTGAAGGCCCTGACACTCGCCCGCAGGGTCGGTTTAAAATGCCCGCAGACGTCGTTGCCTGCTTTTGATTTAGCACCACTAAACCTGCAAGCAGCCGCCTCGCCTGTGGGCATTTTAATTCCGACTGAATCGGACACAATTAAGTGGAAAAAGCACTAGCCAGCTTGTGCTCACTGAAGCCTTGGCTTGTAGACCACCTGTGTTGTTGAGACAAGCCTGGCGGTCAAGCCGAACAACGGTCATGCATTGAAAACGTAAAGCTCAGGCTGAGCCTTTTGAGGTGAGGCAGTCAGAAAATGATGCGGCAACTGTGTCTATAAACAAAGTTCTAGCCAGCCAGGGTTAACCCATTGCATCGTAGTGACGGGTAGTTATAGCCCAACTTTCGAGGTGTACTACCGACGGCCCGGCGCAATGATATTGGCAGTACCGTCTGTGTCACATCAGGTTCTCATGTAGCCGGTCAGTCCTGCAAGTGAGGGCAATTTTGCTGTGCTCAGCGGTGTTGACTACATACAGAGGACAAGCTGAGCGAAAGTCCTCAAAACAGATTGCGTCTG
>CBINNO010000263.1:0-5257 GCA_966252055.1 uncultured Rheinheimera sp. | reverse complement strand
GAGTCAATTTACCATTAACATGATTTTTGTGGTCGGCTCGTTCGCGCTCTATATCGGCATCGCGCTGTGGGCCCGTGCCGGTTCGACCAAAGAGTTTTATGTCGCCGGCGGCGGTGTACACCCGGTGATGAACGGTATGGCGACGGCCGCTGACTGGATGTCGGCGGCTTCCTTTATTTCGATGGCTGGCCTTATTTCACTGGGCGGCTATGGTTTTTCCTCTTACCTGATGGGCTGGACGGGCGGCTATGTGTTGCTGGCGTTGTTACTGGCACCATACTTACGTAAATTCGGCAAATTCACAGTGCCGGATTTTATCGGCGATCGTTTTTACAGCTCAAAAGCCCGCCTGATTGCCGTTGCTTGTCTGATCATCACATCGGTGACTTATGTTATCGGCCAGATGACCGGCGCCGGCGTAGCATTCTCGCGCTTTCTGGAAGTCAGCAGTGACATGGGCCTGATCATCGCGGCAATTGTGGTCTTTATGTATGCCGTGCTCGGTGGTATGAAAGGCATCACTTACACGCAGGTCGCGCAATATGTGGTACTGATCATCGCGTACACCATTCCGGCCGTGTTTATTTCGCTGCAGCTGACCGGTAATCCAATCCCCTCGTTTGGCCTCTTTGGTGAACATACCGCCTCTGGTGAACCCCTGCTGCATAAACTCGACCTGGTTATTCAGGACCTGGGCTTTAACGCATACACGGCCGACACCACCGACAAACTGAACATGGTGCTGCTGACATTGTCACTGATGATCGGCACCGCCGGTCTGCCGCACGTGATTATTCGGTTCTTCACGGTCCCCAAAGTCGCCGACGCCCGCTGGTCTGCCGGCTGGGCCTTAGTGTTTATTGCCCTGCTGTACCTGACAGCACCGGCTGTGGCCGCGATGGCCCGGCTGAATCTGGTCAATACGGTGTATCCGAATGGCCCAACCGCCGACGCTATCTCTTATGCAGAGCGGCCGGACTGGATGAAAAACTGGGAAAAAACTGGCCTCATCAAGCATCAGGATTTAAATGGCGACGGGCGTATTCAGTATTACAACGCCAGCCCGGCATTTGAAGCCACCGCCAATGAACGGGGTTGGAAAGGCAATGAGCTGACCGTCAACAATGACATTCTGGTGCTGGCTAACCCGGAAATCGCCAATCTGCCCGGCTGGGTAGTGGGTCTGATTGCCGCCGGTGGTCTGGCAGCAGCCTTGTCGACGGCTGCCGGTTTACTGCTCGCCATTTCAGCAGCGATCAGCCATGACCTGATCAAAGGCTCCATCAATCCAAACATCACAGAAAAACAGGAACTGCGTTATGCCCGCATTTCGATGGGCGTAGCTATCGTCGTGGCGACCTGGCTTGGCATGAATCCGCCCGGATTCGCCGCCCAGACCGTGGCACTGGCCTTTGGTATTGCCGCCTCTTCGATTTTCCCGGTGCTGATGATGGGGATATTCTCAAAAAGAGTGAACAGCAGCGGGGCTATTGCCGGTATGCTGGCCGGACTGGTGTCGACTTGCGTTTACATCTTCCTGTATCAGGGCTGGTTCTTTATCCCAGGTACCGCCACATTTGAAAACGTGCCGGCAAACTGGCTGCTGGGGATCTCCCCACTGTCATTCGGTGCGATAGGCGCAGTCATCAACTTCACTGTGGCTTTTAGTGTCTCTGCGCTCACGGCAGCACCACCAAAAGCCGTGCAGGATTTGGTGGAAAGCGTGCGCTACCCCAAAGGCGCCGGTGCAGCGGTTGACCATTAACCCAACGCCAGAGCCGGTCTTAGTGCCGGCTCTGACATCAACGGGCTGCGGCCCCACTTTCAGTACAGGTTTTTGATGATTTGGCATTTTATTGCAACGATAGTGGCTGGTTTTGGCGCCGCAGGTATCGCCCTGCTGCTGCGAAAACTCAGTCGTAACAAAGCCCCGCGCTATCTGACTCCGGTGTTTGCCGGCTTAGGTATGCTGATGTTTCAGATTTACTCGGAGTATCAGTGGTTTGCCCATCAGAAAAGCTTGCTGCCTGCAGAGCTGCGGGTGGTGATGGCCGTCGAGGAGACAACCGCATGGCGCCCCTGGACTTATCTGCACCCGCAAACCACCCGCTTTATGGCCGCTGATTTTGGCACTTTACAGCGTAATCAGCATAATCCGGCTATCGTGCTGGTCGATTTGTACTTGTTTGCCGAGAAGTCACCGGCAGTACCGGTCAAACAGCTGGTGCATTGTCAGGCAAACAAAAGAGCCGACCTGACGGCGGATCTGGCCGTGCCAGAGCCCGGCGCGTCGCTGGACAATCGCTGGTTTGACATCCCGCCGGACCATCCGCTGCTGGCGGTCTGCCAGCAAGCTGACTGACCTTCGAAGCTCTGTGATGCGACGAACCAACAGCGCTCGACTAAAGTAGACTTCAGCCGGCACGCTTGCACTGCTACAGTTCGGCCAACTGACAGGAGCGCCTATGGAAATCAGCGAAGTCATTAAGTTTCTGGCGAAAACCACCCCGTTCCATCATCTGGCGAGCGCCGAGCTGGCACCGCTGGGCCGCGCCATCGGTGTAGTGTATTACCAGGCCAAAGAAGCCGTCCCGACAGAGACCCGGCGCTTACTGATAGTCCGCACCGGCGTGTTCAGTCTGTACAGCGATCAGCAACAGCTGCTGGCCACCCTGCAGGAAGGCGACTTTTATGGTTATCAGTTGCTGTTGACCGACCTGACCGATGCCGACCAACTGATTTGTGAAGAAGACGGTCTGGTCTACTGGCTTGACGGCGATGCCTTTCATCAACTGCGTCACCAGTACAAAAATGTCGAATTGTATTTCCAGCGTTTGTTCAGCCGCCGGCTGCATCAGTACAAAGAGCAAAGCCAGCAATCCCGTTTTACCCTCAAAGTTGCCGACGTCATCAAACCCCGTAAAATCGGCCTGAGCCCGGCGCACAGCGTACAGCAGGCCGCCCTGCTGATGACCGAACACCGCGTATCGTCATTGCTGGTCGAGCAAGATCAGAAACTGCTGGGCATTCTGACGGACCGCGATTTACGCAGCCGGGTGCTGGCACAAGCGCTGCCGGCCAGCACCCCTGTGGTGGACGTGATGACCCGTCAGCCTCACACCATTGACCGGCAGGCTTACCTGTTTGAAGCGGTGCAACTGATGAGCCGGCACAATATCCATCACCTGCCGGTACTGGACGCCGGCAGTCCCTGCAGCATGATCACCGCCACAGACATTATCCGGGCCCAGCAGGATCACCCGGTCTATCTGATTGGTGAGATCCACCGCCAGCACAGTGTCGAAGGGCTGGAGCAATGCAGCCTGCATGTGGCGGAGCTGGCACAAACCATGTACAGGCAACAGGTACCGGCTCACGAAGCCAGCCACATTATCACGACGGTCACCGATGCGCTGACCCAGCGGCTGGTGCAGCTGGCCCAGCTTGAGCTGGGCGCCGCGCCTTGTGTGTTCAGCTGGCTGGCGTTTGGCTCGCAGGGCCGGATGGACCAGAGTCTGAATGCCGATCAGGACAATGCGTTGCTGCTTGAAAAAGAACCGGAAGGCGCTGTGGGCGACTACTTCAGCCGGCTGGCAGACTTTGTCTGTCAGGGGCTCGCCCAGTGTGGGATAAGGCTTTGTCCTGGCAATATCATGGCCAGCAACCCGGAGCTGCGGCTGAGCCTCAAAGGCTGGTCGGCCCGCTTTGCCCGCTGGATAGCCACGCCGACGCCGCAGGCACTGCTCAGCGCCAGTATATTTTTCGACCTTCGGGTCATCGAAGGCAGCCGCGGCCTGTTTAATGCGCTGCAACAGGATATTCTGGCCCGGACCCGTCAAAATGAGCTGTTCTTAATGCATCTGACGAAAACGGCACTGGAACGTACAGCGCCGCTGGGCTTTTTGAAGAATTTTATCCTGGAGCAGGACGGCAAACAGAAAAAAGGCCTGGATCTGAAAAAACGCGGCATCAGCCTCATCACCGATTTGGCACGGGTGTATGCGTTATCAGCCGGCATCAGCGAGGTCAATACCCGCCAGCGGCTGCAACAACTGAGCCGTGCTCAGGTGATGGACGCCAAAGACGTCCAGAATTTACTGGACGCTTTTGATGTGTTGTCACAACTTCGCTGGGAGAAGCACGCCGCTGAACTCGCGCAAAGCCACGATGTCACCAATCTGCTTGATCCGGTGTCATTGTCGAGCCTGCAACGTCATCAGCTCAAAGACTGTTTCGCTGTGATCAATCAGGCGCAAAGCTCTGCGCGTTACCGTTTCTGCCGGGACATGTGAGATGTGGCATTGGCTCAAATGGCGTCAGCCGGTCGACGAAGCGGTCCGCCAATTCAATCAGCTGCCGCCGCCCGCCGCCAGCACACCGCTGGCCCAGTGTCGCTTCGTGGTGCTTGACCTGGAAACCACCGGACTCAATGCCCATAAAGATCATATCGTCAGCATCGGCTGGGTGGTGATTGAACAGCAACAGATCCGGCTGGCCGACAGCGGACATCTGCTGGTTCGTCTGCCGGTCAGCGTCGGACAAAGCGCCGTGTTTCACGGCCTGCATGACAGAGACCTTGGCCAGGCAATCGAGCTGCCGGACGCATTACGCCAGTTTCTGCAACTGGCCGCCGGCGCCGTGCTGGTCGCTCATCATGCCCAGCTTGAGCAGAGTTTTTTAAGCCAGGCCTGTCGGCGCTGCTTTGGCAAAAGCCCGCGTTTTCGTTTTCTGGATACCATGAAACTGGAATGGCAGCGCAGCCAGCTGCAAGGCAAGGTGCTGACCAACGAAGGCCTGCGTTTACCCAGTTGCCTCGCCCGCCATCACTTACCGATAGCGCAGCACCATCACGCGCAGGAAGACGCCTTCAGCGCGGCGTTATTGCTGCTCAGTCAAATGAAACAAACCCGCAGTAAAGACAGCACTCTGGCAGATTTGTGGCAACTGGCCGCCTGCTGACAGGGCCAGCGGCCAGCCTTCCGGCGGCACAAAAAACAAAACCCCGCGGATGGCGGGGTTTGTCGGCACAGCGGCAGCGAATTACTTCGCGCGGCTGCGGTACTCGTCAGTACGGGTGTCGATTTCGATTTTGTCACCGATCTCAACGAAAGCCGGCACTTGCAGTTCAAAACCAGTTTCGATTTTCGCGATTTTCATCACTTTGCCTGAAGTGTCACCACGAGCCGCTGGCTCAGTGTAAGTCACTTCACGCACAACGATAGTTGGCAGGTCAACAGAGATAGCGCGCTCGCCGTAG
>CBINNO010000262.1:0-5258 GCA_966252055.1 uncultured Rheinheimera sp. | reverse complement strand
CCAGATGACTTACCTTTTTGCCGCCGCTGTGGCAACGTCAATGCACCAATCCACAGATCTGCTGTAGCAGACTCATTTCCCGGGAACATCAATGACTAAAATCTGGCAACCCGCCCTGCTGACCCTCGCAGTGGCAAGTATTCTTCAGCCTGCCCTGGCGGCCGACAACAAAACCGACTGGCAGGTCAACAATCCCAAAGGCAAATTTGACACAGTGCGCATTCAGACCGACAACGGCACCTGGATGAATGTCGACATCAGTCCGGACGGCAAAACCATCGTATTTGACCTTTTGGGCGACATCTACACCATGCCGGCCAGTGGCGGCAGCGCCAAACGGCTGACCGCCGATATCGGCTGGCAAATGCAGCCGAGTTTCAGCCCGGATGGCCGCTACATTGCCTACACCTCCGATGAAGGCGGTGGCGACAATATCTGGCTGATGAATGCCGACGGTTCCAACCCACACGCCGTCACCAAAGAAACCTTCCGGCTGTTGAACAGCCCGGCCTGGAGCCCGGATGGCGAGTTTATTGTCGCCCGCAAACACTTCACCAACACCCGCTCTTTAGGCGCCGGCGAAGTCTGGCAGTACCACAAAACCGGTGGCAATGGCGTGATGCTGACCGAAAAAGCCAATGACCAGAAAGACTTAGGCGAGCCGGCTTTTTCACCAGACGGCAAGTATGTCTATTTCTCGCAGGACGACACGCCCGGTAAAACCTTCCATTACAGCAAAGATTCCGAACAGGGCATTTACGTCATCAAAAGGTTTGAGCGCGAAACCGGCAAAATTGACGTGCTGCTGCAAGGCGCCGGCGGCGCAATCCGCCCAACGCCGTCACCGGATGGCAAATACCTGGCTTATATCCGCCGCGTCGACTTCCAGACCACGCTGATGCTGTACAACCTCGAATCGGGTGAAAGCACCGAGCTTTATGGTGCGCTGGACCGCGACATGCAGGAAACCTGGGCCATTCACGGCGTCTATCCGCAAATGAGCTGGACGCCGGATAACCAAAGCATTCTGTTCTGGGCCGGCGGCAAAATTCAGCGCATCGCGATTGCCGACAAACAGCTGGCGACTATCCCGTTTAAAGTCGATGTGGAGAAAAAAATCCAGCAGGCGGTGCGGGTCAAACAACACATCGACCAGCCGGAGGTGGATGTCAAAATGCTGCGTTTTGTGCAGACCTCACCGGATGGCAACACTATTGTTTACTCTGCGCTCGGCCACTTGTACAAAGTCAGCAGCAAAGGCGGCAAACCGGTCCGGCTTACCAGCCAGAACGAGCATTTTGAACAGTATCCGCAGTTTTCACGCGACGGCAAAAAGCTGGTCTACACCACCTGGCATGACCAGCAACAAGGCCAGATTAAAGTGATAGATCTGAGCAGCAATACCGTCACCACTGTGGTCAGTCAGCCGGGTAAATATCTGGAACCGGCTTTCAGCCCCAACGGCCAGACGCTGGTGTTTCGTAAAGGCGGCGCCGGCAATCTGCTGGATAAACGCTGGTCGCTCAATACCGGTCTGTACACAGTGCCGGCCAGTGGCGGCGAGCCCACGCTGATCGCCCGCAATGGCTATGCGCCGCATTTTGGCAGCCGCAACGATCGGGTTTTTGCGCAGGATTATGGCCAAAGCCCGCAACTCTTTGCAGTCGATCTGGCGACCCAAACCCAGCGCGTTTTATACAGCGCCAAATACGGCACCGAATTTAAAGTGTCGCCGGATGGCAAATATGTCGCTTTTGCCGACCGCTTTAAAGTCTATGTCACGCCTTTTACCGAACGCGGCACTGTGATTGATATCAGCGGCTCGGACGAGCAATTCCCGGTTCGTCAGCTGTCGGTGCGTGCCGGTGAAAATATCAGCTGGAGCGGCAACAGCCAGCAGCTGTACTGGAACCTCGGGCCTGAGCTTTATCATGCCGACTTAAACCAGGCGTTTGCCGTCGGCAATAAAACCGACTTTAAAGTCAAAAATGGCCAGAACATCAGCTTTAAAGCCCCGGCTTATCAGCCAGAGGGGCTGGTTGCTTTTGTCGGCGGCCAGGTGCTGACGATGGAAGGCGATAAAGTGCTGCAGGACGGCGTGGTGCTGGTCGAAGGCAATAAAATCAAAGCAGTGGGCAGCAAAGCCGAGGTGTCAGTACCGGCCAATGCCAAAGTGGTCGACATCAGCGGCAAAACCATTATGCCGGGCCTGTTTGATGCACACGCGCATGGCAGCCAGGGCGTCAACCAGTTGATCCCACAACAAAACTACGCCAACTATGCGTCGCTGGCGCTTGGCGTCACCAGTATTCATGACCCGTCCAACGACACCCAGGAAATTTTTACCGCCAGTGAAATGCAGAAAACCGGTCAAATCGTCGGGCCGCGTATTTTCTCTACCGGCACTATCTTGTACGGCGCCTATGGCGCGGGTTACACCTCGCATATCGACAGTCTGGACGATGCCAAATTCCACCTGGAGCGGCTGAAAAAAGTCGGCGCCTTTTCGGTGAAAAGCTACAACCAGCCAAGACGCAACCAGCGTCAGCAGGTGATTGAAGCGGCTCGCGAACTGGACATGATGGTAGTGCCGGAAGGCGGCTCGCTGCTGCAGCACAACCTGTCGATGGCGGTCGACGGTCACACCACGCTGGAGCACGCGCTGCCGGCAGCCAAACTGTATGACGACGTCAAGCAGCTGTGGCGCGCCACCAAAACCGCCTACACACCAACGCTGGTGGTGGCTTATGGCGGCATCTGGGGCGAAAACTACTGGTATGACAAAACCGAAGTGTGGAAGCACCCGCGCCTGTCGAAATATGTGCCGATGGACGAACTGCGCCCGCGCAGCATCCGCCGCCCGACCGCGCCGGACAGCCATTACAACCACTTCCAGGTGGCTAAAATGGCCAAGGAGCTCAGCGATGAAGGGGTGGTGACCAATATTGGTGCCCACGGTCAGCGCGAAAGTTTAGGCGCCCACTGGGAGATCTGGATGTTTGCCCAGGGCGGCATGAGCCCGCTGCAGGCGCTCAGAACAGCCACCATCAATCCGGCCAAAACCTTTGGCATGGACCACCTGCTCGGCTCCGTCACGCCGGGGAAACTGGCTGACTTGATTGTCATTGACGGCGATCCGCTAAAAGATATCCGTCAAAGTGACAAAGTGCAGTACAGCATGGTCAACGGTCAGCTGTTTGACGCCCAGACCATGCAGGAACTCAATGGTCTGGAGCGTAAACGCCAGCCATTCTGGTTTGAAAAACCTTAAGCCACAACGCGTTGTATGTCTTATAAAGCCCCGTCAGGGGCTTTTTTTATGGCACATGCCCACCCGACTTGCGCCACCGTCCGGCCGGCAAAGCTGCGCCAGATCAAAGCGAGCGCGATTGGCCAGTGACAGCCCGCCGCAACCTGATAAGCTGACAACACCTGTTCCCGGCCAGACGCTTTTGATGCTGCTACTGACTGCTGCCTTTCCGCTGCTTGCGGTGTTGATCCTGCTGGTGCTGTGTCGCCTCAGTACTGTGCAGGCGATGGCCTGGTCACTCGGCCTGACGGCGCTGCTGGCGCTGTTCAGCTGGCAGATGAGCGCGTTGACGGTCGCCGCTGCGGTACTCGAAGGCCTGATCATCGCGGCTTCTGTGCTGTGGATCATGTTCGGCGCGATTTTATTGCTGAACTGGCAACAGCAAACCGGCCATTTACAGCGCATACGTCAGGCCGTAGCCAGCCTGAGCCCGGACCCACGGTTGCAGTTGTTGTGGCTCGGCTGGTTTGGCACAGCGTTTTTAGAAGGCATCGCCGGCTTTGGCACGCCAGCTGCTATTCTGGCACCGCTGTTACTGGCGCTAGGCTTCGGGCCCGTTGCCGCCGTCGTGCTGCCCACCATCGCAGACAGCGCGCCTGTGACTTTTGGCGCCTTGGGCACCCCACTGCTGATTGGCATGGCGCAGGGCGTGCCGCTGACAGACTCAGACGCGCTGCTTGACGTTGCTGGCCGGGTGGTCTGGCTGGACTTATGGGCCGCGCCGCTTTTGCCGGTGATGATGCTGGCCCTGTATTGCCGCTGCTTTAACCCGCACCAGTTGCCGTTCTGGCCGGCGCTGCCCCATGCCTTGCTGGCCGGTTTTGCTTACAGCATTGCGGCCTGGGGCTGTCTGCACTGGTTCGGCCCGGAATTTCCGGCCCTGCTGGCGGCGCTGAGCGGTCTTGCTGTCAGCGTCCTGTCAGCCCGTTACTGGCCACCGGCCGGTTTGCCGGCAATCATGCCGCAGACTGCCGCAAACACTGAAACCGTGCTGCCAGACGAAGCTGGCCACCCCACCGCGCGCCTGCTGCCAGCGCTGTTGCCTTATCTGTTGCTGGTCGGCCTGTTATTGCTCAGCCGCCTGCCCGAACTGCCATTTCGCAGCCTGCTGCAACAATACCAATGGCAATTTCCGCATTTGCTCGGCTCACACCTCAGCACCAGCCTGCAACCGCTGTATTTGCCGGGAACATTCTTTCTGCTGGTGTTGCTGTTGTTACTGCCTTTTACCCGGCAACGCCGCCAGTTGCTGACGGGCTGTATGCGGGCGACCTGGCCGAAGCTGCGCGGTGCCATGCTGGCACTTGGCTGCGCTTTGCCGCTGGTACGGATCTTTGTGCATTCTGACGACAACCACGCCGGCTTACCGTCCATGCCGGTCTATCTGGCAGAACTGGCCAGCAGCCATTTGCAGCAATCCTGGTTATGGGTCAGTGCTCTGTTTGGCGCTTTGGGCTCCTTTATCGCTGGCTCTTCCACTTTTTCCAATCTGCTGTTTGCCCGCCTGCAGCAGCAAATCGCCGACAGCAGTGGTCTGGACGCTCACCTGGTGCTGGCGCTGCAGCAACTGGGCGCCAACGCCGGCAACATGATATGTCTGCTTAATCTGGTCGCCGCAGCCGCGGTGGTTGGGCTGGCCGGCCGTGAACGCGAGCTGTTAAAGCTGACGCTGGGCCCAATGCTGATTTACCTGTCAGCCGTGACGCTGCTGGCCGTTTTTGCGCGCTGAGCGGCGGCAGATTTTCGAAAGATAGCGCTCTTTTTTCGCAATTTTCTGCCAAGACCACTCCGGTTATGCTGTCGATCTTCTGTCCGCGGGTTCTGTCCGCGAGGGCATGGAGCTGCGGCGCCAGAGCCGAGGCTCCTGGCACCGGCGGCCACATTCAGACACAGGTTTTTTATGCTTCCGATGTTATTTCTGGGCCATGGCAGCCCGATGAATGCGATC
>CBINNO010000261.1:0-5264 GCA_966252055.1 uncultured Rheinheimera sp. | reverse complement strand
AAGCCTGAGCGCCAGTCAAAGCACGGCCAAGCAGCGGCGACAGCGGCTGTTTGTCCAGTTCACGTTGCGCGAAATTGGCGGTGGTCAGCCATAACGCGCCCCCCACCAGCGTCAGGCAGATGGCGCCATGCCAACCCAGCCAGCGCGACAGCGCCGGCTGCTGGCGTCGGGTGCGTTGCCGGTGCAGCCAGAGGCCGCTGGCGACCAGAAAGGTCAGCGCGGCTCCGCCCAAAAAGTACATCAGCTTGACCGCGAGGCCGGCGAGAGTGCCGGGCCCAAAACTGCCAAAATGCAGCGGATCGGCGATATCCACCAGCGTGGCAACCAGCGGCAGTTCGCCTTGACGTTGTTGCGCCAGCAGCTCGCCGGTGGACGGGTGCAGATAAAGCCGGTTGGCTCTGTTGCGATACAGCGGGTTGCCGTCCTGACCGGACACCATCACAGGGGCCAGCGGTTGTTGCGGAAAATTCAGCGCACGGATCTCAAGCCAAGGCGCTGCCTGCTGCGCCTGCGCCAGCAATTCGTCCATACGCAGCAGCTTGGACTGCTCAGATTGCGTGGCCGGCTGGCTGAGCCTGGCGGGCGCGGGGTAGTGCTCGACTTTCAGCCGCAATAACCAGAATTCGCTGAAGTACCACAAGCCGGTCAGGGTTATCAGAGCAATAAAAGGCCAGCTGCAGGCGCCCAGCCATTTATGCCAGCCGGACCACTGAGTTCTGTTGTGCAGCGTCAGCGGTCCTGGCCAGCGCAGCACGCCACGCCACCAGCGGCGGTACACATAAAAGCTGCTGATCAGCAGCGCCAGCAGAAAAAAACTGAGCGCCGTGACTACCAGTTTGCCGCCATCTCCCATCGACAAATACATATGCAGATTGCGCAAATATCGCGACAGCCGGCCCCAGCCACCTTCCCCGGTCAGGGTGCCGCTGGCCGGGTCAAAATAGACAAACAGAAACTGCTGCGCACTGATCAGGCTCACTTCGCCGGCCAGATATGGCTGGTCGGGCAGCTCCATCGCCAGAATGCGATAGCCGGGATAACGCTGTTCCAGCTGCTGCTGCAGCCACAGCCAGCGCTGCGAGGTGGCCGCCTCGTTTGTAAGCGACCGTGACTGTGCTTGCGTCAGCCCGGCTTCTGTCTGCGTTGGTGCTGTCTGTTCTGGCGCTGTCTGTTTTGGCTCAAAATGCTGCGCCGGGACGACCGCCGGGTTGCCCTGCGTACTGACGCCAGCGCGGAATTTGGCTGCGCTCAGATATTCAATTTCGTGGCTGACCACTGCCAGGGTGCCGCTCAGACACACCAGCAGCAGTAACCAGCCCAGATAAAAACCGGCAACACTATGAAGGGTAAACCAGGCTCTGGTGTTCATGCGCTCTCCGTGATACAGCCAGGCGGATGCCTGGCCGTGGTCGGTATCAGAACTGATAACCCAGCTGGACTATCAGCCGGCGCGGCTCACCGGGGAAATGGCCGGTGCGGGCGATAAAACCGGAGGTGGCATAGGTTTTATCAAACAGGTTTTTGACATTGGCCTGCAGGCTCCACTGCTGCCAGTGGGTTTGCCAGCTCAGGTCAAACACAGTGTAAGGCTTCACTTTCTGGCCGTCGATGCTGAGCTGTTCGGCGACATAATCCAGCCCGGCGGCAATGGCAGAATTGAGCGCCGGCAGCTCGTAGCGGCTCCAGAGCCCAAGCTGATGCAAAGGCGCATTGGCAAACTTGTCGCCGACCGCATTGGTGATAGCGCTGGTGCTTTGCTCAATGCGGGTGTCGTTGTAGGCATAGTTGAGGTTCAGCACCCAATTAGCCGACAAATCGCCGAGCAAATCGGCTTCAAAGCCTTTGGCTCTGACTTCACCCAGGGCTATCAAATCGTCGCGGCCATCGCCGCCGACATCGCCGCGCGGGTCCTGCTGCAAAATGTTATTGCGGACCATGTCATAGACCGCCAGATTCAGCCGTACGGCGTCGTCGAGCAAAGAAAAACGCACGCCCAGTTCGTCAATCGACGACTGCTCTGCGTCAAAAGGCCCACCCACGGCCGGCACCTGCGAGCTGGCCGATTGTGGGCTGAAACCAGTGCCACGCAGCGCATAAAGCCGGGTGCTTTGATTAAGCTGATACGTGGTGCCGACACGCCAGGACAGGTCATGGCCGCTGACTGCGGAATTATCCAGCAGATTGTTGTCGCGGAAACTGTCCCAGCGCACGCCGGCCAGCAGGTTCCAATGCTCGGTCAAATCGAGCATATCCTGCAGGTAAACCCCTTGCCGGGTGGCTTTGGTGTCGGTGGTGCTGATCACCGCTTTACTCATATCGTAAAAACTGCGGCCGCCGAGGCCATACACCGGCTGCTGCAGGCTTAAACCGGTGGCTTGCCCCCGTTGTTCCACCGGCTGAATATTACGGCCGATGAAAAAAGAGTCCTGCTGAAAATAGTCAGCGCCGACCAGTACCTGATGTTGCAAACCTGCGGTATTGAGCTCAATCACGTTATTGAGCGTGTAGCTGTTGGCGGTGTTGTCGCGTTGCTGATCGCGGAACTGGCGGCGACAGTAGTCAATGATGCCGTCGTTGTCGGTGTCATAGCTGCAGGTTGGCTCGTGATAGTTCTGCAGCTCCGTATTGTCATAACGGCGCCAGGTGAAATCCACGGACCAGTCGCTGCTGAACTGATGCTCCAGCCGCGCCTGCCAGACATCGGCTTCCAGCGTCTGAAAGTCAGATTTTTCGTTGTGATTCCAGTTGCGGCTGGTCAGGAAATTGCCTTGGGCGTCAGTCGGGACGCCGCGCAGCCGGGCACCCTGATAGTCCTGCTGCAGTTGCTGGTATTGCAGCAGCAGGCTGGTCTGGTCGCTCACGAGCCACTGATAACCAAGGTCGACAATATCGTTTTCGACTTCAGTGTTGTACCGAAAGGGCTTTTCATGGTCGCGATAATAGCCAAGCCGGTACAAGTGGCTGTCGTTGAGCGGACCGCTCAGTTCCAGCGAACCCTGCCAGTACTGGTCGTTGCCGACGCCCAGTTCCAGTTGGTTTTGTTGTTCGGCGGTCGGTTTTTTGGTCACATAGTTAATCAGACCACCCGGCGCACTGCTGCCATACAAAGCGCCGCTGGTGCCTTTGAGCAGCTGGACCTCTTCGATGTTAAACAGCTGCGGGACGGCAAAACCGTTAAAAGGGTCGCCGCGCACACCGTCATAAAGGATTTCGTCCTGGCGAAAGCCACGGAAGGTGACGCCGGAATAGCTGAACGCGCTGACCCCGCTCATGCTGCGATATAAATCGGTGATTTGGCGGGCGGCCTGGTCCTGGATCAGCGCGGCCGGCAGCACCTGAATATTCTGTGGCACCAGCGCGATGTCCTGTTCAGTGCGGGTCGCGACTGACGCGCTGGACGGCCGGTATAACGTCTGAGCACGGCCTTTAACTTCAATGACTTCCAGATCTTGCGGTGATTCAGTCGCAGTCTGCTGGGCGGTGACGCTGGCAGAACACCACAACAGACTGAACATACTGAGCCGAAACAGCTGCGGCATATCTTATCCTTACGAACACAAATGATAACAATTATCATTTTACAGCTGTCGGCAAGGCAGGTAAACCAAAAAATGCTAACGGTGGCAAAGCAGGTACAGGCCGGGAACCACCGGATCGCCGGACCGCCAACCGGTCGGGCCCGCGAAGTGCCGAAGTGCTGAACCCTGGCAACCCGCGTGTTTCAGCCGGCGAGCAGGCGGCGGCGCAGCCACAAAGCTGCCGGGCCTGCGACATGATCTTTGTGTTGCCACAGCTCCAGTTGCAGCGGTAACTGCGCCGGTTCAGCGCGAAGCGGCAACAGTTTGATCTGGCCGAGTCGCAGCGCCTGCTGCAGCACCGGCAGCGGGAGCCAGGCCCAGCCGAGGTTTTGCTCGACCAGCGCCAGCACCGCGAGGTCGCCTTCCAGCCACCAGACCTGGCCGGACAAGCGGCCGCGCTGTTTTTCGGTGCTTTCGCCGCGCCCGGCCACCATCAGCTGGCGATACTGGCTGAGCTCGGCCGCACTGACTTCGCTCAGACTGGCCAGCGGATGATGCACCGACACGGCTGCGGCAAACTGCAGTTGTTGCAGCGGCCAGCGCAAAAATTGCGGCGGGTGGTTGCCGGGTTGAAAGCAGATGCCGAGGTCAACAGCGCCGCTGTCCAGCAAGCCGGTTAAATCTTCCAGCAGTGGAAACAGCAACTGCACTTCAAGGCGCGGAAACGCGGCGGCCAGCTCCGCCAGCACAGGCGCGAGCCAGGGCAGCTGGCCTTCATCGTCCACCGCCAGACGCAGGCAGGTTTCCACGCCGGCTGCCAAATCCGCCGCCAGTTCTTTCAGCTGATGACATTGCTGGCGCACCAGCGTGGCCTGCTGCAGGATCTGTGCGCCGGCGGCCGTCAGCACCGGATAGCGGCTGCTGCGGTCAAACAGCTGCAGATTTAAATCAATTTCCAGTTCGCTGATAGCGGTGCTGACCGCCGACTGCGCTTTGCCCAGCTTGCGGGCAGCGGCGGAAAAGGAGCCACTGGCAACGACAGCCAACAAAATTTCTAATTGCTGCAAGTTCATCTATCTCAATTCCAGATGGTATCTAACTTAGTCCTTACGATAATAACAGATATATTGGCCGCCATCTGAGCTGACGGAGATGAGTGATGAGCCAGGATCTAACAAAAATTACGGCGGTGGTGGTGTCAAACGGCGATAGCACCGTGATGTCAAACCCGGCACGGGCTGCGGGACCGGCCAGCAATTCGGCCAGAAATCAGGCCCGCAATCCGGCCAATAACCCGACCAATAACCCGACCAATAACCCGATCAATAACCCGGCCAATAACCCGACCACCAAAAGCCTGCCAGGCCGTTCTACCGCCGACCGGCTGCGGATGGCGCTTGGTTTTGAAGGCATTGGCCTGTTGTTGCTGGTGCCCGTCAGCAGCTGGCTGCTGCACAAATCTGCGCTGGAGCTGGGCGGCCTGGCGGTGCTGATGTCATTGCTGGCAACCTGGTGGAATTATCAGTTTAATCAGTGGTTTGACCGTTATTATCTGGCGCCGCGTGGCCGTAATGTCAAAACGCAGCCGGAGCGGATCGGCCATGCCATTGGGTTTGAGCTGGGTTTATTGCTGGCCTTTTTACCGCTGACCGCCTGGTATCTGGAGGTCAGTTTGTGGCAGGCGCTGTGGCTGGATATTGGTTTTATGCTGTTTTATCTGGTGTACGGTTATGGCTATCACTGGGC
>CBINNO010000260.1:0-5270 GCA_966252055.1 uncultured Rheinheimera sp. | reverse complement strand
GGATGGTGCGAATAAAAAAACGCACCCAATCAAGGGTGCGCAAATCAGACAACAACAGACACTAAGTCGCAGCACGCTGCTGTTTGGTTGTCTTTCGGCGTAAATATTTTCAGACCAACAGCGCTTGCAGCTCAGCCTGCTGCGCCTGCAGGTCCAGATAGAGCCGCAGTTGATTTTCCGCCCGTTGCAAATTGTGGCCAGGCCTGTGCACGGCAAAATACAAATCGCCATTTAAGTAGTCGGCCAGAAAGCGAATACCAATCATCAGGCACATCACTTTGGCGCCAAGCCACAGGCTTTGGCGCTCTGCCGGCGTGATGATGCCGGCAAGACCCGCCAGATAGCCATGGGCCAGCGCCGCGAAAATATCCGGTCTGATCCGCACATTCGCCCGGTTCAGCGAGTCTTCCGGCTCTGGCGAGCAGCAAGTGCGCACCATGTCACCAAAATCAAACAGCCAATAACCCGGCATGCAGGTGTCCAAATCCAGCGCAGCTATGCCACGCCCCAGCGCATCTGAGTACAGCATGTTGTTGATTTTCGTGTCGTTATGGCAAACACGACGCGGTAAGCCGGCACAGACTGTGGCCAGTTCATCCGCCAGAAACTGCTGCGACAGACAATAACCGACCAAATCGCGACAACCGGCCAGCCGGCCTGCTTTATCCGCATCGGCCGCCTGTTGCAGCTGCTCAAAACGCCAGCTCAGATTATGAAAATCCGCGATCACGGTCTCCAGCGCATCGGCCGGAAAATCAGCCAGCGCAGCGGCAAACTGGCCAAAAGTCAGTGCGGCGGCATAAGCCTGCTCCGGTGTGTCGACCACTTCGATGCTGCGACCGCCGTCAATAAACTGCAGCGCACGTAAATCCTGCGCGGTGCCAGACAAATACTGCCCGTCTTGCCTTGCCTGCTGGCGCAGCACTTCGAGCGGATACAGGCCCTGCTGTTTTTTTGCCAGCAAGTGCCGCTCGATTTTCAGCGCGTTTTGCACCAGTGCCGTCGGCGATGGAAAAATAGCGGTATTAATTTGCTGCACAATCAAGCGCCGGTCTTGTTCGGCCAGCAGATACGTGTGGTTGATGTGACCATTGCCAAAACGCTGGACTGTCGCGGCCGGGCTGAATGCGTAAGCTTCAAGCACCTGGGCTGGCAGCAAATCGCCGGGTGAGCCCGCAGCGGTTGTTTCTTCAAACATGAACTTTCCCTTTGCTGTGGAGGTGAAGGTTTTCCATGGAAAACTTCATTCGCTGTCTTTTGCAGCAAACCTCTGATTTTTATTATTAAAAAACTCTGCTAACCGCGGCAGATCGGCCGGATAAGTGACACCGGCCCACTGTTCGGCAGACACATAGATCCGTAACTGCTGGCCTGCTGCCAGCGCCGCATCCACCGCCGCGGGCAGATAAGCTTCAGCGCCAGGCTGGGGGGCACTGGCAAAGAATGTCTGCAACTGGTCAGTCAGCCGGTCAAAGATTGCAGGCGTAAAACCCCAGATATTCATCGACACCAGCAGGTCGTCCGACAAGGTACAAGGCGTGCTCTCAGCAAGCCGACCCTGCAGCTGCCCGTCCGGCGTGCGCACAATAGCGCTGCATTCGCTGACTTGCTGCAGCCAAAGCGCGCTGGCGTCAGCAGAAGCCGGCTGCAAACGACATATCCCCCGGTTGACGCCGCCATGTTCAGACAAAGTCGCCGCCAGCGGATAAGCGACCATCGCCCAGTCGGTCGTCGCTTGGCGAAAATGGCTGACCAGCAGCTGCATCGCCTCGGCGCCATAATAATCGTCGGCATTGATCACGATAAAAGGCTGTGGCAGTGCATGACGGGCACACCAGAGCGCATGCGTGGTGCCCCAGGGTTTTTGCCGCTCAGAAGCGGGCAAGGTCGCGCCGGCCGGTATATCTGATAAGCGCTGAAAACACAAATCCACCCGTAAATCCGCCGGCAGGTGCGCCAGGATCTGGGTTTTGACTGCATCCTGCAGATTGTCGCGAATCAACAACACCAGATGACGAATGCCGGCAGCATAAGCATCTAACACACTGAAATGTAATAAAGTTCGACCGGTATCGCCGACCGTCGCCAGTTGCTTGTCACCGCCAAAGCGGCTGCCAAGGCCACCGGCCAGGATCACCAGACTGACTGCTGCTGTTTGCATAACATCCTTCGCCGCCCCGGCGGCCCGAAAAACAACGCCGGCGATGCCGGCGTTGTATGCACAAAGAGCGTTATCTTAACAGAGCCGGCGGCTGCCTGGCGCTCCGATCAGCAGATTGGGCAAGGTTTTGCTCACAGCGCTTTTTGCAGCAATTTAGCCACCACTTCAGGTGTCATATCACCATGCTCGCCACAGCGCTCCACTTGTAACTCGATCAGTTTGTTGACCACTGCCGCCACCGCTTCGGCACCAATGCCATAGTCGGCCAGCCGGGTCGGCACGCCCATCTGCTCAAAGAACTGGCGGGTGTGGCTGATGGCTTCATCAATCAGCCGCTCTTCGTCCTGATGCTGCAGACCAAACACCCGGCGGCCATATTGCAGCAGTTTGTCGCGTTTTTGCTCGCGCTGCTGCAACATCACGGCGGGCAGCACAATCGCCAGCGTCTGGGCGTGATCCAGCCCATACAAGGCGGTCAGTTGATGGCCAATCAGATGGGTAGACCAGTCCTGCGGCACACCAACGCCTATCAGGCCATTGAGCGCCATGGTCGCACTCCACATCAGATTGGCGCGGATATTGTAATCCTGTGGTTGCTGCATGGCCTTGGGGCCAAATTCCAGCAGAGTCAGCAGCAATCCTTCAGCGAAACGGTCCTGCACCGCAGCGCCGACCGGATAAGTCAGATACTGCTCCATCACATGCACATAAGCATCCACCACGCCGTTTGACAGCTGGCGCGGCGGCAGACTGTAAGTTACTGTTGGGTCCAGCACGGCAAACTGCGGGTAAAGTAACGGGCTGCCGAAAGACAGCTTTTGCTGGCTGCTTTGTTGGGTGATCACGGCAAAACTATTACTTTCCGAACCGGTCGCCGGCAGCGTCAGCACAGCGCCCATCGGCAGGGCCGCTTTGACTTTTTGCTTTTTCGCCAGCAAGTCCCAGCCGTCGCCATCATAACGGGCCGCCGCGGCGATATATTTAGTGCCGTCCACCACGCTGCCCCCACCGACCGCCAGCAAAAAGTCGATCTGTTCGGCACGCACCAGCGCCACCGCCTTTGACAGAGTTTCATAAGTCGGATTGGGTTCAATGCCACCAAATTCGAGCCACTGCACGTCTTTAAGCGCAGCCTGCACCTGCTGATAAACGCCATTATGTTTAATGGACCCGCCACCGTAAGTCAGCAGCACTTTGCTGCCAGCCGGGATCAACTGTCGCAGCTGGCTGATTTGGCCTTCGCCAAACAGGACTCGGGTGGGGTTCTGGAAAGAAAAATTCAGCATCAGACAGCTCCGTCAGACCAAAGATACTGAAGCGATATGGCTGCCGCGCTGAACATTTCAAGGGAACAGACTCGGCATTCGTCGCAAACTCAGCTAAAACATCTGCTGTGGGCCGGGCTTACTGAGTTGACAGGACTTCTGGACGTCCGTATATTCCACAAAAGTATTAAAAGTATAAAAATAATCAGGAATAAAGTTTCGTCTGCTGGCACCCTGTGCGGCCGGAACCTGAATCTTCCACCACCGAGGTTTGTTATGTCTGAAGTAAATGTCGGCGCCAAAAGATCGTTGTTGCCGCTGTTGTTGTTTGTTGCACTGTTTCTCGGCACCGGCCTGTATCTGCAAAGTCAGGGCGTCGCTTATGCTTTTTATCAGTTGCCAGGGCCTGTTGCCATTCTGCCGGCTTTAGTGCTGGCGCTGTGGCTGTACCAAGGCCCGCTCAATGCCGGTATTGACCTGCTGGTCAAAGGCGCCGGTAACAGCAACATTATCACCATGTGCATCATCTACCTGCTGGCGGGCGCTTTTGCCACTGTCGCCCAGGCAACCGGCGGTGTTGACGCTGTGGTCAATGCCGGTTTAAGTCTGGTGCCGGCCAGTCTGTTGTTGCCAGGTCTGTTTGTCATTTCTGCGATTGTCGCCACCGCGATGGGCACCTCGATGGGCACCATTGGGGCTTTAGCGCCTATTGCGGTCGGGCTGGCACAACAAGCCCAGATTGAACCAGCGCTAATGGCCGGTGCTTTGTTAAGTGGTGCGATGTTTGGCGACAACCTGTCGATCATCTCCGACACGACGATTGCAGCTACCCGTACTCAGGGTGCTGAAATGAAAGATAAATTCCGTGAAAACCTGAAGATCGCCACGCCGGCGGCAGTGCTGACCGTGCTGCTGTTTGTCAGCCTGGCAAACACAGAACAGGCCGTGACAGTGAAAGATTTCAGCTGGACCGGGGTGGTCCCTTATGCCGCGATCCTGATCCTGGCCGTGGCCGGACTGAATGTGTTTGCCGTGCTGCTGCTGGGCATAGTGCTCGCCGCGCTGCAGGGGGTGCTGTTTGGTGGCTATGATGTCGCCAACCTCGGCAAGGACATTTTTAAGGGCTTCGGCAGCATGCAGGAGATTTTCCTGTTGTCGATGTTTGTCGGGGCGCTTGGCGAATTCGTCAAACAACAAGGCGGCCTGCACTGGGTCGCCAGCCGGATTGACGCCATTGCCAATGGCCTGCGCCTCGCTGGCAATAAAGCGCAGCAGCTGGCAATTGCCGCGCTGGTGTTTGTCAGCAATCTTTGTATTGCCAATAACACAGTGTCGATTGTGATAGCAGCCGATGTCAGCCGCGACCTGGCCGAGCATCACGATATCAGTCCCAAACGCGCCGCCAGTTTGCTGGATATTTTCTCCTGCATCAGTCAAGGCCTGGTGCCATACGGCGCGCAGGCGCTGTTATTGGGTGCCAGCTTTGGCTTGTCGCCCTGGGATGTGGTAACTCAGAGTTATTATTGTCTGATCCTGCTGGTCGTCGCACTGGCGGTAGTGCTGCTGCGACCGGCCAAAGGCCGCTAAAGCCAGCTGGCATGACCGATAAAAAATCCCGCTGTTGCGGGATTTTTTATCACATTCAAAAGTTTATTTATTGCAGGCTGGTAAACCGCCCTTGGCTTTGCGCGCCTGAAACTCAGCATTTGCATTCGCCATATTTTTCTCAAGCGCTTTGATGCGATTTTCCGGCACCGGGTGGCTCGACAGAATTTGCGGGGTGCCGCCGCTGCCCTGTTTGGCCATGTTTTGCCACAGTTTGACCGACTCTTGCGGGTCAAAAC
>CBINNO010000259.1:0-5311 GCA_966252055.1 uncultured Rheinheimera sp. | reverse complement strand
CGACGCGGTTTTCGGCGATGAAAAAAAGGGAGCGCTTGCTCCCTTTTTGCTGAGTCAATATCGGCTCAGCCGCTCGCTCAGTCGTGCTGGCTCATTTGCACTGGCTCAGTCGACGAGGCCGTACTGCTCTTTTAACACCTGAATGATTTCAGCTTTTGGATTGGCCGACAGCTCAATCTTATGACCCACCACTTTTTCGGCGATGCCAAGATAAGTGCGCGAAATATCCAGCATCACTTCAGTTGGCAGCGCGTTGTCACGGGCCAGCGCACTGCGCTCTGGCATGCGGTCTTTATTAAGCAGAATGTCCGGATCGGGGAAATTGGCCAGCAACCACTGGCGAAAGCCTTCTTTGGACTGTTCGACGATTTGCCCTTGCCGAAATGCCGCGCCATCCCAAATGCGCGAGCTGTCCGGCGTGCCCACTTCGTCCATATAAATCAGTTTGTCCTGGCCATCCACACCTTTGACATAACCAAACTCGAACTTAGTGTCGACAAACATCTGATCAAGCGCCGCCAGGGCGTTGCTGATCACACCAAAACCTTCTTTGAGCAGCTTTTCGTACAGGCTGATGTCGGATGGGCTGTTAAAACCAAAGGCCTCTGCGTGGCGTTCGATGTCTGCCCGCGAGATGTTGACGTCGTCGGCTTCCGGCACGCCTTCAAGGCCAGTCAGAATGCCTTTGGTCGACGGCGTGATCAGAATTTCCGGCAGTTGCTGATCTTTGCTCAGGCCTTCGGGCAGGGTGATGCCGCAAAATTCACGTTCGCCTTTGCTGTAGGCACGCCACATTGAGCCGGTGATGTACTGGCGGGCAATGGCTTCGATTTTGATCGGGCGGGCTTTTTGTACTATCCACACCAGCGGATGCGGAATGTCGAGAATATGGCTGTCAGCCAGGCCTTGTTGCTTAAACAGGCCAAACCAGTGATTGGAAATGGCATTTAAAGCGGCGCCTTTGCCGGGCACACCATTCAAACCGTTTTCACCGTGCCAGATGCAGTCAAAAGCGCTGATGCGGTCGCTGATCACCATAATGGCCAGCGGGGTATCGGCGGGCACCGGATAATTTTTTTCGCGGATAAGGCGGGCGCTGTCGGCGGCGGTCAACCAGTAAACACTGCGGACTTTGCCGGAGTGGACCGGGAGTTCAGTGCGGATCGGCAGGTCATCATTGACGGCCAGAACCTGAGATGCAAGCGTCATAGTTACTTCTTCTGTCGGTGGAATCAAGGCGCGGCAAGTCTAGCAGAAAGTGCCGGCTAACTGAATGCACGCACGGTCGCCTAATTGAAAATCAGCCGCTTTTCGCACAGGGCCGCGTTCGGGCGCCGGCTTCTGATATGATTGGCTTTTTGTGACACCGAGAGTTTGCCCTTGTCTGCCGAGATTGTCTGTCCGCTTTGTGATTTTTCGCCCTGCCATTTTTATGCCGAGGATAAGCGCCGCGCTTATCTGCATTGTGCGCGTTGCCAGCTGGTGTTCGCTGAGCGCAGCGCCTTGCTGACACCGGCGGCTGAGCTTGGCATTTACCAGCAGCATCAAAACGACCCAACAGACGCCGGTTATCGTAATTTTCTGAATAAACTGGCGGCGCCTTTACTGGAAAAACTTGGAGCAGACGCTAAAAGCGGGCTGGATTTTGGTGCAGGCCCAGGCCCGGCGCTACATCTGTTGTTACAAGCCGGTGGCCATCAGGTGGCCAATTACGACCCGTACTTTGCCGACGACCGCGCGCTTCTGCGTCGGCAATACGACTTTATCTGCAGCACTGAGGCGATAGAGCATTTCTATCAGCCAGCGCAGGAGTGGCAGCTTTGGCTTCGCCTGTTAAAAGCCGGCGGCTGGCTGGGCCTGATGACCCGGCTTCGGCCAGACAATGTGGCGGATTTTGCCCGCTGGCATTATAAAAACGACCCGACCCATGTGGCATTTTTTCATGCCGATACCTTTGTTTATCTGGCGGCACGTGACGGCTTTGCACTGCAGATTTTGCCGCCTGATGTGATTTTGTTGCAACGGCTGTCGTGATGAAGGGCACAAACCTCACTGCACCGCAGAAAGGAACCAGGATGTCGCATTCTTCGCTGATGCCGGCGGCAGATTTACTGAGCGCGGTGTGGCAACAACACTGGTTACGGTCGCTTTGCAGTAAAGCTGCGGCCGGCCAGCCGCAAATTCTGGCGCTGAGCGGCGCTCAAGGGGCTGGCAAGTCAACACTGGCTGCCCGGCTGGCCGGAGCGTTTCAGCAGGCTGGCATCAGTGCTGTGGTGGTCTCACTGGATGATTATTACTTCAGCAAATCCCAAAGGCAGCAACTGGCCGCGACAGTGCATCCGTTACTGCGCTGGCGCGGCGTTCCGGGTACCCATCACATTGAGCGGCTGGCGGCGGATTTGTCAGCGCATCTGGCTGGTCGCCCGGTGGCCTGGCCTCAGTTTGATAAAGCCACCGATGATTGCCGTGCCGACCGGCCCGCGACCAGCCATTCGCTGTTAATTCTGGAAGGCTGGTGTCTGGGGGCCTTGCCGCAGTCGGACGAAGCTCTGGCGATACCCGTTAACAGGCTGGAGCAACAACAAGACCGGGACTGGCGGTTTCGGCATTATGTCAACCAGCAACTGGCACATTGGTACCAGCCATTGTGGCCACGTTTTGACGCGCTGCTGTTTCTGGCCGCACCAGACTGGCCGACAGTACTTGACTGGCGGCAACAGCAGGAAACCGCGTTATGGCAGGCGCGGGGGCTTGGCATGTCGACCACAGAGCTGCAGTTTTTTATGCAGCTGTTTGAGCGCTACAGCCGCGCCATGCTGGCCGGACAGGTACAAAGTGGCAGCTGTCGGTTGTCGTTACGGGCCGATCGCACACCTCTGCTCTGACAACTTGCCTGGTGTGTCCCTCACAAAGGAGCTCCTTATCAAGGTACTCCTCATTAATGCACTCTTCATTAATGTGCTCCTCATTCATGTACTTCGCCCCAAATCTGCGACTTGCAAACGTGCCTCTTGCAAAACTGCAGTGCAGGTCGTCATACTGATTTTTTATATCTGTATGTGCTGACAGCGCTTTTTAGCCGCATTGAAGCGCCCGTTCAGGTGCATGCTCAGCCTTCGGTTCTGAATGGAGATGCCATGCCTGCAGCTTTTCGTACCACTTTGGCGCTTGTGGCCGGACTGGTGATTACCTTTCTGACGATTTCAATTTCAGAGCAGCTGAATCATTTGTTGTTTCGCCCCCCAGTAGATCTCGACTGGCAAGACAGCTCAGCCGTCGCGGCCTATCTGAAGCAGTTACCGGTCAGCGCCTTGTTGCTGGTACTGGTCGGCTGGCTGGCCGGCATTGCTGCAGGCCTTTCAGTGGCGACGCTGATCGCCGGTCGCAGTCGTGGCCGGTTTGCGCTTGCGATCGGCGGGCTGGTCTGGCTGGCTGCGTTATCGAATTTTTATCTGTTGCCGCATCCGCTCTGGATGGTGGTATTGAGCCTGTGCAGCATTCCGCTGCTCAGTTATGGCCTCTGGTGGCTGCTGCGCCGCCAGATCGCGTTTAAACGTATGCAAAGACAAAAGGAAAACGGATGAGCACAGTGCATTTATTGGGTATTTGCGGCAGCCTGCGTCAGGCTTCGCACAATCTGACCTTGTTAAAAGTGGCGCAGAGCCAGTTGCCGGCCGGGGTCACCCTGGAGATCGCAGATTTATCGCAGGTGCCGTTTTTTAACGCGGACCTGACAGAAAAACCAGCGGCAGTGCAGCAGTTACTGGCCGCTTTTGCCAAGGCAGATGGCCTGGTGTTTGCCTGCCCGGAATATAACTACTCGATTGCGCCTGCGTTGAAAAACGCGCTTGACTGGGCGTCCCGCGAACCGAACAATGCTTTGTTGGCAGGTAAAGCAGCAGCCATTATGGGCGCCGGCGGCGGCATGGGAACTTCCAGAGCGCAGTATCATTTACGCCAGGTGGGGGTATATCTGGACCTGCATTTTGTCAACAAACCCGAAGTGTTCGTCAATGCGTTCGCCGGTACTTTCGCAGCTGACGGGCAATTGCAGGATGAGCGGGTGCGGCAACTGATCAGCGACCAGTTGCAGGCGTTGGTGCGCCTGATCCAACAGTGCCGAAGCTGAGTCAACTGGCCGGGGCGCTGACGTTACTGACTGTGACGTTAAGCGTGCCGGCAACTCTTCATGCCGCAGCGGCTGATGCTGTCAGCGCTGCGGCTGTCAATTACAGCGAAGCGGACTTACCGGCGCTGTTTCAGCAACAAATCCGGCCCTTTTGGCAGCAACAAGTCAGTACCGGGCAGTGGATGAGCGCTGATGGCGTGTTGTTGCCATACGCTTATGTTGTGCCTGCCAATGCCCATACCAGCATCTTGTTGGTGCAAGGTCGGACCGAAAGTTATCTGAAGTATCAGGAATTGTTCTGGCAACTGGCGCAGCAGGGATTTGCCGTGTTCAGCCTGGACCATCGTGGGCAGGGATTGGCCGTCCGGACGCTGGCCGACCGGCATAAAGGCGATATCACGCAGTTTTCTCTGTACCGGGACGACCAACTGGCTTTTGTGCGTGATCTGGTGTTGCCCAAGTCGCAAGGCAGTTTGACTTTGTTGGCGCATTCGATGGGCGGGGCTGTGGCGGCGCAAATGCTGGCCGCGGAGCCGACCCTGTTCAAACGGGCAGTGCTGAGTGCTGCCATGATAGCTCCCAATGCGACTGTGTTGTTCTTTGAACGCGATGGCTGTGCGCTGGAAGCCGCTTTGGGCTGGAGCTGCCCGGATTGTTATGCCGGCTTTGTCAGTCAGCCATATCGGGAGCAGCCCTTTGCCGACAATATTCTGACCGGCTCGGCGACGCGTTATCAGATCTTTCGTGATTTGTACCGGCAGGAGCCGCGTTTGCAGTTAGGCGGGCCAACCTGGCGCTGGCTGGCTCAGGCCTGCGCGGTATCAACGCAGCTGCCACTGCTGGGCAAAGCAATCAGCACACCGGTGCTGATGGTGCAGGCGGAACTGGAGCAGGCTGTCAGCAACAGTGCCCAGCAGCAATTTTGTCAGCAGCTCGGTGCCGCCTGTGTCGGCGCAAAAGTGTTTGTTGTCAAAGGGGCAAAACATGAATTGTTGTTTGAAGCTGATCAGGCGCGCGGGCAAGTGTTGCAGCTGATCCTGCCATTCCTGCAACAAGGGCGGGTGCCTGGTGCAGAGCCCTGATTGGATGGGCTGCCGCTGAACCCTGTGAAGTGTGTGCTCAGTGATTCTTACCCAGATAACGTGCCTGTGGTCCGTTGAACAGACAATAAAAAAGCCAGCA
>CBINNO010000258.1:0-5322 GCA_966252055.1 uncultured Rheinheimera sp. | reverse complement strand
CCTGCCTTTTGGAGCTTTGTATGTACCTGCTGAATTTGCGCGAACAACCTGATGCGATCCCGACCATTGCCCGCTGGCATTTTGACGAATGGCACGCGCTGTTTCCGCATAAAAACCTGCAGGATTTCGCCGACGATCTGCGCCAGTCGCTGCAGCCCGGCACTATTCCGCAAAGCTGGTTATTGCTTGCTGACCCCGCAGAGCAGACAGAGCCGGCCGGCAGCCCGCTGATTGTCGGCACGGCTTCGTTGCTGGCGCACGACATGACCACCAATCAGCAGCTGTCGCCCTGGCTTGCCAATATTTATATTCATCCCGACTGGCGCGGCCGCGGTCTGGGTCAGCAGATAGTCCGCCACGTGATGGCGCAGGCCAAGGCTCTGGGGCTCACGCAGCTTTTTTTGTTTACCGAAGATCAGCAGGCGTTTTACGAAAAACTCGGCTGGCAGCTGCATCACCGCGAGTTATACGAAGGTGAATGGGTGTCAGTGATGACCTGTGCGCTGTAAAAAAACAGCCCGGCGCATGGCCGGGCTGTTGCTTCGATGCCATCAGGCTTCGCGGTAATAAGCTTCCACTGTGCCTTTGACCGTCATCAGCAGCGGCTGGCCGCGGCGGTCAACCGCTTTGCCGGCCGGCACCCGCACCCAGCCTTCGCTGATGCAGTATTCTTCAACGTCAAACCGTTCTTTGCCGTTCAGCCGGATGCCGATATCAAATTCAAAAACCGCCGCATTGTAATGCGGGCTGCGAGGGTGGATCGACAGGCGATCCGGTAAGGCCGGGCGTGTTGTGATGTCGTTCATGATGATGGTCTTTGCGAAAAAATGGCCGCTATTGTAGGCAACAGCGGCCGTCCTGCTCAAGTGCCTGATAGCGGATCAGGCCGGATTATTGTGCTGCAAGACTCACACAGATTGCGCAGCCTGCCGGTAGTGATAGGCGTAATACACCACCGGGATCACCACCAACGTCAGCACAGTCGATACGCCCATACCGGAGATCAGCGCCACCGCCAGGCCGCCGAAAATCGGGTCATCGAGAATAAACAGCGCGCCCAGCATGGCAGCCAGCGCCGTCAGCACAATAGGCCGGGCCCGCACGGCGCTCGCGTGCACCACCGCCTGCTCCAGCGGCACGCCCTGCCGGCTTTGCTGCTCAATATAATCGACCAGCAAAATTGAATTGCGCACGATGATACCGGCCAGCGCAATCATGCCAATCATCGAGGTGGCAGTGAACTGAGTGCCAAGCAGCGCATGACCCGGCATGATGCCAATCAGCGTCAGCGGAATGGGCGCCATAATCATCAGCGGCACACCGTAGGACTTAAACTGCGCCACCACCAGCAGATAAATCATCACCAGCCCGACACCATAAGCAATGCCCATGTCGCGGAAGGTTTCAAAGGTGATTTGCCATTCACCGTCCCATTTGATGCTGAGCTGGTCGCTGGCGTCCGGCACGCTGAACAGCTGCTGCGGCAGCACTATGGCCGACTTCGCATCCGCCAATGCCGCTTTGACATCCAGCATGCCATACAGCGGGCTGTCCGGCCCGCCGGCCAAATCGGCCGTCACAAAGACCACAGGTCTTAAGTCTTTGCGGTAAATCGTGTTTTCTCTGTTTTGTTCGATTTGCCGGGTCAGTTCGGCCAGCGGAATTTGGCTGCCTTGCGCGCTTTGCACCGGCAGCTGCAGCAACTGTTGCCAGTCACTGAGCGCCGCTTCGCTCAGTTTCAGCTGTACCGGCGTCAGGTAACGGCTGTGGTCGTTGCGTAAAAAGGCGGCGGTCTGACCGAACACGGCCATTTGCAGCGTCTGGCTGATGGCATCGACCGACACGCCAAGCAGCGCGGCTTTTTGTTGGTCGACCACCAGCTGGACACGACGCTGCGGCGCTTCGCGGGTGCTGTCGATGTCGACCAGCAAAGGCGTAGCCGCCATCAGCTGTTCAACCTGAGCGGCAGCGTTGAGCTGCGCCTGATAATCCGGGCCATAAATTTCTGCCACCAGCGGCGCCATCACCGGTGGGCCGGGCGGCACTTCGACCAGCCGGATACTGGCGCCGGTTTGTTGCGCCAGTGCCGCCAGCTGCGGCCGCACCCGCAGCGCAATGGCATGGCTTTGCTCGTCGCGCTGATGGCGGTCCAGCAGATTGACCTGCACGTCGCCCTGCCAGGCGTATTGGCGCAGATAATATTGCCGTACCAGGCCATTAAAATTAATCGGCGCCGCCGTGCCGGCATAGGTCTGCAGATGGGTCACTTCCGGCTCTTTGGCCAGCAAGGCCGCCGCCTGATTCAGTACGGCCTGGGTTTGCTCCAGCGTCGACCCTTCCGGCAAATCGACCACCAGCTGAAATTCGGATTTGTTGTCAAACGGCAGCATTTTCAGCACCACCAGCTCACTCACCACCAATAGCACGGAGCCGGCAATCGCCGCCAGCAACCCCAGCAGCAACTTGACCCGGTTGGCACGGCCAGCCCGGCCACGCAACATCGGCTGCATCAGACGGTGAAAAATCCGCTCCAGTTTGCCGTCGGCATGACCATGCGCCGCGCCCTGCGGCGGCGGGCGTTTGCCAAACACTTTCAAAAACAGCCAGGGCGTAAAAATGAAGGCCACTGCGAGGCTAATCAGCATGCCCATGCTGGCGTTGATCGGAATAGGGCTCATATAGGGCCCCATCAGACCGCTGACAAAAGCCATCGGCAGCAGGGCGGCAATCACGGTAAAAGTCGCCAGAATGGTCGGGCTGCCGACTTCTTCCACCGCCAGCGGAATCGCCTCCGCCAGCGGCTTTTCGCCGAGCAGCCAGTGGCGATGCAGGTTTTCGACAATCACGATGGCGTCATCGACCAGAATACCGATGGAAAAAATCAGCGCAAACAACGACACCCGGTTCAGCGTAAACCCATAAGCCCAGGAGGCGAACAAGGTCAGTGCCAGCGTCAGGATCACCGCGGCACCGACCACCAGCGCCTCGCGCGAACCGAGCGCCAGCGCCACCAGCAGCACCACAGACGCGGTGGCAAACATCAGTTTGTGAATGAGCGTGTCGGCTTTGTCTTTGGCCGTAACGCCGTAATCGCGGCTGACGGTCAGTTCAATGTCCTGACTCAGATAGGTTTTCTGCAAGCTGTCGAGGCGCGCCAGCATGGCGTGCGTCACATCGACTGCGTTCTCGCCCGGTTGTTTCGCCACCACCACGGTCACCGCCGGTGATTGCTGCAACTGGCCGGCCTGGTCTTTATAAAGATGGCTGACATAAGAAGACGGCTCCGCCACACCAAGCGTCAGCTCTGCCACATCCTGCAAATAAACCGGCAGCGCCTGACCCTGTTCGTCGGTGTGGACCGCCACCACCAGCTGCGCCACATCCTGCTGGCTGGCCAAAAAGCTGCCGGCTTCCAGCTGCACCCGCTGCTGGCCGGTCAGCAACTCGCTCTGGTGTACCGCAGCCGCCTGCGCCAGCGCCGCACTTAACTGCGGCAGGCTCAGGTTGTAGGCGGCGAGACGCGCCGGGTCGAGCCGGACGTTTAACGCTTCGTTTTGCCGGCCAATGCTGTAAATGTCGCGGCTGCCTTTGATTTGTTGCAGCTGTTCTTCCAGGCTGCTGGCCGCCGCTTGCAGGTTAGCCCGGCTCAGGGCGGGGTTTTTGCTCCATAAAGTGACGGCAAACACCGGCACATCATCAATGCCTTTGGGTTTAATCAGCACCGGGCCTATGCCGGCTGCCGCCGGCTGCCAGTCCGCTTTGGCATAAAAGGCGTTATACAGCCGCACTAAAGCGTCGGTGCGTTTTTCACCGACTTCAAACTGCACGGTCAGCACAGTACGGCCCGGCTCCGACACCGAATACACATGCTTGACGCCGGCGATTTCGGCGATGATTTTTTCAGCCGGCACCGCCACTTGTTGCTCGACCATCGCCGCGGTCGCGCCCGGATAAGCAATCAGCACATTGGCAAAAGTCACTTCGATTTGCGGCTCTTCTTCACGCGGTGTCACCAGCATGGCAAAAAACCCGAACAACAGGCTGACCAGCGCCAGCAATGGCGTGATCTGGTTTTGCTTAAAAGCCGCCGCCAGGCGGCCGGAAATGCCCAGTTGCATGCTTTATTCCTCCTGCGCCGCGCCAGAAGAGTGCTGACCCGCCTGCTGCCCTGACTGCTGAAGGCTCAGTTGCGCCAGCGCGTCGGTGGCCACTTCGCTGCCCGCCGCCAAACCGGCTAGCAATTCCAGCTGACTGCCGTGCTGGCGCACCCGCACGGGTTGCAACAGGATGCCGGCAGCGGTTTTCTGCCAGACCATCGCCACTTCACCGCGCCACAACACGGCGGAAGATGGCAACAGCAGCCGCGGCGCGCTGCCGGTTTGCAGCTGCAAACGCACCCAGCTGCCCGGATAAAGCTGCTGCACACTGTAATCAGCCACTGGCAAGCGGACTCTGAGTAAAAAACTGTGGCTTTGACGGCTGGCCTGCGGCGCCAGTGTTAAATCCGGTTTGCCCAGTTCCACCACAGTGCCATCCGCCGTTTGCAGGCGGGCCTGCGGGCTTTGCCTTACTGCCGCCACTTGCAGCTGCGGTACCTGGGCACTTAACCGCAGATGTTCCAGCGACAAACCGACCAGCAGTGGTTTGCCCGGAGTCGCCAGCTCGCCCAGCTCTACCAGCCGCTGCTGCAAAATGCCGCTGTATGGCGCCCGCACCACCGTTTGCTCCAGCTGTTCGCTGGCTGCTTTCACGCCGGCGCTGGCTTGTGCCTGGCGCGCTTTGGCCGCATTGAAGTTGGCCTGCGCCAGATCCAGCGCCGCTTTGGCGACCAGCCCTTTGTCAAAAATGCCCTGCACCCGCGTCAACTCTTTGTCCAGTTCATGAAAACGGACCTGCGCTTCTTTAAACGCGGCTTCGGCCTGTTGCAAGCGCGCTGTTTGCTCAGTGTCGGTGAAGCGGACGATCACCGCGCCTTGCGGTACTAAGTCATTGACATCGAAAGGCAATTCAATAATACGGCCGGAGGTTTGTGCCGACACCGTCGACTGCGCCACAGCTTCAACCTGCGCCGGGATCTCCAGATAGACCGGCTGTGGCTGCGGCTGTAACGTCAGCCAGTCTGACGCCTGCGCCGCACTGACAGCCCCGGACAGCAGACTGAGCTGCAGGCTCAGCGCCAGAGCAGACACACCCGCAGGCACCCGCGCCAACCGGCGACCATCAGCCAGCCGCTGGTTTCGCTGGGCCCGCCAGGTGGTGAAACGACTGCAGGCGACAGCTATCAGCGCAGCCTGAAAAAAACGCCTTACCCTATTCAGTTGC
>CBINNO010000257.1:0-5333 GCA_966252055.1 uncultured Rheinheimera sp. | reverse complement strand
GAGCGGCGGACTGTTAATCCGTAGGTCGTTGGTTCGAGTCCAACCTGGGGAGCCACCTTGAGAACAACCCCCTGACGTTCCCTAGTAGCTCAGCCGGTTAGAGCGGCGGACTGTTAATCCGTAGGTCGTTGGTTCGAGTCCAACCTGGGGAGCCAGCTGCAAAACCACACCGAATCTTCCCTGCTTTCAAGACGCAATCAGTTTATTTTCCTGCAATTTTTTGTTTTAATTAACTTTATCTGAATTCTGTTTGCGGGCCACTGGCCGGCATACTCCTACAAAAGAATCATCAAGATGAAGAACCTTCGGATCCTCTGGCTCGTCCAGCTCATCAGCGCCTTGTTGCTGATGTTGGTACTGACGCTCAGCCTGTTACAAAATACGGCAGACACCATCAACAGCACCAACAGTCTGCACACGCAGGTGATCAAGCAACTCAGCAAAGACTATCAGGGCGACGACTTTAAAGCGCTGGTGCAAGCCATTCGTGACAGCCTGAATCCCCAGCAGCTGCAGCTGAAAAACAGCGATGGCAAAATTGTGCACGAGCACAATTCAGCCACCAGCCTGCACAGCACCGCAGAACAAATTCAGTCGCTGTTTGGCCACAGCCGTCCCTTACAGCAACTGACACTGGGCCAGCTGGGCCTGCAGGTCAGTTACAAGGCCAATCTGGAAGATTTGGATCAGCGGTTTGTCGGCCAGTTCTGGCTGACCCTGTTGCTGCCGGTGCTGCTGGTCTTATTGCCACTGAGCATTATCCCGTTGTGGCAACGCAGCCAGCAAAAACAACTGTCGCGCCAGATCGCCGGCGCACTCAATCACATTGCCAACAATGACGACGCGCCACTACAGGACATTGTGCTGCCGGATGAATTCGAACAAACCCGGCTGACGCTGCTCAAAGTGGCGGAATTTAATCAAAAGCGCCAACAGGAATTACTCAAATCGGCCCAGCAAATCAGTGAAGATGCCGCCAAAGATACGGTGACCGGACTGCCTAATCGCAATAAATTTGTGCAGTTCTATGAAGAGCAGCTGCGTGACAGCAAACAAGTCGATTTTGGTATTTTTGCCATCGTCCGCTGTACTGAGCTGCAAAATATCAATCAAAGCCGCGGTTATCATGAAGGTGATAAATATGTGGTGGCGGTCAGCGATATTGTGCAGCGCGCCGCGGCAGGTTATCGCGACAACAAAGTGTTTCGCCTGAACAGTTCCGACTTTGGCGTGCTGCTGCCGCGCATCACCGCCAAAGAAGCAGAAAATTTTGGCAATCAGCTGCAAAGCCGGCTGACCGAGTACCAGAAACTGGCTGAGCTCGATTCGGCTGCTTATACCGGCATGGTCAATTACGCCTCCGGCAAAGTGCTCGGCGAATTACTGGCGATCGCCGACACCGCAATCAGCATGGCCCAGACGCGGCAAAGCAATGGCTGGCATCAGATTAAAGATGATGGCTCGGTCGACCAGACCGCTCTTGGCTTTGGCAATCAGAACTGGCGTCATGTCATTGACGATGTGCTGGAAAACAACAAAATTAATCTGCTCGCCCAGTTAATTCAGCCCACATCCCGCAGCGCTAAAACATACTCTGAGGTGCTGGTGCGGTTTTACAGTGAAGAAGACCAGTTGCTGCCCACCGCCTCTTTTCTGGCGATGGCAGAGAAACTGGACAAAATTATTGCAGTGGACCGGCTGATAGTCGAAACGGCGCTGTCGACTATCAAGAATAAAAACCTGCAGGATCAATATTTTGGCCTGAATTTATCGTCGCGTTGTGTGCATGACGACCACTTCCTGATTTGGCTGGAACGCCGTTTACTGAAAGATGCCGCCATTGCCAGCCGGCTGGTGTTTGAGGTCAGCGAATACGGTATGCAACAGAATCTGAAAACCAGCAAAAGATTTATCGACATGCTGCACCGCAACGGTTCGCGGCTGACGGTAGAAAAGTTTGGCACCGGCATGACGTCATTCAAATTTTTCCGCGATATCAAACCGGACTTTATCAAAATGGACGGCAGCTATACCCGCCATATCGATGAAGACAAAAACAACCAGTACTTTATCCGCCTGATGGTCGACCTGGCCCACCGGATTGGTGTGGGCGTCTTTGCCGAAAGTGTCGAAACGCAGGAAGAGAAGCAGATGCTGGAGTCGCTGTTTATTGATGGCACTCAGGGTTATTACATCGGTAAACCGACGCCGCTGTAATCGCCGTCTTACCTGAAAAAACAATAGCCTTAGTCACCGTGCGGTTGTATGCGGGGGCGCAAAACAGCATAATAGCGCCCCCTGAAACAGCAGTCCTGTCCCCGAAGGACTGCGGTGAACCTGCGGATACAGAGCGGTGAAACCATGACTGAATTCTTGCTGTTATTAATCAGCACCATACTGGTCAACAACTTTGTGCTGGTGAAATTCCTCGGCCTGTGTCCCTTTATGGGCGTCTCCAACAAACTCGATTCTGCGCTGGGCATGTGTCTGGCCACCACTTTTGTGCTGACGCTGGCCTCGTTGTGCAGCTATTTAGTCGACCAGTATATTCTGCAGCCGCTGGATTTAACTTACCTGCGCACTTTGAGTTTTATTCTGGTGATTGCCGTGGTGGTGCAGTTCACCGAAATGGTGGTGCACAAAACCAGTCCTGCCCTCTACCGCGTATTAGGGATTTTTCTGCCGCTGATCACCACCAACTGTGCGGTGCTCGGTGTCGCGATTCTGAACGTCAATGCCGCCCATACCTTGCTGCAGTCAGTGGTCTATGGCTTCGGCGCCGCCGTTGGTTTCAGCCTGGTGCTGGTGTTGTTTGCCGCGATGCGGGAGCGGCTGGCCGCGGGCGACGTGCCGGTACCTTTTCGCGGCGCGGCCATTGGCCTTATCACCGCCGGCCTGATGTCGCTGGCGTTTATGGGCTTTACCGGTCTGGTGAAATTCTGACATGAGCATGTTAACTGCCCTGATCGCGCTGGGCTTACTGGCGCTGGTATTTGGTGCCGTGCTGGGTTACGCCGCACTGCGTTTTAAAGTTGAAGCAGACCCGCTGGTCGACCAGATTGACGATATCCTGCCACAAACCCAATGTGGCCAATGTGGTTATCCGGGCTGTCGGCCTTATGCCGAAGCCATCGCCGGGGGGGACGCAATCAATAAATGTCCGCCAGGCGGCGAAGCCACCATTAAAAAGCTGGCCGACTTGCTTGGAGTTGAAGCCAAACCACTGGATGCCAGCCAGACGCCCGCGGTGAAACGGGTCGCTTTTATCCGCGAAGATGAATGTATTGGCTGTACCAAGTGCATCCAGGCCTGTCCGGTCGACGCCATCCTCGGCGCCTCCAAACAAATGCACACGGTGATCAGCAATGAATGTACCGGTTGCGACCTGTGCGTCGAGCCTTGTCCGGTGAACTGCATTGACATGATCCCACTGGCCCCCAGCGTTGAACGCTGGAAGTGGGAGCTGCAGAGCATCCCGGTTAAAGTTGTGGAGAGCAATTAAGTGCCTTCATTGTTTCAGCAAATCAAAGCCGGTCAGTTGTGGGATTTCCATGGCGGCATTCATCCACCGGCCCGCAAAAAACTGACCAGCCAACAGCCAATTGGCAGTATGCCGCTGCCCGACTTACTCTACATCCCACTGCGCCAGCATATTGGCGTGGCCGGCAAGTTGCTGGTCAAAGCCGGTGATACGGTATTAAAAGGCCAGCCGCTGACAGCCGCTGACAATGCCATGGCCATTCCGGTCCACGCCCCCACTTCGGGAACCGTAGTCACTATTGATAACTTTGCCTCCGCGCATCCATCGGCCTTACCTGAGCCCTGCGTGGTGCTCAGGCCCGATGGCCTGGAACAGTGGCGGCCGCGTCATGCGCTTGATTATCTGCATACCGACCGCAGTCTGTTGCTGTCCCGTATTCAGCAGGCCGGCATCGCCGGCATGGGCGGCGCCGGTTTTCCGACCCACATCAAATCGGGCGCCAGTACCGGCGTGGATTATCTGATCATCAATGCGGTGGAGTGTGAGCCTTATATCACCGCCGACGATGTGCTGATGCAGGCGCAGGCCAGCACTATTGTGCGTGGCATCGACATCCTGGTGAAACTGCTCAGCCCCAAAGCCGTGCTGATTGGCATCGAAGATGACAAAGCCGCCGCGATCGCCGCGATGAAAGAGGCCTGTGCCGGCAAAGATGATTATCTGGTCCGGGTGGTGCCGGCTAAATATCCGTCCGGCGGCGAAAAACAGCTGATTAAGCTGCTGACCAGTAAAGAAGTACCCGCCGGTCGCCGTCCGCTCGATATTGGCATCGTGATGCAGAACGTCGGCACTGTATTTGCCATCGCGCAGGCGGTTGAGCAGGATATTCCGTTGATCCAGCGGGTCGTCACCGTCGTCGGCCAGACGCTGCAACACAGCCAGAACATGCTGGCCTTGGTTGGCACGCCGGTTGGCGCTTTGCTCGACCACTGTGGTTTCGCGCCACAGCCGCAGCAGCGGGTCATTATGGGTGGGCCCATGATGGGCTTTACCCTGCCCGACCTGCAAATTCCACTGGTGAAAACCACCAACTGCATCATCGCACCGACCCAGCATGAATTGCCGGCCGCCGGTCCTGAGATGGACTGTATCCGCTGTGGTGCCTGTGCTGAAGTGTGCCCGGCGGTTTTGCTGCCGCAGCAGCTGGTCTGGTATGCCAAGGCCAAAAATTATGACCAGCTCAAAGCGCATAATCTGGCGGATTGCATCGAATGCGGTGCCTGCTCTTATGTGTGCCCGAGTGAAATTCCACTGGTGCATTATTATCGGGTCGCCAAAGCCGAGATCCGCGAGCAAGTCCGTGACGAGCTGAAAGCCGAACAGGCCAAAGCGCGCTTTGAAGCCCGCAACGAACGGCTGGAACGCGAGAAACAACAAAGAGCTGAACGCAACCAGGCGCTGGCCGCTCAGCGTCAGGCCATGCTTGCTGAACAGCAAAAACAACAGATCCGTGCCGCCGAACAACAGGCTGAGCAACAACATCAAAGCGCAGCCACGCTCAGTAAAGAACAAATCATCGCTGAACGGGAACGCAAAAAAGCCGAAGCCCGCGCTTATCAGGCTGCCAAAGCCGCCGGCCAGGACGTCGCCGAGCCACAGACAGGCGGTGCAGCGCAGATTCCAGCATCAGAGGGGGCTGCGCCAGAAAACAAATCCGCCGCCGTTGCTGCCGCCATCGCCCGCGCCAAGGCGAAAAAACTGGCAGAAGCCGGGATGCAGGCGACCACGCCTGTGGCGGCTGAGCCATCGGCCTCAACAACGCCGGCCGCTTCTGCAGAGCCGCTCTCGCCTG
>CBINNO010000256.1:0-5353 GCA_966252055.1 uncultured Rheinheimera sp. | reverse complement strand
ATGCTGGCGCAGTTTCAACGTCATGGAGCCATCGCTCTGCCATTGCAGACTGGCGCTGACTTCCGGCGTGCCAGACTGGCTATACCAGCGACGCAGCAGCGACAGGTCGGTCTGATTGGCATCCTGCATCGCCTGGACAAAATCATCGCAAGTCACGGCCTGACCGTCATGACGGGCGAAGTACAAATCCATGCCCCGGCGAAATCCGGCCTCGCCCAGCACCGTATGCTGCATCCGGATCACTTCTGCGCCTTTGTCGTAGACGGTGACCGTGTAGAAATTATTCATCTCCTCGACAACGTCTGGCCGGATCGGGTGCGCCATCGGACCGGCATCTTCGGCAAATTGCAGTGTGCGAATGGTTTTGACGGCATCAATCCGGCACAAGGTGGCAGAACCCATCGCAGCGCTGAATTGTTGGTCACGAAACACCGTAAGGCCCTCTTTCAGGCTCAACTGGAACCAGTCACGACAGGTCACGCGGTTGCCGGTCCAGTTATGAAAGTATTCGTGGGCAATAATACTCTCAATATTGAAATAGTCCGTATCCGTGGCGCTCTCCGGGTCGGCCAGCACAAACTTGCTGTTAAAGACGTTCAGGCCTTTGTTTTCCATCGCACCCATATTGAAGAAATCGACAGCGACCACCATGTAGATGTCGAGGTCGTACTCCAGACCGTAAACTTCTTCGTCAAACTTCATCGCGCGCTTGAGCGCTTCCAGCGCAAAGCTGGCCTGAGCACGGTTGCCCTTATCGACATAAAACTTCAGCGCAACGTCGCGGCCAGATTGGGTGATAAAGTTGCCGGACAGTTCGTCAAAGTCACCGGCGACCAGCGCGAACAAATAACAGGGTTTTGGGAATGGATCATGCCAACTGACTTGTCTGCGCCCGTCTTCCCGCACCTGGCTGGCGATTAGATTGCCGTTGGACAGTAAAAAAGGGATGGCAGCGTCTGCGATGATATGGGTAGTAAATACGGCCATCACATCGGGTCTGTCCTGGTAAAACGTGATGCGCCGAAAGCCTTCGGCTTCGCACTGTGTGCAATAAGCGCCATTGGACAGGTAAAGCCCTTCCAGCGCAGTATTGCCTGATGGATCGATTTCGGTGATGACTGTCAGGCTGAATGCCGCTGGCAGCTGCTCCAGCAACAAGCCATCGGATTGTTGCTGATAGTGTGGCCAGTCCTGACCATCGATCTGCAGCGACAACAGTTTCAACTGCTGACCATCCAGCCAGAGTGTCGATGCCGCAGGCTGCTGACGCTGCAACTGACTGACAGCGGTGACCCGGGTACAAGTCGGTTCCAATTCAAAAGTCAGCGCAACTTCCGTGGTCAGATATGCAGGTGGCTGGTAATCCAACCGGTGTTTGGCTTTATTGGCCGTCATCAACAACTCCTGAGAATCAATAAAGCCTGCCAGCAGCAGGCTTTTGGGTGTCCGTCAGCGCGCCTGAACAGGCGCTGCCGTCAGTCCAGCGGGCGGCGTCAGTCGCAGGATCTTAATGCCCAGATAGGCATAGACAATCGCCAGTACCGGATTTATTACATTAAAGAATGCATAGAACATGTACTCAAGCGGGCTGATGCCAAGCACCCCGTGCATGTAAGCGCCGCAGGTATTCCACGGGATCAGCGCACTGGTAATAGTACCGCCGTCCTCAAGAGTTCTTGATAAATTCACCGGTGCCAGTCCGCGTTTTTCATACTCTTCTTTATACATCCGGCCCGGCATCACAATCGCCATGTACTGATCTGCCGCCAGAATGTTGGTGGCGATACAGGTCAGAATAGTGCTGGTGATGAGAGACCCTGTGCTGTTGGCACGGCGCAGGATAGCCTGGACAAAACGGCGCAGCAGACCGGTATGTTCCAGCACTGAACCAAAAACCATGGCTGACATGATAAGCCAGACGGTATTCATCATTTTGGCCATGCCGCCGCCACTGAGCAGTTTGTCCAAATCAACGTTACCGGTCTCAATCACGAAGCCACTGTGTAAAGTAGTCCAGACAACTTTAAGCTGCGCCAGCACCATCGGGTATTGGGCATCGACCATCTTTTCCAGCAAAGGTTGCTGAAACAACACGGCCCAGACTCCGCCCAAAATAGCGCCGATAAAGACGGTCGGGAAAGCTGGTACCTTCTTTATTGCCATCACCAGCAAGATCAGCAATGGCAACAAATGCAGCGGCGACAAGTAAAAATGCTTTTGCAGGTCTTCTTTGAGCAGCTCAATTTTGGCCAGATCAGCGACACCATCAGCACTGAAACCAAGCAGAACAAACAGCAGCAATGCAATCAGCATGCTAGGAATCGTCGTCCACAACATGTGGCGAATATGGCCGAACAAATCTGACCCTGCCACAGCAGGCGCAAGATTGGTCGTATCCGACAAAGGCGATAACTTATCGCCAAAATACGCCCCTGAAATGATAGCGCCGGCGGTGATCACCGGTGATAAACCAAGCCCAAGCGCAACGCCGAGTAAGGCAACACCAATAGTGGCGGCGGTGGTCCACGAGCTGCCGATCCCTAGCGCAACTACTGCGCATAGCACACAGGTGGCGGCATAAAACCAGCTGGGGTCCATGATCTGCAAGCCATAATAAATCAACGCAGGAACTGTACCGGATAACAGCCAGGTGCCAATCAGGGCGCCGACCGAAAACAAGATCAAGACGGCCCCCAGCGACAATGCGATCCCCCGGATCATCGCCTGTTCCATGTCGGCCCAGCTGAAGCCGTTTTTGAGTCCGATCAATACCGCGATAGCTGCAGCGACAAACAATGCCATCTGGTTGGGGCCATAAGACGAATCGCTGCCATACAGATAAACCGACAGGCTCAATAAGAAAATCAGGGTAGCAAGTGGCAGCACAGCGTCGAGCAGGCTCGGCGCTTTTACTTTTGTAGTCGTTGTCATGAGTCTCTCTGTTAGCCCTGTTGCGGGTCTTGTCGTTTTATCAGAGTACGCCGGTCAGATTTAAAAACACGGCAATAATGGCAACTGGCGTCAGCCAGCGGATACAGAACAACCAGATACTATAAGCAACGGCCGAGGCATTCAACTCATCGCGGCTGATATGACGAGGTAATTTCCAGCCGGCAAACAGGGCAACAGCCAACCCGCCCAGCGGTAACATGATGTCAGAGGTCAGATGGTCCAGCACTTCAAACAGGTTATGCACCTCTTTGCCGACAAAATGAAAATGAACTTGTGCGACAGATGCGCCACTGAAGCTGAACACGGTCAGCAAGCTCAGCAGCCAAAGGACCAACCCCGACCAGCAGCAAGCCTGCAGTCGGGTCATGCCTTTAGACTGCACCAGCCAGGCCACGACAGACTCAATCATCGCAATCGTTGAGGTAAAGGCCGCGCATACCAGCATCAGAAAGAATAAAGTCCCTATCACCACCCCACCGGTCATCTGACCGAAGGCGACCGGCAGCGTAACAAAAATAAGGCCCGGCCCCTGACCGGCATCAAGTCCGTGCGCGAATACCAGCGGGTAAATGACCATCGCCGCGATCAGCGCCACAGACGTATCAGCCAGCGCTATCCACAAGCAGGTGCGGCCGATTGACACTTTGGCCGGCATGTAAGCGCCGTAAGTGATCATGACGCCTGACGCCAGGCTCAGCGTAAAAAAAGCGTGACCGAGCGCAATCAGCACTCCAGACATCGTCAGCTTGCTGAAATCCGGCGCGAACATAAACCGCAGCGCCTGACCGAAATCACCGGTGAAGCCGGCATAAACCGCAAGCCCGACCAGCAACAGATAAAGCGCAGGCATCATCCAGCGAATAGCTTGTTCCAGCCCTTGTCGTACACCGCGGGCAACCACCAGGCAGGTCAGCACAATCACCAGCGTACTCCAGCCCAGCAAACTGTAAAAATCGGTGGAAAACTGGCCAAACTGTGCGCCAATTTCCGCCGCAGGCTGACCGCTGAAATCGCCTGTTGCCGCTTTACCGACATAAGCAAAAGCCCAGCCAGCAATGACCGAATAAAACGACAAGATTAAAAAGCCGCCCACCAATCCCATCCAACCCGCCAACTGCCACCAGAGGCTGACTTTCGCTTCCATCGCCAGCGCCCTGACTGACAACCCCGGACTCTGGCGACCGCGCCGGCCAATCATCACCTCAGCCATCAGCACCGGGATGCCGATCAGCAAAATACAGAACAGATACAGCAACATAAACGCGCCGCCGCCGTTTTGTCCCATGATATAAGGAAATTTCCAGATATTGCCTAAGCCGACTGCAGCGCCAGTGGCCGCGATAATAAACATCAGCCGGCTGGACCATTGCGGGTGTGCGGCAGTTGCTGTGGTCATTGTTTACTCATTTTGGCAGGTTGCAACAAAAACAAAGGACTGTCACCAGTCCTTTGCGAGGGCGAAATGGTTTACGGATTACTTCTTAGCGATTTTACTGCTCATCAGTAAGTCTTCCGTAATCAAGACTGTTTCTTCCAGCAATGGGTCGATTTTTTCCAGCACTTCCGGTGCATCATCCAGCGACTTCACGGCAGGCAGCTTCAGACGCGCCAGACGTTCATTCATGCGCTTAAGCTCACGTGCGCTGTCTTCATCTTTCTTGGCCAGCCGGATTTTTTCGTTCAGCGACACAGTCTTGCTGTCTTTTTCCTTTTGATACAACGCGATGTCGTCAGCCAGATATTTAAACTCAACATCTTCAGCGATCCGCTTCTGATGCTTGGCTTGCAGCACCGGCAGCGCTACTTTAATGTCGGGTGCACTGGCATAACTGGCTGGCGCGATGGAATCCCAAGGTAAGGCGTTCTTTTCTTTGCTTTCGCCCCACTCAGCAGGGTCAATAGGCGTTGGGAACGCGATGTCGGGAACGACCCCTTTGTGCTGCGTACTGCCACCGTTGATCCGATAGAATTTGGCGATGGTGTAATTTAATCCACCCAGTTCAGCATCGAATGTATCGTAAATCCGGCCCAAGCCGCGGTGCTGCTGCACAGTGCCCTTACCGAAAGTATGCTCACCAACGACTAACGCCCGGCCGTAATCCTGCATGGCTGCGGCAAATATCTCTGATGCTGAGGCACTGTAGCGGTCGACCAGCACTGTCAGCGGGCCATCATAGAGTGTCACGCCGTCAGTATCGTCATTTTGGGTGATACGACCATTACCTTCCCGGATCTGCACCACTGGTCCCCGATCAAAGAACAGCCCGCTCAGAGAGATAGCTTCTGGCAGTGAACCACCACCGTTGCCACGCAGGTCGATGACCAGCGCATCAATTTTTTGCTCTTTGAGTTTCACAATCTCCTTACGGACATCTTCCGTCAGGTTGTTGTAAAAACTCGG
>CBINNO010000255.1:0-5383 GCA_966252055.1 uncultured Rheinheimera sp. | reverse complement strand
CCGCTGGTTTGAGGACAATCATGTGCTGGAACCCCTGAGCACCAGTCTGGCTGCCCGCGCTGAGATGCTGTATCAGGCCAAACATCAGGGCCGCAATCAGGCCATCGGCATGCTGAGCAGCGACATGCCACTGCAACTACGACCGGCCTGAAGCTGTTGTCCGGCCGCCGCCATACAGGCACAATGCGAACAACAGCCACCCGGAACACAAGCCGCATGCCCCATATTCTGTTGCTGGAAGACGAACCCAGCATCGCCGACACCCTGCTGTACAGCCTGCGCGCCGAAGGCTGGACTGTGGACTGGTGCAGCCTGCTGAGCGACGCCAGAACCAGCTGGCAACAGGCCGATCTGCTGTTGCTCGACGTCGGTTTGCCGGATGGCAGCGGGTTTGAATTCTGCAAAGAGGTGCGCCGCCACAGTGAAGTGCCGGTGATCTTCCTGACTGCCCGCCATCATGAAATCGACCGGGTGGTCGGCCTTGAAATCGGCGCCGACGATTATGTGGTCAAACCCTTCAGCCCGCGTGAGCTGGTGGCGCGCATCAAAGCCAACCTGAAACGCTGGCAAAAACCGGTCGACACGCCACCAGCAAGCGCGCCAGCCCTTCCAAATACCGACAGCAGCCAGCCGGTCCGGCTCGGTGATTTTCGCTGGCAGGCCAGTGCCTGTCGCATCTGGTGTTGCGAGCAGTTGCTGGAGCTGACCGCACTGGAATATCGCCTGCTGCAGTTTTTCCTGCAGCAGCCCGATCAGGTACACAGCCGCGATCAGTTGCTTGACGCCGGCGGTATCGGCCACAGCACCCAGTACGAACGCAACATCGACACTCATATCAAAAGCCTGCGCGCCAAACTGCGCCAATGCAGCGACCGCCCTTACCTGCTGACGCACCGCGGTTTCGGCTACCGGCTGGCGCCCGCGGGCGACACGGAGCCTGGCCTGTGACACCGGCGCGCTACTGGCGTTATCTGCGGCTGCCTTTTGCGCTGCGGCTGTTTCTGCTGTATTTCGCTTTTGTCGGCCTGTGCGGTTATCTGGTGCTGAGCGTGCTGGCCGAACAAATCAAACCCGGGTTTCGCCAGGCCAGTGAAGAAGCGCTGATCGACGCCAGCCAGCATCTGGCCGATCTGGTCGCCCCTGTGCTGCAGCAGGGCCAATTGCAAGAAGGAGCTGTGCGCCAGCTGTTAAGCCAATACGGCCAAAGGCCGGCACAGCCGGCGCTCTGGGGCCTGCAACGCAGTCAGCCGCATTACCGCATCTACCTGACCGACCAGCGCGGCGTAGTGATTTTTGACAGCACAGGGCAAGCGGTTGGCGCCGACTATTCGCGCTGGAATGACGTCTACAAAACCCTGCGCGGTGAATACGGCGCCCGCTCCAGCCCGGCCAGCGCCGCGCCGGACGCGCCTTCGGTGATGCATGTGGCGGCGCCGGTGCGCGACGCCAGCGGCCAGATCATCGGTGTGTTGACTGTCGCCAAAGGCAATCAGAGCCTGCAACCTTTTATCGACCGCAGTCAGCGTTATTTGCTGGAACGCGGCATGGCGCTGATGCTGCTTGGGCTGCTACTGGGCGCGTTGTTGACCTGGCGGCTGCAAAGCGGCCTGAACCGGCTGCGCCGTTACATCGGCAGCCTGGGCGCGGGCCTGCGGCTGGCACCGCCACAATTTCGCTTGTTTTTTGAATTTGGCGAACTGGCCGCCGAGCTCGACAGACTGCGCAGCACGCTGGAAGGCAAAGCGCTGCGCGAGCAGGCGCTGCAGACCTTAACTCATGAACTGAAAAGCCCGCTGACCACTATTCAGGCCGCCACCGAAATTCTGTCGCAGCCGCTGGCCCCCGCAGATCAGCAGAAGTTTCTCGGTCATATCCGCGAACAGACCCAACGGCTGAACCGGCTGACTGAACAGCTGCTCGGGCTGGCCGCCCTGGAACAGCTGCCGCATCTGCCGGCGGCGCAGCCGGTTGCGCTACAACCGTTGTTGCAGCAATTGCTGGACGCCAATCAGGCGCAGCTGGCCACCCGTCAGCTGCAACTGCAGACCGAGCTGTGCGCCCACACCATCACCGGCAACGCTGAACTGCTCAGTCAGGCGCTGCAGCATCTGCTCGACAATGCGCTGGATTTCACGCCGCAGGGCGGCTGGCTGCGGCTGTCGCTGCAGTCACAATCAGACGGCGTGTGCATTCGGCTGGCAAACCAGGGGCCGCCAATTCCCGACTATGCGCGGCCACGGCTGACCGAAAAGTTTTATTCGCTGCCAAGGCCGGCCGGCCAGCCACAGGCCGGGCGCAAGAGTACTGGGCTCGGCCTCAGTTTTGTCAGTCAGGTGCTGGCGTTACATCAGGGCCGCTTACAGATCGACAATCTGGCCGACGGCGTCGCGGTCAGTCTGTGGCTGCCTCTTCACCCAAACTCCACTTAATCTCCAGCCCGGCTCCACCCGGCCTGCCTGGCGCTATTGCATCATCAGCAGGTTCATCACAAGGAGCCTGATATGCTGAAACACAAGATATTTTTTATTGCCGGCCTTATCTGCCTGCTGTGGCTGCCGGTTGGCGTCATCCACAATCTGGTGCTGGAGCGCGCGGAACTGCATCAGCAGGTGCAGCAACAAATCGCCGACAGCAGCGCCAATGCGCAATTGATCAGCGGCCCGCTGCTGATCATTGAACTGGAGCAACAACGGCTGACCACGCAAGGCCAGAGCCTGACCGAAAAACAGTACCGCCTGCTGCCGGCCAGCACTTTAGCGCTGCACAGCGAAGCGGCCGTCGAGCAGCGCAGCCGTGGTTTGTATCGCGCCCGTATTTATCAGAGCGAACACCAGCTCAATGCCGAATTCCCGCCCTTACCGGCCGAATTGCAACAGCTGCTCAATACGCCGGCCGTGAGTCCGGCCGCCGGTGTGCTGGCCGCTCAGCACAGTCAGCGCATCACTGCGGCCTGGCTGAGCATGGCGGTCAGCGACAGCCGTGGTTTTACCCGATTGCCACAGCTGACCCTGAACGGCAGCAGCCAAACTGTCCAGACCGGCAGTCAGTTTGCTGCGCTGCCGGAAGGTTTCCATCTGCCGCTGACGCCTGCGCAGTTGCAGCAGCCGTTGCAGGTTGAACTCAACTGGTCGTTGCAGGGCAGCAGCAGCCTGAGTCTGCTGCCGGCGGCGCGCAGCAGTCAGTGGCAACTGACCAGCAACTGGCCGGATCCGGCCTTTAGTGGCCGTTATCTGCCCGTGCAGCGCGAGATCAGTGCGCAGGGGTTCACCGCCAAATGGCAAAGCAGCGAGCTGTCCAATCCGGCGGTGCAGGAGCTGCAGCATTGCTTCCGCCAATCCGAATGTCCGGCCCTGCGCAATAACGTGTTTCAGGTCAGTCTGGTGGAAGCCGCTAACCCTTACCAGCAAGCCGAGCGCGCCATTAAATACGCCATTCTGGTGATAGTGCTCAGTTTCAGCTGGTTTTATCTGCTGGAATTGCTGCAGGCGGCGCAGGTCCGGCTGCACCCGATGCATTATTTGCTGGTGGGGCTGACGCTGGTGATGTTTTATCTGTTGCTGCTGGCGTTGTCCGAAATCAGCGGCTTTCTGCTGGCTTACTGGGCCGCCAGCGCCGCTTGTGCCCTGCTGCTGATGGTGTATCTGCAGGCGGTGCTGCAAAGCCTGGCGCGCAGTGGCGCCGTCACCGCAGCCTATCTGCTGTTGCAGGCCTTATTGTGTCTGATCCTGCAGGCGGAAACCTTTGCGCTGCTCAGCGGCAGCCTGCTGCTGTTTGCCACGCTGGCTGCGCTGATGTATTGCACCCGCCACCTGAACTGGCAGCGGGTCTGGCAACCGGCACAAGCCGACGAATAGCGGAGAATAGCAGCGCCGCTGCGCTGAGCAACACTCAGCCGGCACTGGCCTTGGCCACACTGGCTCTGGCCGCCCGCCGGCTGAATAACCAGACCGACCCCAGCAACCACAGCGCCAACATCGGCACCAGCCAGAAGGCGGTGCCAATGCCGGCCTGTTCCGCCCACAGGCCCGTGCCGAGCCCGGCCAGCTGGCAACCCAGCGAGCTGGCGATATTCGACATGCCGGACAACACCGGGCCATTGTCGACGTCCAAATCCATCGCGCTCGACAGCAGCAGCGGATAGATGCCGCCAAGGCCAAGCCCCAGCAGTAAATTACCGGCCGCCAGACCAGTGGCACTGTCGAATAACTTCAGCGTCAGCGCACCCACACACATCAGTACAGCCAGCAACTGCAGCAACCGTTTGGTGCCGACCAATGGGATCAGATAGGAAAAACCGAGCCGGCTCAGCACCATGCCGCCGGTGAAAAAAGCAAAAATCAGCCGGGCCTGCTCGGTGTCATATGGCAAAGCCGTGCTGGCATAACTGACAAACCAGTTGCCATTGCCCCACTCGACCGCGCCATAACCAAACATGGCAAAAGCCAGCGCGACAAACACCGGCTGCGCCAGCACAGCGCGATACGACAGGCTGCGCCTTGGCGCTTCGCTGTGACCGGCCAGTTGCCATTTCTGCCGTGCCAGCCAGCCGGCATAAGCGGCCAGTAACACCATACCACCGGCCAGTAACCGCACCGGCCAGCGCCAGTCCTGCTGCCACCAGTACAACATCACCACCAGAAAAGGCGCCATCAGCGTGCCGAGACTGAACATAAAATCCATCAGCCCCATCATGCGCGCCCTTTTATTGGCATGCAGCCGGGCGATCAGCGTATGGCCGATGGTGAACATCACCGAAGCAAACAAACCGAACAAAAAGATACCGCCAAACAGTTCGGCCACAGTGTGGGCAAACGAAATCAGCAGCAGCAGGCCGCTGACAATCAGCGCGAGCAGCGCAAACAACCCGAGAAAATCAAATTTCTGCACGTATTTGCCGCCGATAAAAGCGCCGGAAACTGTACCCAGCGCCATGGTCAGAAAAAACCAGCCACTCTGGGCGGCCGACATGCCCAGTTCACGGCTCAGATCAGGCAATAACACGCCCCACAGGATCACCAGGATACCCAGCAGGCAAAAACCACCAAAAATCAGCGCAGTAGGATGAAAACGTGACACAGGACACTCCGGGCAGCAGCGCAGCAGGCGCTGGGACATTAGGGCCCTGCAACAGCACCTGTGGCAAAGACAGGAGGCGCAGGACGACAGGCCCTGTATTTTAGCAGAGCCGCGCCCTGTAAGCGCTTACGAAATATTTCAGCGCCATTGCCACAACTGTCGGCCGGCACAGCTGGCCTTTGCTGTCTGGCCACGCCGGCAGGCACAGCAACACGGCGATGGCGACAGCCGGCTTGCGCGGTTTTCGCAGGGCTTTTGCGCGCTACGGCCTCCGGCTACTGTATCGATACAACACCGATACAGCGCC
>CBINNO010000254.1:0-5451 GCA_966252055.1 uncultured Rheinheimera sp. | reverse complement strand
GTCGATAAACCCGAGGTAATCGAGCTGCTGCAGCACAAAATGGCTGGGGTCAAACAAGATATTGGCGCGTGGATGCTGATTGACCGCGTGAAGGAAACGCTCAAAACTGGCGCCGTCGTGTAAATCTTCGCCCGGATGGATTTCGTAGCAGACATCGACGCCCGCTTCATCAAACGCATCCAGAATGGGCAGCCAGCGTCTGGCCAGTTCGGCAAAACCCTGCTCGACCAGACCAGCCGGGCGCTGCGGCCACGGATAAACCAGGTGCCACAGCAAAGCGCCGGAAAATGTCGCGTGCGCTTTGAGGCCAAGCCGGCTACTCGCTTTGGCGGCCAGTTTTAACTGCTCAATGGCCCATTCGGTACGCGCCGCCGGCTTGCCTTTGAGTGCTGCCGGGGCGAAATTGTCAAACAGCTCGTCGTAGGCCGGATGCACCGCTACCAGTTGCCCCTGCAAATGGGTCGACAGCTCAGTAATGGCCACGCCGGCTTCGGCGCAGCGGCCTGCTACTTCGTCACAATAATCCTGACTGGCGGCGGCCTGCACCAAATCAAACAGCGCCGGATCGTTGGTCGGCACCTGAATGCCGCGATAGCCTAAACCGGCGGCCCACTGCGCCATGCCGGTTAAAGAGTTAAACGGCGCTTCGGCGCCGGCAAACTGCGCCAGAAAAATCGCGGGTCCCTTGATACTCATAATCTGCTCCTGATGGAATTGGGGGCGGCGCTGCCGGTTTGGTTAAACGTCTGCGACAGCGGCGGGCACTTCCAGCCACTTCTGACTACTGCTGCCGCTTTGGGTCACAGTTTCAATAAAGGCCATGCCCCGCAGGCCGGCCTGAATGCCCGGTACGCCAGTTGGCGTGCCCTGCTCGTTACGGCGAATGGCCGCGGCAAAATCACGATATAAATTGGCCATGGCCTCAAGGTAACCTTCCGGATGACCGGCCGGCAGCCGGCAGCGGCGCTGCGCTTCGACACCAAGCCCCGGCTGACCGAGGCCGGCACGCAGCAGCTGCACTGGCGCACCATGTGGCCGTAAAATGACGGTGTTCGGTTCCATTTGTTGCCACTCGAGACCGCCTTTATCGCCATAAAGCCGAATTTTCAGCGCGTTTTCTTCGCCGGCACAAATTTGGCTCGCGATCAGCACACCACTGGCGCCGCCATTGGTTTTAAAAAGCGCGGCGCCGTCATCGTCGAGCCGGCGGCCAGCCACATGGGTGGCGAGCTCTGCACAGAGCTGAGTCACCCGCTGGCCACTGATAAATTCAGCCAGACCAAAGGCGTGCGTGCCGATGTCGGCCATGCAGCCACTGTTGCCGGCCTGCGCCGGATCGGTGCGCCAGCTCGCTTGCTTCTGAGCCGATGCTTCCAGATTGTCGGTCAGCCAGCCTTGCGGGTATTCGACATAAATTTTGCGCAAAGTGCCTAAAGCGCCGCTTGCCACCAGCTCTTTGGCCTGCCACACCATCGGATACCCCAGGTAAGTGTGCGCCAGACCATACAAACGGCCTGACGATGCCAGCACTTTGGCAAGCGCCGAGGTTTCTGCCAGCGTGACGCCGGCCGGTTTTTCACAAAACACATGAAAGCCGGCTTCAAGCGCCGCGATGCTGATGGGCACATGCAATTGATTGGGGGTGACAATGACCAACAGCTGCATGCGCTCGTGCTCAGGCAACGCCGCTTCGCCGGCCAGCAGTTGCTGCCAGCTGTCGTACAGCCGCGCAGGCGACAGCCCCAGACTGGCGCCGGTACGCTGGTTGTTGGCCTGATCGCGGCTGAAAGCGCCGCAGACCAGTTCGGTCTGACCGTCCAGCGCCGCAGCATGACGATGCACAGCACCGATAAAGGCGCCTTCGCCACCGCCAATCATGCCTAACCGAATTTTTTGCTGAGGGTTCACCTGCATACCGGGTCCTTGTGTTCTGGTGTCCTGCATCGGGCTGCAGTCAGCGGCTGGCGCGGACTGAAACGATTCAGACAGAACGATTTAAAATTTCTGATGCTAAAATATGTAACGGATTACATTTCATACTGTCAAGCCAGACCAGTGCATTTTCGGCATTTTTGCGACAAAGCTGCCCAAGCATCGCGCAAAGCCTGCTCACAAATCCAGCAATCCGTCACCAAAATGGAGTTTTTGCACTAAAAAAGCGCATTCAGCTGGTCGATTTGCTCTTTCCTTTTTTGCCGCTTTCCCCTATAAAAGAAAACATAATGATATCGGTTACATTTTGACAAAGACGCCACTGTGCTTTGGGGCACCTGGCCCCGCCTGCTCGACAGCTCTGTGCTGGTTATCTCTGGGCGGGCCAGCTTGTGACAGGCCAGCGCGCTTGGCAGCCAGCCGTCAAAGCCTGACAATCACCGACATCGTGACAGGAACTGAGGATCTGTATGTCCAATATCCGTGAAGTGGCAAGGCTGGCTGAAGTGTCAGTCGCCACGGTTTCAAGGGCTTTGCAACAACCTGAACTGGTGTCGCTGAAGACCCGCAACAAAGTGCTGGCCGCCGTCAAGCAGGCCGGTTATCAGCCCAATTTGCTGGCGGTCAAATTCCGCTCCGGCAAAAGCCACAATCTGGTGGTGCTGGTCCCCACGGTCGCCAACGTGTTTTTTGCCCGCGTGATCAGCGGCATGCAGGAAGCGGCACATCAGCGCCGTTATGCGCTGCTGCTTGGCAATACCCTGGCCGACGATGAAGCCGAAATCGCTTATGCCCGGCTGGTGCAAACCTCACAGGCCGACGGCCTGATTCAGCTGCGCGCTTTTGACCCTTTCGCCACGCTCGATATGCAATGCGAACGGCTGCCGATGGTCAACGCCTGTGAAGTGCTGGATAAAGCGCCCTGCCCGGTGGTCGTGCTGGATAACAGAGCCGCCGCCGCTGCGATGACCGAACATTTAATCAGCCTGGGACACCGGCGTATTGCGATGATCAAAGGCCCGGCGCGCAGCCCGCTGACCCGCGACCGCGTCGCCGGTTATCGTGACGCGCTGCAGGCCGCTGGCATCGAATTTGATGAAAGCCTGCTGCAGCCGGGGAATTTTACCCTGCAATCCGGCCACCAGGCCGCCAGCGAATTACTGCAACGTGAGTTGCCACCAACCGCGATTTTCTGTGAAAACGACGAAATGGCGATTGGCGCTATCCAAAGCCTGAAACAACATGGCCTGCGGGTGCCGCAGGATGTGTCAGTCGCCGGTTTTGACGATATCTCTTTTGCCGCCTTCTGCGATCCGCCGCTGAGCACTATCGCACAGCCGGCCGAAGAATTTGGCCGCAGCGCCGTCAATCTGCTGATTGACGTGCTGGAACAAAAACTGACGATGGCGCCCAAAGTGATTTTGCCCTTTGAGCTGGTGCTGCGTGGCAGCACGGGCCCGGCGCCGGCCTGAAGCCGTCAGGCTGCGACAATTTTTTAGCTGCCGGCTGCGCCGGCCCTACAACCTCAGGCATCCAGTCCGCCCGACTCCCGCCTGATCTGACAACGACTGACAAGGAGTGACTGATGAGCCTGTTGAAAAAATCTGCTGATGCGGCAGCGTCAAATACCGCCACCACGCTGGCAAACCCGGCGCGCCGCCGGCTGCTGGGCGGGGCCATCACGGGGGCCGCCGCGCTGACGCTGTTGGGTGGCATGCCGGCACTGGCCGGCGCCGCGGAAAACAAAGCCAGCACCGGCAAAGGTAAAACCGGTCTGCAGCTTTATACCGTGCGTGATCTGATGGAAAAAAGTGTCGAAGACACCTTAAAACTGGTGGCCGGTATCGGCTATCAGGAAGTGGAATTTGCCGGCTATTTCGGCAAAACGCCGGCGAAAATCAAAGCCTTGCTGGACGGCAATGGCCTGGCAGCGCCTTCAGTGCATGTACCGCTGGAAGCACTGCGTGCCAATCTGGCCAACGTCATCAAAGACGCCAAAACCATCGGCCATCAGTACATTGTGTTGCCCTGGCTGTCTGAAGAGCAGCGCGGCGACTCAGTCGACAGCTACAAAAAGCTGGCGGCGGAATTGAATCAGTTTGCCAAACCGGTCAGCGACGCCGGTCTGCAGCTGTGTTACCACAACCATGACGTTGAACTGACGCCGGTCAAAGGCGGTCTGCCCTATGACGTGCTGCTCGGCGAAACCGATGCTGACGCGGTCAAAATGGAGCTGGACCTGTTCTGGACCATCAAAGCCGGCGTCGACCCGCTGGCGCTGTTTAAAAAGCATCCGGGCCGCTTCCCGCTGCTGCATGTCAAAGACATGGCCAAAGACGGCAGCATGGTCGATGTTGGGCGTGGCGTCATTGATTTTAAACCGATTTTTGCAAGCGCCGCATTTGCTGGTGTACGCCACCAGTTTGTTGAACATGACAATCCGGCCAACCGGATTGAAACCATTTCTCAGGGTTATAAAGCGCTGTCGGCCTTATTGGGCTGACGCGGCGCTGTTGCTTCGGAGCGTACGGACATGAGCTACACACCACCTGAAGTCTGGACTTTTGACAGCGAAAACGGCGGCGCTTTTGCGTCTGTTAACAGACCAACCGCCGGCGCACGTTTTGAGCGCGAACTGCCACGCGGTCAGCATCCGCTGCAGCTGTATTCGCTGGCGACCCCCAATGGCCAGAAAGTCACCATCATGCTCGAAGAGCTGCTGGCGCTTGGCATCAGCGGCGCCGAATACGACGCCTGGCTTGTCAGCATCAGTCAGGGCGACCAGTTTGGTTCTGGCTTTGTTTCGGTCAATCCAAACAGCAAAATTCCGGCGCTGCTCGATTATGCGCCGCAACAAGCCACGCCCGACGGTGGCCCGCTGCGGCTGTTTGAATCCGGCAGCATGCTTTTGTATCTGGCGGAAAAATTCGCCGCAGAGCTTGCCATTAAAGCAGCGCCTGCGCAGGCGCTGTTGCCGGCGAGCCTCAGCGGGCGCACCGAAACGCTGAACTGGCTGTTCTGGCAGATGGGCAGCACGCCTTTTGTCGGCGGTGGTTTTGGCCATTTCTTTAAATATGCGCCCGAAAAGCTGCAGTACCCGATTGACCGCTACACCATGGAAACCAAACGCCAGCTCGATGTGCTCAACCAGCAACTGGCGCTTTCGCCTTTTGTCGCCGGCGAACACTACAGCATCGCCGATATCGCGATTTGGCCCTGGTACGGCCAGATTGTGCTCGGCAGCGTGTACGACGCCGCCAGGTTCCTCGATGCCGGCGCTTATCCGCATCTGCTGGCCTGGGCCGAAAAAATTGCAGCAAGACCGGCGGTACAACGCGGCATTCGCGTCAACCGCAACTGGGGCGACGAAGCGACGCAACTGGCCGAGCGGCATCAGCGCAGCGATTTTGATCCGCGCTGAGAGCGTCTTTACCGCGGGCCTGCACAGTGGCTGAGGGCAGCCAAACACAGAACACAGAACACAGAACACAGAACACAGAACACAGAACACAGAACACA
>CBINNO010000253.1:0-5455 GCA_966252055.1 uncultured Rheinheimera sp. | reverse complement strand
ATAATCCGCAACGATGGCGAGTGTTGCATCGCCAGACCTGCTGTCGACAATGATATGTTCAATGTCCGCCAGCGCACTTTGTGCCGCCACGCTGTCCAGCGTGGCCCGCAACGTCGCTGCACTGTTATAAGTTGCGGTAATAATAGAAACTTTCATCAGGCAATCACCATAAAATCACGCCATTCCTGCCGGCCCAGCGCCGTTAATTGTTGCATCACCGTTAAACGCACCGGCTGCGCGGCAATGACGATTTTGTCGTGCAGACAATCCGCTAAAGCCTTCACTTCAACCTGCACATCACCGACCGTTACAGCCGGCTCAGCTTGTTGTCCGATAAAATAGCTGACTTTGAAACCGGCCTCGCCCAGCAGCTCATACATCAGCCTGGCCAGCCCACCGGCGCCGTATATCGCCAGCTGACGTGCCGGCCCGCATAACTGCTCAAGCCTTGGCAATTTAAATGCCAGCAGATAACGGAACCACAACCGCAGCTTTTGCGCATCCAGCGCCGCAGTCACCGAATGTTGGCTGAGCCGCATCTGCACCAGCACTTCAGGCAGACAGCCCATCCGGCAGCCATTTTGTGCCATCCGGTAAAACAACGCATAGTCTTCGCACAGCCGCTGATCCGGATAACCTGCCGCGCGTACGGCTTCCGTTCTGGCGCAATAGGTGGTGTGCTCGACACATAGCCAGCGGGGTAAATGCTCGGCGATCAGCGCTTCTGTGTTGATACTGTTGATTTGCTCGGCATCCCGTAATCTGGCGGCAAAACGCGCACTGGCCGCAACTTCAGCATTGTCAGCAAAATAAGAAAAATAACATTTGACCAGACTCAGCTCCGGATGCTGCTGCAGGTAGGCCAGCTGTTTGGCAAAGCGCTGCGGATGACTGATGTCATCGGAGTCAACTTTAATCACGACGGGCGCCCGCACCTGCTGCAGTGCTTCATGCAGCGAGTACCCCACCCCGCGGTTGTCCGCACGGCAGAACAAGCGGATCCGCGGGTCCTGATAACTTTCCAGCAAGGCGACAGTGTCATCGGTCGAGCCGTCGTCGACGACCACCAGCTCAAAATCCTGCAGACTTTGCGCCAGCACCGCATCGACAGTGGCGCCGACATAACGGGCACTGTTGTAAGTTGTCATCAGTGCGGCAATAGCTGGCGTTTGCATCTGAAGCCCTTACTTAGTGTCAGCTGCAGACAGCCGCTGACACAAAGCAGCAAACTGTGCTAAGGCATTGTCCACCGCGTCGTCCATATCAAAGTAGCGATACTCAGCCAACCGCCCTAACGCCAGCAGTTGCGGCATCGCCGCAAGCCGGGCGCGATATTGCTGATAACGCTGCTGCGCTTCATCGGTAAAAATCGGGTAATACGGCTCAAGCCCTTGCTGTGGCTGATAATCACACGGGTATTCATACACTATGCTGGTACCGGCATGGTGCTGACCGGTCAGATGCTTAAACTCAGTGATGCGGGTGTAAGCTTCTTCGTTCGGGTAATTGACTGTCGTGGCTGGCTGAAACTGCGGCTGATTCAGGTGCTGATGTTCGAATCTGAGTGAGCGATACGGCAGCGGCGCTTCACCTGGCAACAACTGGTCAATCATGCCGGTGTAAACCAGCATGCCGGCAAAAGGCTCACCATCAAGCCAGACCTCGCCTTTGGCGATATCGAGCTGCAGCCTGGCTGCCATCGGCGTATTCAGCTCAACATCAATCGCCGGATGCTGCAATATTCTGCCAATCATCGCGCTGTATCCATCAACCGGCACCGCCTGCCAGGGGTCGGTAAAGTAGCGGTCATCAGTACTGACCACCACCGGCACCCGCGCGGTTACCGCCGGAGAAATCGCTTCCGGCCCGACGCCCCACTGCTTGCTGGTGTAATTGACAAAAGCACGCTGATAAATAAATTCAGCCAGTCTCTGTAACAACGGGCTTTCTTCCTGGCGCAGCTGCAAAATTGGCACCCGTGCATCAGAGCCAAAACGACGGATAAGTTCCACAATCATTGCTTCGGCTTCAGCGCTGGCAAAACTTTGGCGGATACTGGTCAGATTAAACGGAATGGGCAGCAGCTGGCCGTCAATCCGGCTGAGCACCCGGTGCTCGTAGGGCCGCCACTTTGTGAACTGCGACAGATAATCCCAGACTTGTTGTTTGTCGGTATGAAACAGGTGCGGACCATATTTATGCACCAATACTCCTGCTTCATCATATTCGTCATAGCAGTTACCGCCGAGGTGCGGCCGCTGCTCGAGCACCAGCACCTGCCAGCCCAGCTGACTGGCCATCCGCTCTGCCATGACTGCACCGGATAAACCGGCGCCTATCACCACCGCCTGATAACGCGAACCGGCGCTCATAAGCCAAGCTCTGCTTTGACACGCGCGGGTTCGGCTCTGTGTTGCCAGGCCAGCTGATGGCGGTTATCGAAAAAGATCGCATCACCCACCGACTTTTCAATCATCTGGCCAAACAGCGCATGCTGCCCTTGCTTTAAAAAGTACAGTGCGGCAGCAAAATACACATGATTCACGCCGGCAGTGACCAACTCAGGCGCCAGACCAAACTGCAGAGCGAGCCGACAGGCGCTGGCGATTTCTTCGGTCACCAGCAAGCGGCGCTCGCTGCTTTGTGCTGTCTGACCACCAAAACTTTGCCCATGCACCCGATAACGGCCGAGCACTGCATCGAGCCGGTCCATAGTGCCGCCTAAATAACCCAGGTTCATGATGTGCCAGGGGAAATCGCAGATGATTTTACAGCCGTGTTGCAGCGCATCCTGCAGATGGGCGTGACGGCGAAGCATGATACTGCTCGCCTGCAACACAGTGCCATAACGCACCAAATGGCTGATATCGGCTTGTTGTGGAATATAACGGGCATTGTAATTGTCACGGCTGTACAGCTTCAGCGTAGCGCCTGTGACAGTGTCGAACATATCGGATTCGTGATACACCAGACTGCAACCCGGATGCTGGTCCAGATAATCCACCTGCTGCTGTAATTTACCCGGCAACGCCAGATCGTCACCGTCCAGATAAGCGATGTAGTCGCCTTTGGCTTCGCTCAGTAAGCGCGACATTGTGCCAACCAGCCCCAGATTTGGCTGGTTGTCGAGGACTTTCAGATTTGGATAAGCGGACTCCAGATATCCCAGTACCTGACGGGTATTGTCCGGCGAAGCGTCATTACAAACCAGCACTTCAAACGCGAAATGGGTTTGTTGACTCAACAGACTGAGCACACATTCATAGATATAAGGAGAAACCTTATACGCCGGGACTATCACGCTTAACTTCATCTGGAATTGATCCTTCCACCTGCCAAGGCTGCAGCCATTGTTGATGATCGGTTATCGGCCACTTTTACCAAAGATTAAGCAGAAGCCGGCGCATCAGCTGGTTTTACAAACAAATCCTGCACCGAAGTCGTGTCCAGCGCCAGCGGATCGGTCAGATACGCCTGATGTGCCTCTGCCAGGTATCCTCGCCACAAGGCCAGTACTTTGTTAAAGGCTTCCAGAACCTGCGGGGTTTCTTCATCAATACCTGACGCCAGTTTGGTCAGAATACCGGCATAGTAGTTGGCACTGCCGTGGAACAAACAGAACGTGATGTCATTGGGGCGCACCGCTCTGCTGCGCAGAAATGCCCACTGACGGGCCAACATCGCCCGGGCTTGTTCCTGATCTGCAATGTCATCAGCCAGAATGTCCTGCAATTCAGCAACAGAGTCCTGATAAAGCTGTCGGTCAAAAGCGGCCAGGATTTGCTGGCCAACGCCAGTCAACGCCGGATAATAAGTTTTTTCTATCAGATCAGCGAGCTGAAGTGCTTTGTCAGCGGGTTCTTCCTGCAGCAGGATATGCTCAGGTAATAGTCTGGCCGCTCCGGCAATACGGACACCGTTGCTGCAGTTATACACTTCTATTTTATGACCAGCCGTTTTAATGGCCTGCTCCAGTAATTTTCGCGACACGTCAAATTCAGGTTTGGTGAACACTTGCGGTGCAAAGTTACCTGCGACCGGCGCCCCGCCACCATGCTGTTTCTGATAATCATAAACCTCAGTACCATCCGCTTTGTAATAAGACGAAAAGCTGGAATGGTGTTTGTTGACATCGTGATAACCCAAATCGACGCCATGCAGGTAGAAGTACTTAAAGCCCCATTTCAGAAAATAATTCAGCACCATGTTCGTCACCGTGGGATAAGCGTAAGACAACACGGTAGCCTCATACCCCATGGCTTTCAGACCGTTATTGAACACATAAGTGGAAGCTTCACCTTCTTTAAAGCAAAGCAGCACCTCATGGAACAAAGCCGCGGTATCCGGGTGGATGCCATTGACACTGAGCAGGCGGATTTTTTTTAAGTAAGCGGCATCCTGAATTTGCATCATCCAGTCATAAGTGGCGCGGTTTTGTTCGATTTCTGCATGAAAATCCGGTGTGATGCCATTCACGTGCAAAGAGCGCAGCGCCGTACCACAACTGATCACGATGGCTTTCTCACGATGCTCGCGGATGTAGCTGATAGATTCGTCCAGGCTGGGACCATTGCCGATAATAAAAACCGGTAACTCAAAGGCCGGATGACGAACAGCATCCGCATGCTGGCGCATAAAACGATAGCCATTTTCCAGGCCATGAAAGGTATGCGAAATACCATAATAGGCATGGTCAAAATACTCACCAAGCGCCAGCACGACTTTTAGATCAGCCCTTAAATCACCGATCGCCTTTTGCATGCTGACGTTGTAGTAGGAACACAGCATATAAGTATCAGCAACTGAATAAGCGCCGATCTGATAAAACTGCGCCATCAGGTCATGGAAGTAATGACTGCCATTGCCGCCTAAATTCAGATAAATACGCTGTCCTGCAGTATCAGCCCGCAGCAGAATTTGTTCCCAGTCAACACACTGCAGACTGGCGTAGAAAAAATCAATATTTGGCTCGCAAATCATCAGGTTGCTGATTTGATGTGCCTCAGTCAGCAACTCAAGATGCTGGCCTAACCCCACACCGAACACAATCAGGGAGTTCAGTGTCTTCGGCAGTTTGTTTTGTTTCTTCAGCGTATTAGCCAGCAGCTGATTGGTCTTCATCATGTGGCGGAAATGAACGTATCGCCACAATTTACCGCCACTTTTAACACCCAGCACCACATCATCCCGAAACGGATGACCGACAAAATAATCGTACAGCTGCTGATACTCTGCGCTGGTATCATGATGAAACAATGCCCGCCGGCCGTCGTGGTAAAGATTCGGCTGACCGCTGGTATCTATCACATAGCGCCAGTGTTTTGGCTGGTGATTGAGCAGCTCTTTGTGCACCGCCGGGTAAAACCTGGCGATGGCGTTCATGTTACGCTGAAATAATTCAGAATCCGCGCTGACTGCAGCAGGCACCGGCGCAGTACCCAACACATTAGCAGCC
>CBINNO010000252.1:0-5460 GCA_966252055.1 uncultured Rheinheimera sp. | reverse complement strand
GCCCGGAGGGATGCATGTCTGAACTCAGCTGGCCTGAATCCGTTTTAACGACAGCACAAATCCAGACCGCCGCCAGAGAACTGGCGCGCCGCCGGCTTGCCGGCGAACAAGGGCCTGTATTGGCCGCGTCTGAGCGGCCGCACAATCTGGCCGATGCTTTTGCCATTCAGCAGCAGGTCGCGGCATTGCTGGGGCCGGTGATTGGCTGGAAATGTGGCCTGAGCAGTCAGGATGAAGAGGGGCAGCTGAAAATTGTTGCGGCGCCTTTGTATCAGTCCGAACTGCAACAAGGCGAAAGCTGCCGGCTCTGGCCTTCAACAGCGCGGCTGGCGCGGGTTGAGCCTGAATATGCTTATCCGCTTTTGGCGGATTTACCGGCCGCTGGCGATTACAGCGATGCAGTGCTACGCCAGAGTTTCGGCGCGCCGCGGCTGGCACTGGAGCTGATCCAAAGCCGGTACGCCGCGGACAGTGGCGCCGGTTATTTCGATCAACTGGCAGACGGCCTGTTTAATCAGGGGCTGTGGCTGGGCGCAGCGGTGACGAATGAGCAAGCGGCCTTCCCGCTGCATCTGCAATGGGCCACTGAGTTGCAAACCCGGCCGGCCAGTCATCCGAATCCACACCCACGTGCGCCGCTGTTACCTTTTGTTCGTTTGCTGCATAGTCGTGGTATCGGCCTGCAGGCGGGTCAGTTGCTGATCACCGGCTCTTTTGCCGGTGTACTGGAATTGCCGCTGCAACAGCAGGTGCAATGGCAGTTTGGCGGGGAAACCGCGTTCAGCCTGCAGTTTGTCAGTCGCTGACAGCCCGCCGTTTGACGCAGCGGCAAAGGCCGGCCGGGAACTTTGCCACACCAGGCCGACTCGACAGAAGTTGCGCCGCTCACTATAAACTGCTGACTGCAGGGCGATTTTATCTGCGGAGAACCGATGAATTTTTTACCTGAGCATTTTATTCAGCTGACGCCTTTGCTGGCGTTTGGCTTGCTGCTGCTGGTCGGCGCTATGGGCGGTTATCTGGCGCACAAATGGCCCTGGCTGCCCAGTATCACCGGTTTTATGGGGGTGGGCCTGCTGATTGGCCCGAGCGGTCTGGGGATTCTGGACAAAGACACGCTGAACAATGCCCGCATTCTGGTCGATATTGCGCTGGCGTTGATTTTGTACCGGCTTGGTACGTCGCTGGACCTGCGTTTTATCCGCCGCCACAAAGCGATAGTGCTGACCTCGTTGCTGGAAGCGACGCTGACTTTTGCCGCCTGCTGTGTGGTGCTGCTGTATCTGGGGCTGCCCGCGGTGCTGGCGGCGCTGATCAGCGCCATTCTGATTTCATCCTCGCCGGCGGTGTTGTTGCACGTCGCGCATGAAGTCGGCGCCAAAGGGCCGGTCACCGAGACCGCCAAAACGCTGGTGGCGCTCAACAACTGCTGGTCTTTTATCTTATTTGCGGCCGTGGTGCCGGCGTTATTGCTGGACCAGCAGCTCAGCCTGCAGCAGGTGATTTTGCAGCCGATTTATCTGCTGCTGGGGTCGGCCGCGCTTGGCATCAGCATGGGCGCTGTGCTGCACTGGCTTTGTGCCCGCACGGCAAAAGCAGAGCAGTATAAGTTTGCGCTGGTGATTGGCGGCCTGATGCTGACGCTGGCGCTGGCTCAGCAACTGAAAGTGTCAGCGCTGTTTGCGCCGCTGGTGGTCGGTATCACAGTGCGCAGTCTGGAGCGGCGCACGCTGGTGTCTGAACTGAGTTTTGGTCAGGCGTTTGAGCTGTTTTTTATTGTGTTGTTTGTGTTTGCCGGCGCTAAATTACAGCTGTCGACTTTGTGGCAATACGGCGGCGTGGTGCTGGCGCTGGTGGCGGTGCGCTCACTGGCCAAGCTGGCCGGCGTCAGTCTGGGTGCGCTGCTGCATCGTGAGCCGCAAAAACCGGCGCTGGCCGGTGGTGTTTTGCTGATCCCGATGGCGGGTCTGGCAATTGGTCTGGCGCAAACCAGCGCCGGTCTCAGCAGCCAGCATGCCGCCGTGATCAGCGCTATTGTGCTGGGTGCGGTGACCGTGTTTGAAACCATAGGCCCGCCGCTGGCGGCGATGGCGTTCCGGCTGGCCGGCGAGGCCGGCAAGGACCACCCGGAGCAAATGCCGGCCGCACCGGCAGTGCCGCGTTTGTCGGCGGCAGACAGCTGGCAGCTGACAGAACCTGCTGTGCAGGTGAATGCCCGCTGGCATGACACCGTTGTGCCCAATCAGGTACAGTCATTGGCAAGCACGGCCGGCAGCGCGACGGCTTCAAATGCCGGGAGCGATTTGGCAGAACAGGCCGCCGGTCATGCAGCCACTGATGCAGCGGAGCATTCAGTCACGCATTCCGATATCAACGCACAGAATAACGTACAGAACAACGCGCAGAGCAGCGCACAAAATCATACAGAGAGTAAAACCGATGAACTTTCCGGCAGAAATCAAACAACAAAGCTGTCACGACTGTTTGGCTGGTTCCGCGCTCGGCTTTGATATTCGCATGGCTTTTCAGCCGATCATTGAGTGGTCCAGCCAATCGGTGATCGGTTATGAAGCACTGGTACGTGGCGCCAATGGCGAAGGCGCCGCAGCAGTGTTGTCGCAGGTGACCCGGAAAAATAAATACTATTTTGACCAGGCTTGCCGGGTGAAAGCGATTGAAACGGCGACCCGGCTGGGTCTTGATAAAATCCTCAGCATTAATTTTATGCCCAACGCGGTCTATAAACCGGAAACCTGCATTCGGGCGACTATCGAAGCGGCTGACTTGTTCGGCTTTGACATCCGCAACATCATGTTTGAAGTGACCGAAGGCGAGCAAATCCTCGACCATGCGCACCTGCTGAATATCTTTAAAAGTTATGCCGCCCGCGGTTTTATCACGGCGATTGACGACTTTGGTGCCGGCTTTGCGCACGAAGACTGGCTGCATTCGCTGCGGCCACGCGTGTTGAAGCTGGATATGGCGTTGATCCGCGATATTGATCAGTCGGTTGAAAAACAACAGCGTGTCGGCCAGATCCTGCAGCAATGTGCGCTGCTTGGTTGCCGGGTGCTGGCGGAAGGCGTCGAATCGGCAGCTGAACTGGACTATCTGGCCAGTCAGGGCATCGATTGGTTTCAGGGCTACTACTTTGCCCGGCCCCGGCTGGAGGTGTTACAGCCGGCCAGCGAGCTGCAATGCTGGCGGCGTTGAACTCTTTATTGCAATAAAGCCGTCTAAACACCTAAAAGTCTATTTTGTTGGCGTTTTTGTAATCTGTCAGTGTTGAGTACCAGGGCATTCCGCGCTAGGGTGAGTTGAAACTGCAGAAAAAAACGCCAGAACGGGCGAAGTGACAAGGCAGGCAATGCAACGAGGAGAGGGGATATGTCGCAATATGCTGCCTTAAGAGCAAACGTCGGTTTGCTTGGCACACAATTAGGGGATACCGTCCGCAACCAGCTGGGGCCGGCGGTACTGGAAAGAATTGAGCAAATCCGTCAGTTGGCCAAGCAGGCCAGAAACGGCACTGAACAACAGGATCAGCAGCTCAAACAAATTTTGTCAGGCCTGACCGACGATGAAATCCTGCCGGTCGCCCGTGCGTTTGCGCAGTTCCTGAATCTGGCCAACCTGGCCGAACAACACCACACCATCAGCAAAGCCGGCGCCAGCTCGATTGAAAAGCCACAGCCGCTGCTGGAATTGTTGTCCTTATTGCAAAACCAGCAGGTTGATGTTGAAAAGACCCGCCAGGCGGTGGCTGATCTGTCGATTGAGCTGGTGCTGACCGCCCACCCGACCGAAGTGACGCGCCGCACGCTGATTTACAAACTGACCCGCATTGCCGACTGTCTGGCCGCACGCGAGCAGGAGTTGTCGCCGGCTGAGCTGGCGCGCCTGGACGCCCGCTTAAGCGATTTGATCACGCAGGCCTGGCATACCAATGAAATCCGCGAACAAAGACCTACGCCGGTCGACGAAGCCAAATCCGGTTTTGCCGTCATTGAAACCTCGTTATGGCAGGCCATTCCGGAGTTTATCCGCGAGCTGGACGACAGCTTAAAACCGGTGCTGGGCCACGGCCTGGCGCTGGATGCGGCACCGATCCGGTTTTCCTCCTGGATGGGCGGCGACCGCGACGGCAACCCTTTTGTCACGGCCAAAGTCACCCGTCAGGTGCTGCTGCTCAGCCGCTGGAAAGCCGCCGATCTGTTTGCGCAGGATTTGGATGTGCTCGGCAACGAATTGTCGATGAACCTGGCGAGCGCAGCGCTCAAAGCGCAGGTGCCAGAGTCGCGCGAGCCATACCGCGACTTACTGAAACAACTGCGCAGCAAACTGCTGCACACCCGCGACTGGTTGTCTGAAGCGCTCAAACATGACCGCTTGCAGCGGCCGGACGATTTGCTCTGGCACAATCAGCAGTTACTGGAACCTTTGCTGCTGTGTTACCACTCGCTGCTTGAATGCAAAATGGATGTCATCGCCAATGGTCAGCTGCTCGACACTATCCGCCGCGCCTATGCCTTTGGCCTGACGCTGCTGAAACTGGACGTGCGGCAGGAATCCGGCCGTCATACCCAGGTGTTTAGCGAATTTACCCAGTACCTCGGCATTGGTGATTATGCGCATTGGGAAGAACCGGCCCGGCAGGCGTTTTTACTCAATGAACTGACCAGCAAAAGGCCGTTGTTTCCGCGGAACTGGCAACCAAGCGCTGAAGTGCGTGAAGTGCTGGACACTTGCGACATCATTGCCCGCCATGGCCCGGAAGCCTTGTCGACTTACGTGATTTCGATGGCCGGCAAACCGTCTGATGTGCTGGCGGTACAGCTGCTATTAAAAGAAGCCGGCATCAGCTTCCCGATGCGGGTGGCGCCATTGTTTGAAACCCTGGCCGACTTAACCAACGCGCCGGAATGTATCAGCAAGTTGCTGGCGATTGACTGGTACCGCGGTTATATCCAGGGCAAACAGGAAGTGATGATCGGTTATTCCGATTCCGCCAAAGACGCCGGTGCTATCGCCGCCGCCTGGGCGCAATACAGCGCGCAGGAAGCGTTAGTGGCGATTTGCCAGCAGGCTAAAGTGCAGCTGACGCTGTTCCACGGCCGTGGCGGCACTATTGGCCGTGGCGGTGGCCCGGCGCATGCGGCGATTCTGTCGCAGCCGCCAGGCAGTCTGGCCGGTGGCCTGCGGGTCACTGAACAGGGCGAGATGATCCGCTTTAAGTTTGGTCTGCCCAAGTTAGCCCAGCGCAGTCTGGCGCTGTACGCTTCGGCGGTGCTGGAAGGTTTGTTGTTACCGCCGCCGGCGCCGAAACAGGAATGGCGCGCCATGATGGCGCAGCTGGCCACCACCTCCTGCGAGGCTTATCGTGCAGTTGTCAGGCACCATCCGGAGTTTGTGCCTTATTTCCGCGCGGCCACGCCAGAGCTGGAACTGGGCCAGTTGCCG
>CBINNO010000251.1:0-5496 GCA_966252055.1 uncultured Rheinheimera sp. | reverse complement strand
ACGGGTTTTTGTAGTCACTACGCTGGCGCTGCGGTTTTTTTATTAAGGGCGGCCGGCGTGCCAGCGAGGCTGGTCGGTGGTTACCTGGGCGGCAGCTGGCAGGACAACGGCAGTTATCTGCAAGTGCAGCAACGTCAGGCCCATGCCTGGGTCGAGTATTATCTGAACGGTTCCTGGGTTTTGTATGACCCGACGGCGCTGATTGAACCTGACTTACTGCAATCATTCAGTGCGAATGCGGAACTGGCTGCTATCGGAGATTTCAATTCTGCCTGGCTGACCCGCTATGTTGACCAATGGTTGTTGCAACCACTGCGGGACCTTGACTACTACTGGTCGGCCTGGGTGCTGAGCTTTGATGCCACCGAACAGCGCAGTTTGTTAGGCCGGTTGCAACAGATCAACTGGCAGCTGCAACCACGCGACAGTTGGTGGTTATTGCTGGGCGCAGTATTCGCACTCTGGTGGTGGTGGCGTCGTCCACCGGCAGATCCAACCAGGCGGCTGTTTCAGCACCTGCTGGCCCTGCAGCCCAAGGAAAAAGGCCAAAGCTATCAGCAGTATCTGCAACAATGGCGCTGCAGAAAACCTGAACTTTCGGATGACTTTGCTTTATTGCTGAACGCGTATCTGGGCTGGCAGTTTGCCGGCAGGCAGCAAGACTATGCAACCGCCTTGCTGCTCAGCCGTAAAATCAAACGCGCCCTTAAGTAGCCAGGATCCGTAGCGCATGCTGCAGATGTTCAGCACAGTTGCGGCCTAAGTCGGTCAGATAGCCGCCGTCCGGTTGGGTCAGCAAGCCTTTGTTATATAAACGCGCAATGGCGGCCAGCGTCTCGGCATCGGCATCTTTATGCGCTTTGATACCTGCCTGGCTGGTATCAAGGTTAAACAGATTCAGCACACGAATTTCTGCATTTAAATCAGTAGAAAATGGCATATCAACTCCCTGCTTCATGAACTTTTAAACCTTAGCCGCTGGCGGGGTAAACGCAACCCCGCCCACAGATCAGTTCAGGCTGTCGTCCCGCCAGAACTTAGTGCCTTTGATGGTCGCCTGCAGCGCCAGTCCGGTTTCAGTCAATTGGTAAATCGTAATGTTGTCTACCGTAATTTCGCCGCCGATAGCATCGCCTTTTTCATTTGCTTTGGCGGCTGCATCCATTTGCCCGCCAAATGCCCAGCCGTCATTGACGAAGCGATTGAGCGCCTGTTGATTGTGGAATACAAAGACCAGCCGGTAATCTTTGGCGCCTATGCCCAGACCCAGGCCGACTTCGCCCATTTTCATGTAGGTGACTTTGCCATTGTTGCTATGCACCACGCCTTGCCCGCCGCCTGCACTCGCGAAGATCAGATTGACATTGGCGTTGGAAAACACTGCATAACCGGCGGCCCTTTCGATAGTATCCGCCGCGTAAGGTTTTTCTTTGTAAAGTTTATTCAGCGTATTGGCGCGCATGTTTTCTATCGCCTGCCGCTTTTGTTCGACGGACTGCCCGCTGTTGCTGGCACAACCGGACAAAGTCAACACACAGAGTAAAACCAAAGCGAACCATTTTTTCATGCTGATGCTCCATTTGGATGGACGGGAAGCGCGCTTGCGCCACTTCGCAGAGCGCGCAAATCTCTGACTCTGACCGCCGCCGAAAGGTTGCAATTTTGCGTTGGTTTTGGCAGAAAATTCAGTCAGGTCAATTCACTAGATAACTATTGCGCCACCATCATGCGGCAGAATAGCGGACTCGGCAAGTGTCAGGGCAGACAGAAAAACGCCATCTGCCCTGTTGATTTAAACGCTGCATCAACGCTGCATCAGCGCAGCAATGCGTTTTTCCAGCGGTGGATGGCTTAAGAAGAGTTCATTGACAGATTTTTTACCGGCAATGCCAAAAGCCATCATTGAACCTTCTAATTGACTTTCATGGTTATGACGCAGCCGGTTGAGTGCGGCAATCATCTTTGGCGCACCCACTAAGGCCGCCGCACCGGCATCAGCCCGGTATTCCCGCTGACGTGAGAACCACATCACGATGATACTGGCCAGCACACCGAACAGCATCTCCAGCACAAAGACAGTCGCCATGTAAGCAAAACCGCCACTGCCGGCACTTTCGCTGTCACTGCTGCGGCCGCCGTTGGCAATGACGCCGGCGATCAGCCGCGCCAGGAAAATCACGAAGGTATTCACCACGCCCTGGATCAGCGTCAGCGTGACCATATCGCCATTGGCGACATGCGACACTTCATGCGCCAGCACAGCCTCCACTTCCTCTTCGCGCATATTGCGCAGCAAACCCGTGCTGACCGCGACCAGTGCGTTGTTACGGTTCATGCCGGTGGCAAACGCGTTCATTTCCGGTGAATCATAAACCGCGACTTCCGGCATGCCGATCCCAGCCTGCTGCGCCTGGCGCTGCACTGTGCTGAGCAGCCAATGTTCAGTGGCATTGCGGGGTTGCGTGATCACCACAGCACCGGTCGACCTTTTTGCCATCCATTTGGACATCGCCAGCGAGATAAAACTGCCGCCAAACCCAAACACTGCTGCCAGCAGCAACAGCCCCTGCATACTGGACCTGTCGAGTCCAAATACCGAGAACAGTACCGACAGCACCACTGACAGCACCAACATTACTGCAAGGTTAGTCATCAAAAACAATAAGATACGTTTCATTTCAGGCTCTCCTGTTACGGCACTCTGTCATGTCTTAATGAGGGCTTGGCCCGAAAGTTCAAGGGCTCCCCTGCTTTATGAACATAAGGCAACAGGTTAGACTGCCGTTTTTGCCCGTTTACGTGAGAGGAAGGATTTCGGATGGATCTTTTATTGTTAAGCAGCTCAAGAGCCGGTGACAGCGAGTATCTGGCGCCCGCACTGGAGCTTATCAAAGAGCAGCTTGCTGGGATCAAAGAGGTGTTATTTATCCCTTATGCGGGCGTTACGGTGAGCCATGACGACTATCAGGCGAAGGTTCAGCAGGCGCTGGCACCACTGGGTATCCGCCTCGATTCCATCCACCGCCATGTCGACACGCATCAGGCGCTGGCAGACGCCACGGCGGTGATGGTTGGCGGTGGTAATACCTTTGTGCTCCTCAACGAATTGTATCGCCGGCAATTGTTGCAGCCACTGGCTACGCGGGTGCGTGCCGGTTTGCCTTACACCGGCTGGAGTGCGGGTTCGAACATTGCGGGCTGCAGTATCCGCACTACCAATGACATGCCGATTGTCTGCCCGCCATCATTCGACGCGCTGGCGCTGCTGGCCTGTCAGCTCAACCCGCATTACACCGACTTTGTGCCAGCGGGTTTTCATGGTGAAACCCGTGATATGCGGCTCGCAGAATTTATGCAGGTGGACCCGAAGACGCCGGTGATGGCATTGCCGGAAGGCACGGCGCTGCGCTTACAAGGCGAAAAACTCTGCTACATTGGCGATGAGCCGGGTTACTTGTTTATGGCTGGCGCTAAAACGCCGGTGACCGCTTCGACGGATTTGCAGCTGTTGCTGGCACGCTGAGCTGTTTACTGTGCTTTGCTTTGCAAGACGCAGGCTGGCCTTTAGCCTGCGTCAGTCAAACACCCGGCCATCGCTTTTGCAGCTTAGCCGCGCTGATGCAGTCCCCGCATGGCGGCTTCCACGGCATCTGCCAACGCCTGACATTGCGCGGCTGTCGGCCCGGCCGGCGCAAAAGGCAATTGCGCCAGACAAGGCAGTTGCAGCCGTTGTTGCAGATCCAGCAAGTTTTCGCTCAGAAAATGCATATCCGGACACAACACATTGGCGACATATCCCAATATTGGCACGCCGGCACGTCTCATTTCACGCACTGTCAGCAGGCTGTGATTGAGGCAGCCAAGCTTCACGCCAACCACCAGCAGGACCGGCAAGTGTTTTGCCACCACCCAGTCAGCCATCAGTTCAGTATCGTTTAGCGGTAACAACCAGCCACCAGCCCCTTCGATCAACTGAAATGCAGCGGGCTGCGCCGGTGCAGTCAGTAAGGAATCAAGCACTGTCACCGACAACTGTTGCCCTTGTTGGCGGGCGGCCAGGTGCGGCGCGGTTGGCAGCGCAAAACACAGCGGATTGACCTGCGCCACCGGCTCGCCTGTCACCGCACTCAAGGCCAGCGCGTCAGCGTTCTGTCCCAAAGGGTCGGTCCCACTGGCAATGGGTTTTCGGGCGCTGACAGCGTGGCCATTGAGCCTGAAGCCACGTAATAACGCGCTGCTGACATACGTCTTGCCAGCGTCGGTATCTGTCCCTGTGACAAAAAATCTTTGTGTGGTCAACATGTCACCCCGGCCGGTTTATGGCCAAACATCAACAGCACCTGGTAACTGAGCGGCAAGCCCTGCGTAGTACGTTTTTGCTGGTAGGCCTCGGCAAAACGCTGCCAGCTGCGCCGGCCTGCCAGGCCTGCCACGTTAGACTGGCCGCCGCTGTAGCTGGCGCCGAGCTGTTTAAATTCACGCGCCAGACTGAAAACATCCGGGAAAAACAGCTGATAGGTTTTTTGCTGGCCGTGGCAACTCAGACCAGCCTCGCGGGCAGCCTGCAGGTGGCCGGCTACGTCGCGAAAAGGTAAGGCCGGCGCCCTGCTGCCGGCTTGCAGCCAGGCGTGGCTGAATTCCTGCAGCGATTCTTCCACCAGCGTGGTGATGACAAAATGGCCGCCGGGCTTTAACACGCGGCTGATTTCAGTAAACACCGCGGCCGGCGTTTCACACCACTGCAGCATCAGCGAACTGAATACCGTCTGCACGGACGCATCGGCCAGCGGCAAGGCCGCCGCATCGGCTTGCAGACAAGCGCTGGCAATGCCCTGCGCGTTCGCCTGTTCGAGCATCGCTGCACTTAAATCAATGCCGATAAGCTCTTTGCCATAAGGCACCAGATTGTGCAAAAACCAGCCAGGCCCGCAGCCAAGATCCAGTAGCAGGCCGCTCTGCCCAGCTGGCAATAGCTTCAGCGCATCAAACGCCACTTCACGCTGCAAACGCGCCGATTCGGTGTAACTGTGCGCAGCTTTACCAAAACGCTGCGCAATATGAGAAGAGCTGAATGCAAATTCCACGATTAACCCTGTAATGCGGCCAAAGCCGAAACTAACTGGCAGATCTGACTGTCGTTGTGACTGGCGGACAAGCTGACCCTAAGACGCGGCGAAGGCACTGTCGGCGGCCGGATGGCGCTGAGCCAAATGCCTTGTTGCTGCAATTGTTGGCTGGCCCTGAGCGCCAGCTCAATTTGTGCTGCCGTGCTGTTTTTTCCAAAAGCACCGGGTTGCGCGGGCGTATCCGCCTGCCTCATCAACACCGGTTGAATGGCGCTTTGTGATGGCAGCAAGGCCAGCCCTGCCGCTGTCGCACGCTCGCGAAACAGCGCGATATTGGCGTTTAGCTTGTCGCGCCGCCATTGGTCCTTGCGACACAGCATGATACTCGCCTGCATCGCCCGGCAAAGCTGCGGCGACAACGCCGTGGCCG
>CBINNO010000250.1:0-5521 GCA_966252055.1 uncultured Rheinheimera sp. | reverse complement strand
CAAGGGCTCAGCGCCGGTGATCGGGTTGTGGTGCAGGCCGCGTCTTTATTGGCGCAGCTGAGGTAATGTATGTTTGATGCCCTGATCCGTTTCAGTCTGCGCCAGCGTCTGTTTGTGCTCGGCGCGGCGTTATTGCTGCTGGTGTATGGCGGTCTGAGTCTGCGTCAGTTACCGGTCGATGTGTTTCCTGATCTGAACAAACCCACAGTCACGCTGATGACCGAAGCCGGCGGCATGGCGCCGGAAGAAGTGGAGCAATTGGTCAGTTTTCCGCTCGAGACCAGCATGAACGGCATTCCGGGCGTCAGCCGGGTGCGTTCGGTGTCCGGCATCGGCTTGTCGGTGGTCTATGTCGAATTTGACTGGGGCTCTGACTTGTATCTGAACCGTCAGCTGGTGTCGGAGCGGCTCAGTCTGGCGCGCGAACAGCTGCCGGCCGGCATTACTCCGCATTTAGGCCCGGTGTCGTCGATCATGGGCGAAATTCTGCTGCTGGCATTGCCGGCAGATCCGGCCAAAGTCAGCCCGATGGCGGTGCGGGAATTTGCCGACTGGGTGGTGCGGCCACGGTTACTCAGTATCCCCGGCGTGGCGCAGGTAATTGCCATCGGCGGCGAAGTGCGGCAGTACCGCGTCGAACCCAAACCGGCACAACTGGCGGCGCTTGGCATCAGTCTGGCCGAACTGGAACAGGCGCTGACCGATTTTGGCGCCAACAGCAGCGGTGGTTTTGTTGAGGCACAAGGCCGCGAGTGGCTCATTCGCCAGCTGGGCCGCACGCTGGCGCTGACGGATTTGCAGCAGTTGGTGGTGGCGGTGCACAACGACCAGCCGGTGTATCTGCAGCAAGTGGCGGATGTCAGCATAGCGCCGGCGGTCAAACGCGGCGACGGCGGTTACAACGGCAAACCGGCGGTGATTTTGTCAGTGCAAAAACAACCGGGCTTTGACACTGTGGCGCTGACCCGTCAGCTGGAGCAGGCGGTCGCGGCGCTCAGCCAGAATTTGCCAGCCGGCACAGAACCGCCGCAGTTCCTGTTTAAACAGGCTGATTTTATTGAAAATTCTATCGCCAATGTCAGCGAGGCATTGCGGGACGGCGCCATTATGGTGGCCATTGTGCTGGCGATGTTTTTGCTGAACAGCCGCACCACGCTGATTTCATTACTGGCCATTCCGCTCAGTCTGCTGGCGGCCGTGCTGGTGTTCCGGTTGTCGGGGTTGTCCATCAATACCATGACGCTGGGTGGCCTGGCGATTGCGCTCGGCGAGCTGGTCGACGATGCGGTGGTGGACGTCGAAAACGTGCTGCGCCGCTTAAAAGAAAATCAGCAACTGGCGAGCCCCAAACCAGTGCTCGGCGTGATAGCTCAGGCGTCTGCCGAGGTGCGCAGTGGCGTGGTGTACGCCACTTTGATTGTGGTACTGGTGTTTGTGCCCTTGTTTGCCCTGTCCGGTATCGAAGGGCGGCTGTTCAGCCCGCTCGGTCTTGCTTACATCACCGCTATTCTGGCCAGTTTGCTGGTGGCGCTGACGCTGACCCCGGTGCTGTGTTATTACCTGTTGCCACAGCTGGCGGCCCGTCAGCACGGCGACAGCGCCTTGGTGCGCTGGCTGAAAAAGCGGGATGAAGCGGTGCTGCGCTGGTCTTTTGCTCATGCGCGCAGTCTGCTGGCCGGTGCTGTGCTGCTGGTTATGCTGGCCGCGGCGACAGTGCCTTTTTTGGCGCGCAGCTTCCTGCCGCCTTTTAACGAAGGCACGCTGACTATCAACTTATTACTCGAACCGGGCACTGCGCTCAGCGAGTCAAACCGGCTGGGGGCGCAGGCGGAGCTGTTGTTGCGCGGTGTACCGGAAGTGCGCCAGGTGGGGCGGCGCACTGGCCGTGCTGAGCAGGACGAACATGCCGAAGGCGTGCATTACAGCGAAATCGACGTTGATTTAGTGCCGTCCGATCGGCCGCGTGAGCAAGTGATTGCCGACATTCGCCGCGTGCTGGCGGTGTTGCCGGGTTCGGTCAGCGTTGGCCAGCCGATTTCGCACCGGCTCGATCATTTGTTATCTGGCGTTCGCGCCCAGCTGGCGCTGAAAATTTATGGTGATGACCTGGCCACGCTGCGCGCGCTCGGCGCCAGCCTGCGGGATGAACTCAGTCAGATTGACGGTATCACTGATCTGGGGCTGGAAAAACAGGTGCTGATCCCACAGCTGAATATTCAACTGGATTACGCCCGGCTGGCCTATCAGGGCCTGACGCCGGGCCAGTTGCTGCGCGAATTACAGCAGCAGCTCGATGGTGTGCAGCTCAGTCAGCTGCAAAGCGGTGAGCGGCGTTTTGATCTGGTGCTGCGCCTCAAAGATGCCGACCGCGACCCCGCCAGGCTGGGCGAGCTGCTGATCAACACGCCCAAAGGTACAGTGCCGCTGTCGCTATTGGCGAAAGTCGACATGACCGACGGCCCCAATCAAATCAGCCGCGAAAACAGCCGGCGCCGGCTGGTGCTGTCGGCCAATGTCGAAGGCCGTGATTTGTCGGCGGTGGTGGCCGATGTAGAAGCCTTGCTTACCGCCAAAAAGCTGCCGGCTGGTTACTTCACCGCTCTGGAAGGTCAGTTCCAGGCACAGCAACAAGCCAGCCGCACTATTGGCCTGTTGGCTATTGGTTCTTTGCTGGCGATGGTGCTGGTGCTGTACAGCCGTTATCAGTCGTGGCGGCTGACGCTGATGATCCTGGCCAGTATTCCGCTGGCGCTGATCGGCAGCGTGGTAGCGCTGTGGCTTAGCGGTCAGCCCTTGTCCGTCGCTGCGCTGGTCGGTTTTATCACACTGGCGGGCATTGCCAGTCGTAACGGCATTCTGAAAATCAGCCATTACCTGAACCTGTGCCGCCATGAAGGCGAAGTTTTTGGTCAGGCCATGATTATCCGCGGTTCGCTGGAGCGGCTGACGCCGGTGCTGATGACCGCGCTGGTCGCCGCCTTTGCGCTGCTGCCGCTGTTATTTGCCGCCGACGCTGCCGGTAAAGAGATGCTGCATCCGGTCGCTGTGGTGATTTTTGCTGGCCTGTTAAGCGCCACGCTGTTGGATACATTGCTGACCCCGCTGATGTTCTGGCTGTGGGGACAGGCCCCTTTGGAGCGGTTGCTGCAACAGACAGCGGACCGTGAAATGTTTTAACCGGAGATTATTTTGATGATGAAATTAAATATGTTACGTAACTTTGGCCTGGCCGGCGTGTTGATGTCAGGGCTGCTGGCAACCGCCCAGGTCCAGGCCCATACCGAAGAATATTTTGACAGCATCGAGGGGCCAAATGGCGGTCAGCTGCGGATGGCCGGCGCTTATCATTTTGAGCTGGTGCTGGTTAAAGACAGCGCCGATGCCAAAACCAATCCGGTCAAAGTCTATGTCAGCGACCATGGCGACAAGCCGCAGGACGTCAGCGGCGCCAGCGCGACTGTGCTGATGGTGTACGGCAAACAAAAAGTGAAGCTGGAACTCAAACCCGCCGGCGGCAACCTGCTGCAAGGCGAAACGGTGTACGCCTCCGATGAGGCGTTAAAAGCGGTGGTCAGCGTGCAGATGAAAGATCAGGGCGCAGTGCAGGCGCAGTTTGAGCCATTAAAAGCCAAGCCAGCCAAGGCGGAAGATGACGGCCACGGCCATCATCATCACTGAGTGATGTCAAATAAGACTCCTCTGTAGAAAAACTTGCGGCACATCAAAGCCGGCAGCACTTTTGCTGCCGCAGGCTGGCAAAGCGCAGCGGACTGTTTTAAGGTGTTGATCCATGTCGTGGTTGGAGGCAGTTGCCAGTGTTCAGGCTGAAGTTCAGCAAAGGATTGCTGGCATTATTGGGTGGTGGGTCTTTGCTGGTGCCGCTGCAGGCGTTGCTGCCGTTGCAGGTTTTGGCACAGCCGGTCGCCACAGAAACGTCCAGGCCAGACAGCCGGCTGGATACGCATCTGGCGCCAGCTGCCGAAGCCAAAGCTGTGGTGCGGATTGCCGCTGAAGATAACTGGCCGCCGTTTTCTGATGAAAAAGGCAAAGGCCTGTCGCAACGGCTGGTCAGTGCCGCTTTTGCCCGCCAGGGCTATCAGGTTGAAACACAAGTGGTGCCTTACGCCCGCGCCTTGTATCTGACGACGCAGGGCAAAACCGATGCCTGCTGGAACGTTACCCGCCAACACAATACCGAGCAAAATTTCCTGTTGCATCAGACGCCGCTGTTTCAGGCGGCTTCTTCGTTTTATTACCTGCAAAGTGCGCAACATTACCGCACAGAAGCCGACATCCCGGATGGTGCCGTGGTGGGGGTGATCCGCGGCTATGAGTACGGCAATCTGTTTGAGCAGCACAAACCGCGTTTTCAGCTGGTGGAAGTGTCGACGCACCGGCAACTGATTGGCTTGCTGCAGGAAGGCCGGCTTGATTTGGCGATATTTTTTGACGATGTGCTGGCTTATTACCTGCGTCAGGAAAAGTTAGCCGCCAGCGGGCTGGTCAAAGGCGCAACCAACCACGTCAGTGACATTTTTGTCGCTTTTCACAAAGAGGGCGCCCGCAGCGCTGAGCTGGCGCGGGCGCTGGATATGGGGTTACAGCAACTGCAACAAAGTGGTGATTATCAGCGTCTGCTGCAGATGTATCGCCAGCCTGTGGCGTTTTCGCAGACGCCGGCGACGGCGTTGCAGGAATGACACTGACAAAGGCAAGCCGGCGCTCAAGGGGAGGAGCCAGATGCCTTGGTCAGTCATATCAAAAAGCGATCCCGACACCGGTCAGCGCCAGTGCGGGATAGTGTCATCGCCTGATATGTTTAAAGGGTGCTGCTGAAATAATCAAAGCTCACTTCTTCATAGACTGTCAGCCGTGGGCCCAGCAGATGCTCCATTGGGTCCGTGCTCATGAAGCGTTCCCAGTTAATTTCTTCAACATACAGCCTTTTACCTAGCACACCGTCAGTGCTGGCTAACAGCCGCCATTCACGGATCTGACAAATAGCCTTTGGATCGTCTTCGCAGTAGTTGGTCCATTCTGCCCGTATCACAGATTGTCCCTGGTCATTGATCACGGTTTGCCATCTCTGCTTGAAATAACTGGCATATGGTTTTGGCTTGCTGAGATCTCCAGTGATGGAGGTCGCAGTACCGTTGGCAAAAAACTGAAAGCCCTCCACATTCTTAGTGACATAGCTTCCGGAGGATTGCACGGCAATCGGCAGTTTGTTACCTGACCAGCGGGTAGGGGAACTGAGGTGGTTCATGCGCTGCCAATAGGTATTGGTGCTATTGACCACCGAGAGCTGCGATGCCTTTTGCTGATCGACTGCAAAAGCTTCGGACAAAAAGCCACCTTTGCGTTTGCCATCTGCACTGAAGTGAGTGGTGTGAACGCCGAAGTGACTGCCGTGCGCAGTGATTTTCCGGACCTGCAGGGCAGAGCCATCCGCAAACAGGACGTGCAGAGCGCCTTTGGCATCCAGCTGCCAGTTGAACTGCTGAGCACTGTTTTGGCTCAC
>CBINNO010000249.1:0-5529 GCA_966252055.1 uncultured Rheinheimera sp. | reverse complement strand
CGGTGGCGGTACCCGAGTCCGGGTCTGAGCTTTAGACTCAGGCGGCGTCGAGTTAATTTCAATAACGATCTGTTCCTTTGCGACATTGGTCACAGCGTCGTCGCTGTTGACCAGATATGCCATCAATACAAACAGTAAAAACGTTATTACCGCACCAACAATGAGTGAAAGTAATAACCGAGCCATATTACTTCTCCGCCGCGATTGAGATCTTCTCAATACCAGCCAGCTTGATCTGGTCCATTACAGAGACCACAACACCATGCTTAGCTTCTTTGTCAGCTTGGACAATAACAGTATCGGTTGGTGATTCAGCTAACAGTTTTTCAATTGTTGCGCCAACACGTTCAACGTCTACTGCACGTTTGTCTAACCAGATTTCACCGTTTGCACGGATAGCAACAAAGATTGTGGCAGAAGGTTTCTGCTGCGCTTTGGCTGCTTTCGGACGGTTTACATCGATACCGGCTTCTTTTACGAAAGAAGTCGTTACGATGAAGAAGATCAGCATGATAAACACAACGTCCAGCATGGGCGTCAGGTCAATTGCTGCTTCTTCGGCTTCACGTTTTATTCTACGAGCCATAAATCACTCTCTAATCAATGATGCGGCATGCTGTCGGCCAACTCGTGGACTGCAGCTTTTACCTTAGCTTCCAATTTGGACGTTACAAAAACACCTGACAGTGCAGCAACCATACCCGCCATTGTCGGGATAGTCGCCATCGAGATACCGCCAGCCATCATTCTTGGGTTACCGGTACCAACCATCGCCATAATTTCGAAAACAGCGATCATACCGGTAACAGTTCCAAGCAGCCCAACCATCGGGCACATGGCAACCAGAGTTTTAATAACGTTCATGCGTGTGTTCAGTTCTGTACTTGCCTGGGATACCCAAGCATCACGGATCTTATGCGCATACCAAGAGGTTGTATCAGACCGCGCGTGCCAGTCTGCAATGATTTTATTTCTCATTGCCGGGTACTCGCGGGCTAAGAACCAAAAGCGCTCAATAATCAGCATCCACATGACAAAGAGCACAAAGGCGACAATATAAAGTACATCACCGCCGGTTGCGATAAAATCCCTGACAGATTCCCAAAGCTCCATCAGGCTATACATTATGCGCGCTCCTTCTCCGCATGAGCAGCGATGATACCAGCGCTTTGCTCATCCAGGATGTGCAGGATTGATTGTGATTTAGACTGCAGGATTGCGTGCAGGAACAGCAGTGGCAGAGCACACAGCAGACCTTGTACTGTTGTAACCAGCGCCATAGAGATAGAACCTGCCATGATCTTCGGATCACCAGTACCGTGCAGCGTAATCATCTGGAACGCACCGATCATACCGATAACTGTACCTAACAGACCCAGCAGAGGACCTACTGCAGCGATCAGTTTCAGGATACCGATACCTTTTTCGATTGACGGCGTTTCACGCATGATAGCTTCGTCCAGTTTCAGTTCCAGGTTTTCCACGTCAACGTTTTTGTTGTCATGGTAAACTTTCAGGATCCGGCCCAGAGCGTTGTCAGTAGAAGGATTGTTCAGGTTTTTCAGCTGAGATTTGATTTTTGAACCAGCTGAAGACAGGGCCGCAAAACGAACCACAGAAATCAGCAGACCAATCAACAGCAGCGCTGTAATGACATAACCTGGTGTACCACCTTGGTGGAACTGCTCTTCTAAAGTTGCTTCCTGAGTTTTCAGACGCAGCAGGTTACCGCCAGTCACGTCGATATACACTGGCTTCAACTCACCGCCGGCTGCGTTTTTGAACGCAACAGCATCAGCAACAACAAAAGACTCTGGCTGTTTTACCAGTGGCTGCATCTCTTTGGTATCGGCGTTGTAAACCAGGTAGCCGATGTCAGAAATCAGGTTGAAAGAACCCACACGAGTGACCTGAGCTGGACCCTTGGTACCATCCAGTGCAGTAACTTCACCATCAAACTTAGAAACTTTGGCTGACTCAGTCATTTCTGTCTGCAGTGCGATCCACAGCTCTTCAAGTTCAGTGATAGTTGGCAGTTCTTTAGCTACTGACAGCTTCTTCAGCAGTTCGTCACGGCCTTTGTACTGAGCACTGATGTTTGAAGTAGAAATTGCACCGATAGTTTCAGTTGCAGTACCACGAACGATACCGAACATCTCACCCATGGTACCCTGAGCATTTACTAACTCTTGCTCTTTGGCGGCGATAGCACCTTCGTTGTCAGCAAACTGTTTAGTCAGTGATTTACCACGTGCTTCTTCTGCAGCAAAACCAGCTTTGGCTTTGCTCAGCAGCGCTTGCTTGTCAGCGCGGTCAGACAGGAATTCCTGCTCACGGGCAGCATCCAGTTTCGCGTCAGCAACACGATTCTTTTTAACTTGCTCCAGCAGCTGGTCCAGTTTGGCTGTATCCGCGGCGGCGTTTAAGCACACACCGGCAGACATAGTCACAGCTGCAGCAATCATTAAACCTTTAAACACTTTCTTCATTTATAATTACTCCGCCGCTAACACTGGAAGTTTCAGTAATTCTGGGGCTGCTTGTTTGCCCGCTACACGAATTGCCAGCTTGGTTGCTGCCAGATATTCGTCGCTCAGTGCTTCCCACTGACCAGTTTTCTTATTCCACATCCAGGCTTCTTTTTCGTCCAGCGACTGAGCCAGGAAAGCGACACGGCCAACATAAACGAAGTTTACGGTTTTCTCGCCGCCACCAACGTTCAGTTTGTCTGTGTATGTAACAACGGCATTACCCAGATCTTTTTCGATTTGGTAAGCTTCCAGCACCATCCGGTACTGCTCAGAAGTGTTCACTGATGAGTTACCCATCAGGTCACGCAGGCGCTGAACACGTTCCAGACGTTTGTTCAGATCGATTGGCATATCCGCTTTGATAAAAGCTTCCAGCGTATCGATCATTTTGTACATCAGCGGCACGATGCCTTGCTTAGTACCTTCGATAGTACCGATCTGCTTTTCCAGTGAAGCCAGCGTTGCGTTTTGGTCATTAACCAGCGTGTTGACGTGATCGTTGTAAACCTTCAGGTTTTCAGTTTGCTCGACCAGAGCACGGTACTCGGCCAGCAGTTCCTGAGATTGATCGTAGATATTGTTGATTTTTTCCTGAGATTGCGCTGAGGCTTTGATGCCCTGCACGCCTGCCTGAGTGACTTCAGCGAGAGTAGACGCTGTCGCGACGCCACCGAACATGAATGCGCCAGCTAAAGCCGACACAATCAGGTTTTTACGAATGTTATTGTTAGACATAGTTCCCAACCAATAATTGCTGATTAACGTAACCTGTATTTTGAAAGGCCAATCTTTGTAAAAAAGAATGACCTGGTTAGAGGGTAAACCGCCCGCATCATTGCAGCAAAACCAACGGTTGTCAATATAACCAAGACAGCCCGCCAGACTCCTGATCCTGCAATATCTGCTTACAGATTTACCCCTGAAAGCCTGCTAAAAATTCAGCTTTGAATTTTTAATAGACTGTTCATTTTTCTGCTTATTTTATATTCGGAATCAGTTTTCCTGATTCATACAGCTTCACCATTTGCTCAAGCGAAATGGCTTTGATTTTTGACCCCTGCCCGGCCGCACCAAAGGCCTGATAGCGGTCAATACAGATTTCAGTCATGGCTTTGACTGACTCCTGTAAATACTTACGCGGATCAAACTCAGCCGGGTGCAGCGCCATAAAGCGGCGAATCGCCCCAGTTGAAGCCAGACGCAAATCCGTGTCGATATTGATTTTGCGCACGCCGTGTTTGATGCCTTCCTGAATTTGTTCCACCGGCACACCGTAAGTTTCCGGAATTGCGCCGCCATACTGGTTAATGATTTCCAGCCAGTCTTGCGGCACTGAACTCGAACCGTGCATCACCAGGTGGGTATCCGGGATCCGTTCATGAATAGCTTTGATCCGGTCAATGGCGAGGATATCGCCTGTTGGCGGCCGGCTGAATTTATAAGCGCCGTGGGACGTGCCGCAGGCAATTGCCAGCGCATCGACGCCAGTCGCTTTGACAAACTCGGCTGCTTCTTCCGGGTCAGTCAGCATCTGGTCGTGGCTCAATACACAATCAGCACCCACGCCGTCTTCTTCACCCGCTGCACCGGTTTCCAGTGAACCCAGGCAACCGAGCTCCCCTTCAACAGACACACCACAAGCATGCGCCATTTCGACCACCCGGCGGGTCACGTCGACGTTGTAGGCGTAATCAGACGGCGTTTTGCCATCGGCGCGCAGCGAACCATCCATCATGACCGAAGAAAAGCCGAGCTGAATGGAACGCTGACAGACGGCCGGCGACGTGCCGTGGTCCTGATGCATCACCACCGGGATATGTGGAAACTCTTCCACAGCGGCCAAAATCAGATGACGCAGGAAAGGCGCACCGGCATATTTACGGGCACCAGCCGACGCCTGCACGATGACCGGGCTGTCAGTCGCGTCGGCGGCCAACATAATGGCGCGCATTTGTTCCAGGTTGTTGACGTTGAACGCCGGGATGCCATAACCAAACTCGGCAGCATGATCCAACATCTGACGTAACGAGATAAGAGCCATTCAATCCTCACTTCTGTAGGGTAAGAGTCTTGTCACTGAACCCGACACTGAAGTGTCGGCGCGGCCGGTCAGCAGCTGCCGGCCATATAGTAGTTTCAGTGAACTGACTTGTTTATAACATTGTTTTTACGCGCTTTTGGCGCGTTGTTCAAGAATTTCGACTGCCGGCAAGGTTTTCCCTTCGAGGAATTCAAGGAAAGCGCCACCACCAGTAGAAATATAGGAGATTTGCTCCGCCACACCATATTTGTCGATAGCAGCCAGCGTGTCGCCACCACCGGCAATGCTGAAAGCATCGCTTTGTGCGATGGCATCAGCGATGGCTTTTGTACCCGCTTCAAACTGAGCAAACTCAAAAACGCCGACCGGACCATTCCAGACGATAGTGCCGGCAGATTTCAGGATCTCCACCAGCGCGGCAGTGCTGTCAGGACCTATATCAAAAATCATATCATCCGCAGCAACTGCGCCGACGGCTTTGAGCTCCGCTGCAGCATCTTCTGCAAAGGCTTTACCGGTCACCACATCGGTTGGCACCGGGATGTTACCGCCAGCGGCTTTGGCTGCAGCCATCAGGCGCTGCGCTTCAGGAATTAAATCGGCTTCATACAATGACTTACCCACCTGAGCGCCACTCGCTGCGATGAAAGTATTGGCAATGCCGCCACCAACCACCAGTTGGTCAACCACCTTGGACAACGATTCCAGCACGGTCAGCTTGGTCGACACTTTGGAGCCACCAACGATCGCTACCAGCGGGCGTTTTGGATTTTTCAGCGCGGCCGCCAGCGCATCCAGCTCTGCCGCCAGCAGCGGACCCGCACAGGCTACCGGTGCAAAGCGGGCTACGCCATGCGTAGTGGCCTGGGCGCGGTGCGCCGTACCAAAAGCATCCATCACAAATACATCGCACAAAGCGGCCAGTTGACGCGACAGTGCTTCGTCGTTTTTGCCTTC
>CBINNO010000248.1:0-5564 GCA_966252055.1 uncultured Rheinheimera sp. | reverse complement strand
AGCCAGACGCCGATCATAAAAAGGGCGAACAGCATGGCGGGGTCGGGCAGTTTGTTGCCAATCCGTTCGATGGCGTTGAGGCTGCGGGTCAGCCAGCCGGTAGCAGCAGGTGGATTCATAGCTAGTCCTTGTTGTTATATTGTTGCACCCGTTTATACGGGCTGTGCGGCCTGAATGCAAACAGAACGATGTGAATGGCGCATCAGAGGGGATGTTTGTGCGTGCAGGCCTGGTTCTTTTTGTAAAAAAAGGCGCCGTAGAGCCTTTTTCATGCCAAATACATGGTACAGACCGGCGTCCGCGCGAAGCGCTGCCGCCTTGTTGGTCTGCTCCCACGGGAACTCGTTACGGCCAAAGTGACCGTAGGCCGCGGTGGCTTTATAAATTGGCCGCTCCAGCTGCAGCATTTCAATCAGGCCATATGGGCGCAGGTCGAAGTGAGCGCGGATGAGCTTAATCAGCTGATCTTCTGACAGCTTGCTGGTGCCAAAAGTCTCGACGCTGATGGAGGTCGGCTCGGCCACGCCAATGGCGTAAGACACCTGAATTTCGCAGCGATCAGCCAGGCCGGCCGCGACGATATTTTTCGCCACATAACGGGCAGCATAAGCGGCTGAGCGGTCTACCTTGGAAGGATCTTTGCCAGAGAAAGCGCCACCGCCGTGACGGGCCATGCCGCCGTAGCTGTCGACGATGATTTTACGGCCGGTCAGACCGCAGTCGCCCATCGGGCCGCCAATGACAAAACGACCGGTCGGGTTGATAAAGAATTTGGTGCTCTGACGCAGCCACTCAGCTGGCAGTACTGGCTTGATGATGTGTTCCATCACCGCTTCACGTAAATCTGCGGTCGAGATGGTGTCGCAGTGCTGGGTCGATAACACCACGGCATCAATGCCGACTGGCTTGCCATCTTCATAGATAAACGACAGCTGTGACTTGGCGTCTGGTCTTAACCATGGCAGCGTGCCGTCTTTGCGCACTTTGGCCTGTTGTTGCACCAGCCGGTGTGAATAGGTGATAGGGGCAGGCATCAGCACGTCGGTTTCGTTACTGGCATAACCGAACATCAGGCCCTGGTCGCCAGCGCCTTGTTCTTTCGGATCTTTTTTATCAACGCCTTGGTTGATGTCTGGTGATTGTTTGCCAATGGCGCTTAACACGGCGCAGGAATTGGCGTCAAAACCCATATCGGAATGCACATAGCCGATTTCGCGAATGGTGCTGCGGGTCAGCTCTTCGATATCTACCCAGGCTGAAGTGGTGATTTCACCGCCGACCAGCACCATGCCGGTTTTGACAAAAGTTTCGCAAGCGACACGGGCTTTTGGATCTTGTTCCAGAATGGCATCCAAAACCGCATCAGAAATTTGATCAGCGATTTTATCCGGATGTCCTTCAGAAACAGATTCAGAGGTGAAAATGTGTTGAGCCATGTACGTGTTCCACTCTTAGTTGGTTGTTAATAGGTAAATTTATCAGGCACGGGGCGCTGAAAAATTGGGCTGCGTATTCTAGAGAAACAGGGTCCACATTACCAGAGTTTTCTGCCGCCCGGACGTCTTTCAGTCCGCATTGCTGCTTTTTATCGGACCAGTCACTGAAAACTTGAGTCAAACAGCATGGATGCGGTTTTATTCGTTGCCAAGGGGGACATGGTCTGGGAAAATGCCGGCCAACTGATGTGTCGCGTAAAATCAGCTTGCCTTTGCACAAACCGCCGCCAGAAGCGGACAGGCAACGCCAATTCCCTTGGATACAAATCTGACAATGCAGGAGTGACAATGCTGTCCCGCAAACAACTTGCCAACGCCATCCGTGCTTTAAGTATGGACGCCGTCCAAAAAGCCAAATCAGGACACCCGGGCGCCCCAATGGGCATGGCCGATATCGCTGAAGTGTTATGGCGCGATTTCTTAAAACACAACCCCGCCGACCCGCAGTGGGCCGACCGTGACCGCTTCGTGCTGTCCAATGGTCACGGTTCTATGTTGCTGTATTCTCTGCTGCATTTATCTGGTTACGCACTGTCCATCGACGATTTAAAACAGTTCCGCCAATTGCATTCAAAAACACCGGGTCACCCGGAATACGGTTATGCACCGGGCGTGGAAACCACTACGGGCCCACTTGGCCAAGGGATCACCAACGCGGTCGGCATGGCGCTGGCCGAAAAAGCACTGGCGGCCCAGTTCAACGAGCCGGGTCACGATGTCGTTGACCACTTTACTTACGTATTTTTAGGTGACGGCTGCCTGATGGAAGGGGTGTCGCACGAAGCCTGTTCACTGGCCGGCACTTTAGGCCTTGGCAAACTGATCGCATTTTGGGATGACAATGGCATCTCCATTGATGGTCATGTTGAAGGCTGGTTCACCGACAACACGCCGGCCCGTTTTGCAGCCTATGGCTGGCATGTGATTGCCGGCGTCGATGGCCACGACAGTGACGCCATTGCTGCTGCGATTAAAGCGGCGCAGCAGGAAACCGGCAAACCCACGCTGATTTGCTGCAAAACCATCATCGGCTATGGCTCGCCAAACAAAGCTGGCAGCCATGACTGTCACGGCGCGCCTTTAGGCGATGCCGAAATTGCCGCGGCGCGCGAATTCCTGCAGTGGCCGCATGCGCCTTTTGACATTCCGGCCGACATTTACGCCGCCTGGGATGGCAAAACCAAAGGCACGGCTTTACAGCAAAGCTGGCAGCAAAAGTTTGATGCTTACGCCGCGGCGTTCCCGGCCAAAGCGGCCGAACTTAAACGCCGTTTAAGCGGTGAACTGCCTGCCAACTGGCAGGCGGAATCGGCAGCTTATATCGCCAAACTGCAAGCCAATCCGGCCACTATTGCCAGCCGTAAAGCGTCACAAAATGCGCTGAATGCTTTTGGTCCGCTGTTACCGGAATTTATGGGCGGCTCTGCTGACCTGGCCGGCTCTAACCTGACTATCTGGGCAGGTTCCAAAGGCCTGAGCCATGACGACGCTGCGGGCAACTACGTGTATTACGGCGTGCGTGAATTTGGCATGTCCGCCATCATGAACGGCATTGCGCTGCACGGTGGTTTCATTCCGTATGGCGCCACTTTCCTGATGTTTATGGAATATGCCCGTAATGCCGTGCGGATGGCCGCGCTGATGAAACAGCGGGTCATTTTTGTTTATACCCACGATTCGATTGGTCTGGGTGAAGATGGCCCGACGCACCAGCCGGTTGAGCAACTGGCGGCGCTGCGTGTCACGCCTAACCTGATGAACTGGCGTCCTTGTGACCAGGTTGAATCCGCTGTGGCCTGGCAGGCTGCCATTGAGCGTACCGAGGGCCCGAGCACGCTGATTTTCACCCGGCAGAATCTGGTGCAGCAAGCGCGCACCGACGAGCAACTGGCCAATATTCGCCGCGGTGGTTATGTACTCAAAGACAGCGAAGGTACGCCGGACCTGATCCTGATTGCCACGGGCTCTGAAGTGGAACTGGCGGTGCAGGCGCACGCGCAGCTGAGTGCCAAAGGCCATCAGGTTCGTGTGGTGTCGATGCCGTCTACGGATGTGTTCGAAGCGCAGGACGCTGCTTATCGCGAAGCTGTGTTACCGGCGGCTGTCAGCAAGCGGGTTGCCGTCGAAGCAGGCATCACCGACAGCTGGTACAAATATGTTGGCCTCAATGGCAAAATCATCGGCATGACCAGCTTTGGCGAATCAGCGCCGGCGGAGCAGCTGTTTGAATACTTCGGCATCACGACTGCTGCGGTGGTCAGTGCAGCTGAAGCATTGCTGGCGTAATACAAAGAAGTAAAAAAGGGGCTTGAGGCCCCTTTTGTTTAACGACGCCGCAGCGTTTTACAGCATGCTGCGGCTGTTCAATCAGTAAACAGGGCAGCTGATGCCCGGCGGACTGCATGAAGATCAGAATTGCCATCAACGGTTTTGGCCGTATCGGCCGCAGTATCCTGCGGGCCATTTTTGAACAGCAGCTGGATGAACAGCTGGAAGTTGTCGCCATTAATGAATTGGCAGAAGCGCGCGGTATCGCGCATTTATTGCGTTATGACAGCAGCCATGGCCGTTTTGGCACACCGGTCACCCTGGACGGTGAGTTGCTGACAGTTGGCAGCCAGCATATACGGCTGTTTCATCAGACCAATCCTGCAGAGCTGCCCTGGCGCGAGCTGGCGGTTGACGTGGTACTGGAATGCACCGGCGTATTTGCCAGCCGAGCCGATGCCGAATTACATCTTCAGGCCGGCGCCGGCAAAGTGCTGTTTTCTCATCCTGCCGGCAATGATATCGACGCGACGGTGATTTATGGCGTGAATCATCAGCTGCTGAATGCCGACATGCAGGTCGTTTCGGCCGGCTCTTGTACCACCAATTGTATAGTCCCGGTTCTCAATGTGCTGGATCAGGCCTTTGGTGTCGAAAGCGGTACTATTACCACTATCCATGCATCGATGCATGACCAGCAGGTGATCGATGCTTATCATCCGGATTTACGACGCACCCGCGCCGCCAGTCAGTCGATTATCCCGGTTGACACCAAGCTGGCACGGGGGATTGAGCGCATCATGCCGCATTTGGCCGGTCGTTTTGAAGCTATCGCCGTGCGGGTACCCACTGTCAACGTCACGGCGATGGATTTGTCGGTCACGCTCAATCAGGATGTGACCGTCGAGGCTGTGAATACCGCGCTGGCACAGGCGCGTCAGCATCTGCCGGGCATTCTTGATTACACCGAAGAGCCGCTGGTTTCCGTCGATTTTAACCACGACCCGCATTCTTGCATCGTCGATGGCTCTCAGACACGCGTCAGTCACAAAAGGCTGGTGAAATGTCTGGTCTGGTGCGACAACGAATGGGGCTTTGCTAACCGGATGATCGATACCGCCCGCGCTATGATGCAAAGCGGGCCAGCCGGTAAACCGAATTAACTCTGAACATTCAAATCAACAAAAGGAGAGGGCAATGTCCGTTATTAAAATGGCTGATCTGGATTTAAGCGGCAAACGCGTGCTGATCCGGGAAGATTTAAATGTGCCGGTGAAAAACGGCAAAGTCACGTCAGACGCTCGCCTGAAAGCCGCGCTGCCGACCATTGAGCTTGCGCTCGCCAAAGGTGCCAAAGTGATGGTCTGTTCGCACCTGGGCCGCCCGGAAGAAGGTGTCTACGCTGAAGAATTCTCCATGCAGCCGGTGGTCGATTACCTCAAAGCGGCGTTGCAGGCACCGGTTCGTCTGGCGAAAGACTATCTGAATGGTGTGGACGTCGCCACGGGTGAAGTGGTGGTGTTTGAGAACGTTCGTTTTAACAAAGGCGAAGGCAAAAACGACGAAGCACTGTCGCGTCAACTGGCTGCTTTGTGCGACGTGTTTGTGATGGATGCTTTTGGTACGGCGCACCGCGCCCAGGCCACCACTCATGGTGTAGCCCGCTTTGCACCGGTAGCCTGTGCGGGTCCGCTGCTGGCGGCAGAACTGGACGCGCTGGCGGCCGCGCTGAAAAATCCCAAACGCCCGCTGGTGGCGATTGTCGGTGGCTCCAAAGTGTCGACCAAGCTGACTGTGCTG
>CBINNO010000247.1:0-5594 GCA_966252055.1 uncultured Rheinheimera sp. | reverse complement strand
CAGCCCGGACCTTCCGGCTTGCCGCTGCCGGCCCGGCTCGATGCTATCGCATTGCTGGCAGATTTTGCTGCGCTGGCCGACAGTGAGATGCAGGGCCGGCGGGCCGGTCAGCCTGGCATGGTCAAAGCCCGTACTTATCTGCAGCAGCGCTTTGCCGCCATTGGGCTTGAACCCGCTGGCCGCGACGGTTATCTGCAAACGTATCAGGCGACCCCCGGTCGTTTTGATGACAAAGCCGTCACCGGCGTTAATCTCATTGGCCGGATCGCCGGCACAGATCCGACGCTCAAACCGATAGTGCTGACTGCGCATTACGACCATCTGGGCGAGCATCAGGGCCGCATTTATCACGGCGCAGACGACAACGCCTCGGGTGTTGCCGCCATGCTGGCGCTGGCCCAGTATCTGAAGTCACAGCCGCTGCGTCATCCTGTGCTGGTGATTGCACTGGATCATGAAGAGCAGGGCATGCAGGGGGCCGCAGCTTTGTTTGACAGTGGCCTGCTGCAGGCCAGTGAGCTGGCGCTTAATCTCAATATGGACATGCTGAGCCGGGATACTGAGCAGCAGTTATTTGCGGTCGGCACGTCAGAGCAGCCGCTGCTCAAAAGCCTGCTGCAACAGCTGCAGCTGCAAAGTTTTGTTGCGCTGAAACTTGGCCATGATCAGGGGCGCTGGCAGGCCGGATATACGCAGGACTGGCGCACCGCCAGCGACCATCGGCTGTTTCGCCAGCATGGCGTGCCTTATTTGTATTTTGGCGTGCCGGACCATGCCGATTATCATCAGCCGACCGACACTTTTGACCGTGCCGATTTGCCGTTTTATCAGGCGGTCTGCGAAACCATATTGTCCGGCTTATTGCTGCTGGATGCTGAGCTGCCCTGAACAGCCAACCGTTCAGAAAGCCAGTTGCTGCAGCAACCAGTGCCAGGCCGGCAAGGTGATAAAACTCAGTAGCAGCCCAAAGCCGACCAGCGCCGCCACTAAACGTGGCGCCAGGCCCGCCATCATCGCCACTGCGCCGGCGGTGATCATCGGCGGCATCGCCGCTTCAAACACCGACACTTCGACCGCTTTGCCGGAAAAGCCAAACAGCAAACAGCCGGCCAGCGTCAGCGCCGGCATCAGCAGTAATTTAATGCCAAGCCCGCTCAGCAGCGGTGACAGTCGCTCGCCGCTGAACGAAAACCTGAGCTGAAAACCGACCGCAAACATAATCAGCGGCACCAGCGTTTGCGCCAGATTATCAATCACCGACTGCAGCAGCGCCGGATAAGGCCAGTTTTTCAGCAAAAGACCGAGCCACAGCGCCATAAAAGGCGGAAAAGTCAGGATCCGTCTGGCCATAGCGCCGGCGCTGACCGGCGCCTGATTGGCGCCATACAAAGCGGCCAGCAAAGTGGACCAGGTCGCCAACGCGACAAAAGAACCAAACTGGTCATAAATCATCGCGTAAGGCAGCCAGGCTTCGCCAAAAAAGGCTTCAATCATCGGGAAACCGAGAAAAGAGGTGTTGCCAAGTGGCAACACTATCAACAGCGCGACCACGATGTCGCGGTGCCAGTTCAGCAGACGACCAAGCAATACCACCAAAGCGGCAACCATCAGCAATAAGATCCAGGGCACTAAAGCCGGGATCAGCAAATTCCAGGAGAAATTCAGCAGCGGGATTTTTTGCAGCACCAAGGCCGGCAACGCGACATAAAGCACAAAAGTGTTGAGCGTCAGCGCCGTGTCGGCCGGAAACTTCGGCACCTTGCGCATCATCACGCCCAGCGACAAATAAATCAGAATAAGAACAAAATTTTCCACGGATGATGATCCTGTCAGTCAGGCGGTCACTTCGACCTGAATTGCCAGCAAGAAAGGCCAGCAGCTTAGCGGTTTTTAACGCACTTGCCTATGCGACTTTCGCTCAACGGTCTGGCTGTTCAGTCAGCCAGTCAGGCCGCCACAGCCCTTGCACCAGTTGCTCTTTTTGCTGTTTTGTCAGCTGCTTCAGCTGATATTCGGCCTGACTGGCGCGGGCCCGGTCTGGCATTTCCTGCTGCCAGACCAGTTGCAGCGGACCTTTACCGCGTAATGCTTTAGCGCCACCCGCCAGTTCGCCCTGATGCTGACGCAGCCGGCGCTGTGGCTCGGTCGAGATGCCGGTGTAGAGGCTGCCATTGCCGGTGCGTAGCAGGTACAGGAACCAGGGCTGCGATGGGGTAGTGCTATCTGCTATAATGCGGATTTTCAACGGCTTTCTGTCCATTCGTCCGGCAGCTTGCGGGCTGCGCTGAGGTGTTATGCAATTTTCTGATCTGGCGCTTGCGCCGGCTATCTTAACGGCCATCGCTGAACAAGGCTACCAGACGCCAACGCCTATCCAGCAGCAGACCATTCCGCTGATTTTATCCGGCAAAGATGTGCTGGGCGGCGCCCAGACCGGCACCGGCAAAACAGCGGCTTTTACTTTGCCCATTTTGCAACAACTGACCGACAGGCCCGTCGTTTTGGCGGCCAAACAAGTGCGCTGCCTGATTCTGACGCCGACCCGTGAGCTGGCCCAGCAAGTGGCCGACAATGTGGCTGCTTATGCCCGCCACCTGCCACTGAGAACTGCGGTGTTTTATGGCGGCGTCTCGATTAACCCGCAGCTGGAGCAAAGCGCCGGCGGGCTGGATATCCTGATTGCTACGCCGGGCCGCTTGCTCGACCATCTGCATCAGCAAAGTATCAGTCTGTTTCAGCTCGAAGTGCTGGTGCTGGATGAAGCCGACCGCATGCTGGATATGGGCTTTATTCACGACATTCGGCGCATCATGGCCAAATTGCCGCCCAAGCGGCAGACCTTATTTTTCTCCGCAACTTTCTCAAACGATATTAAAGCGCTGGCCGATTCTTTGCTCAACGAGCCGGTGCTGGTCGAAGTGGCCAAAGCAAACTCAGCAGCCACGGGCGTTGAGCAACTGGCGTTTCGGGTCGATTCACAGCGCAAAAGAGAGCTGATCTCGGAAGTGATTGGCAAAAAAAACTGGCTGCAGGTGCTGATTTTCAGCCGCACCAAGTTTGGCGCGGACCGCCTGAGCAAGCAGCTGCAGCTGGATGGCATCGACGCGCAGGCGATCCATGGCGACAAAAGCCAGGGCCATCGCAGTAAAGTGCTGCAGGATTTTAAAGAAGGCAAAGTGCGGGTGCTGGTGGCGACCGATATCGCCGCCCGCGGCCTCGACATTGAAGAGCTGCCGATTGTGGTCAATTACGACTTGCCGCATCAGGCGGAAGATTATGTGCACCGGATTGGCCGCACCGGGCGGGCCGGCAATCAGGGACTGGCTGTCACGCTGGTGACGCCGGATGATTTACCGATGCTCAAAAGTATCGAGTTGCTGATTAAACAAGTGATCCCCCAGCAGGTGTTGCCCGGCTACGAGCATGATCCGCGTTTTAATCATTCCAGCAAAGGCACCCACAAAGGGCCGGCTGAGCCGTCAGATGACGAGCTGCCGGCCAAAAAGAAGTTTTCTCATAACCGCAAGCTGTCGCAGGAAAAGGCCCGGCTGCGGGCTGAACTGCTCGGTAAGAAAAGACCGCGCTGATTGGATTTGTTTTCGCGTCGTTGGGGGCTGACTTAAGCCAGTGCAGGTTGGACCGCCGACACGGTTTTCACCACAGTGGGTTGTTTAATCATCCTGTGGTTGCAATGGCGTGGACAGTGTCAGCTGGTAAAACGCCAGGTCCAGCCAGCGGCCAAACTTAAAGCCCGCCTGGCGGATGGTCCCGCTGTGTACAAAGCCCATTTTTTCATGCAGCGCAATACTGCCGCTGTTGTCGGCATCGATCCCGCCGATGAGCAGGTGATATTGCTGCCGGCTGGCTGCTTCAATGAGCAACTGCAGGATCTGCCGGCCCAGGCCTTTGCCCTGATGGTCCGGATGCACATAAACCGAGTGTTCGACCGAATACTTAAAGGCCGGAAAGGCGCGGAAAGTACCGTAACTGCCAAAGGCCAGCAAGGTGCCGTATTCATCTTTGAGGCCGATCACCGGAAAGTTGCCCGCTGCTTTGTTGGCAAACCATTGTTGCATGGTCGCCATGGTGCGCGGTTTGTATTCGTACAAGGCGGTGGTGTGCAAAATTGCGTGATTAAAAATCGCCAGCAGCGCTGGTGCATCCGGCTCAAACTGACAATCGACGACTTTCATCACGCTCCCTTTTGCCGGACAACTCAGGCCCGGTACAACGTTTTGATTAAGTGATAACCAAACTGGGTTTTTACCGGTCCATGTACTTCCAGCACGGGCTTTTTAAACACCACATCGTCAAAGGCTTTTACCATCTGACCGGCGCGAAATTCGCCGAGGTCGCCGCCTTTTTTGCCCGAAGGGCACAGTGAGTGTTTTTTGGCAAGTTCCTGAAAATTGGCGCCTTTGGCCAATTGTTGCTTCAGTTTCTCGGCTTCTTCCTGGGTTTTGACCAGGATATGACAGGCGCAGGCTTTGGCCATTTGCGTACTCCTACAACTTCAGATGAGCAGCTCCGGACCGCCGGCGGCAAACCGCAGACGGGGCGCCATTCTACCGGAAAAACGGGAAGGGCAACAGCAACAAATCGGACCTGCCAGGTTGTTTTATTTTTATGTGGCACAGGTGTTTTTCCTGCCCACTGAAGCGTAGATTAAGAATTGCGCGAGATAAAACAATAACAAGGAGAATTTTGATGTGGAAATGGTTAGGCCGGTTATTGGTACTGGCTGTGTTAGTGGTCGGAGTTCTGGCCGTCAATGCCATCTGGTTTAAGCCCTGGTCCAGCCGGGTCTTTTACGAACGGGTGTTTTTAGAATTTGCACTGGAAAGCCCGGAGATGCTCAGCCAGCTCCGGATCCTCGAAGGGGTCGGGATCCGTGGTCACAATGCAGAGCTGGCCGACCGCTCGCAGCAGGCTGCGGACTGGCAGTTTGCCAAGTTAAAGGCTGATTTTGCCACCCTCAAGAGCTATGACCGCACAACGATGACGCCGCAAGAGCAGCTCAGCTACGACATTCTGTATTGGTTTATGGACCACCAGGTGTCGGGTGAACAGTGGCGTTATCATGGCTATCCGGTCAATCAGCTGTTTGGCGTACAGTCGACGCTGCCGCGGTTTATGGTCAACACGCATCAACTGAAAGACAAAACCGATGCAGAACAATATATCAGCCGGCTTGGTCAGTTTGACCGGGTGTTCAGTCAGGTCGTCGAAGATTTGAGCCTGCGGGCGGCCAGAGGTGTGGTGCCGCCCCGGTTTGTGCTGGATAAAGTGCTGGTGGAAATGAAGGGCCTGACCAGCGGCGAGGTTGAGCAGCAACTGCTGTATACCCACTTTGCCACTGCACTGGACAAAATGGCGGATGTGCCGGCGAGCGAAAAAGATGCGCTGAAGGCTCAGGTTAAAAATGCTATCAGCAGTTCTGTGTTACCAGGCTATCAGCGCCTGAATGGCTATCTGCAGGAGCAACTCGCCATAGCCACCACCGACGATGGGGTGTGGAAGTTGCCACAAGGCGATGCCTATTATGCGTATTTGCTCAAACAACACACCACCACCGATTTGACGCCGGAGCAAAT
>CBINNO010000246.1:0-5595 GCA_966252055.1 uncultured Rheinheimera sp. | reverse complement strand
TTGTATTTAGCCGCTGTTTCTTTGATTAACGGCTGCAGTTCACCACGCTGGAACATCTCCAACATGATGTCACAACCGCCGATCAATTCGCCTTCAACCCAAAGCTGTGGGAAGGTCGGCCAGTTGGCATATTTTGGCAGCTCAGCCCGGATGTCCGGATTTTGCAGAATGTCTACAAACGCGAAGGGCTCACCACAGGCGATCAGGGCCTGAGACGCTTGCGCAGAAAAACCACAGCTTGGCAGCTTCGGTGAGCCTTTCATGTAAATGATAATGGGGTTGTCTGCCAGTTGTTGTTTGATTTTGTCGATAGTTTCCATCAGAGCCTCTGCAACGACTTAAAAATATTTCGCATATTTTACCTGCCGGCACCGTTTTGCGCACTTGAGATCTGCCAGAATACCCCCAGAGAATGGTCAGCGGGACAATCTGCGGACCCTTGTCTACAATTGCCGCAACTGGCTGTACTCACTGAATGATCCGGCCGGTAAAACTTGAGTATTTTACTCAGGTTTTGTAGTCTACGCCATGCAGAACGACTAAACAACGCCGATGGAGAAATTAGAATGGCTTTCGAATTACCAGCATTACCTTATGCCAAAGATGCATTATTACCCCATATCTCTGCGGAGACTCTGGAGTTCCACCATGGCAAGCACCACAACGCTTATGTAGTCAAGCTCAATCAGCTGGTTGAAGGCACTGCATTTGCCGGCAAATCACTGGAAGACATCATCAAAACCTCTGAAGGCCCGGTATTTAACAACGCCGCTCAGATTTGGAACCACACTTTTTACTGGCACTGTCTGTCGCCAAACGGCGGCGGTGAGCCAACAGGCGTACTGGCGGATGCCATCAATGCCAAATGGGGCTCATTTGCAGCATTCCAAGCGGCGTTTAACGACAGAGCGGTCAACAACTTCGGTTCAAGCTGGACCTGGCTGGTGAAAAAAGCAGACGGCTCACTGGACATCGTCAACACGTCAAACGCTGGCACTCCGCTGACAGATAGTACAGTTACAGCACTGCTGACCGTCGACCTGTGGGAACATGCCTACTATATCGATTTCCGCAATGCCCGCCCAACCTACCTCAATGCCTTCTGGGCGTTGGTAAACTGGGAATTTGCTGCAGCAAACTTCACTAAGTAAGCGAACAGAAAGCACGCAGTAACTAATAGTTGCCAAATATGAAAAACCCGGCCCATGCCGGGTTTTTGCTTTTTTGCATCCGCACTAATAGCTGAGTCCGTATCAACTAGGCTTAACGCAGCATCAGGAGAGCCAGACTCCACTCGTCGAAAATTGCAGATATTTCTGTGAATTAGATCTGCGAAGTCATTTTTTCCTGTCTAACCTTAAGTTGCGGTCCGGTTTTCTGAATCATGTTGGTGTAGGTGCATTATGAGCATTTTCGAGCACTATAAATCCCGTTACGAAGCGGCACGTGAAGAAGAGTACAGCATTTCTGAGTTTCTGACTTTGTGCAAAAACGACAAAAGCTGCTACGCCAGCGCTGCTGAGCGGTTGCTGATGGCAATTGGTCAACCCGAGTTTATTGATACCGCGCAGGACCCCAAACTAAGCCGCTTGTTTTCCAACCGGGTGATCGCGCGCTACCCTGCTTTCTCAGAATTTTATGGCATGGAAGACGCCATCGAACAGATAGTGTCTTACCTGAAGCATTCTGCGCAGGGGCTGGAGGAACGCAAACAAATCCTCTATCTGCTTGGGCCCGTTGGCGGGGGTAAATCGTCGTTGGCCGAAAAACTGAAATCGCTGATGCAACAAGTCCCGATTTACTACCTAAAAGGCTCCCCTGTTTATGACCATCCGCTGTGCCTGTTTGACCTCAATGAAGATGGCAACATCCTGGCGCAGGAATACGGCATTCCGAAGCGGTACCTGAAAACCATCATGTCGCCTTGGGCCAGTAAACGGCTGCACGAATTTAATGGCGATATTTCCCAGTTCAAGGTCGTGAAAAAGTACCCGTCAATCCTTGACCAGGTTGCCATCGCCAAAACAGAGCCCGGCGATGAAAACAATCAGGATATTGCCTCGCTGGTGGGTAAAGTCGATATCCGGATGCTGGAGCATTTTGCCCAGAACGACCCTGATGCATATAGTTATTCCGGCGCTTTGTGCCGCGCCAATCAAGGGCTGATGGAATTCGTTGAGATGTTCAAAGCCCCGATTAAAGTGTTGCATCCATTGCTGACGGCGACACAAGAAGGCAATTATAACGGTACCGAAGGGCTGGCCGCTCTGCCCTTCGAAGGTATTATCCTGGCGCACAGCAACGAATCCGAGTGGCAAACTTTTCGCAACAATAAAAATAACGAGGCGTTTCTCGATCGGGTCTATATCGTCAAAGTGCCTTACTGCCTGCGAGTGTCCGAAGAAGTTCGCATCTACGAGAAATTACTTGAACACAGTGAACTGAAAACAGCGCCCTGTGCCCCTGGCACTTTAACGTCGCTTGCGCAGTTTGCCGTGTTATCCCGGCTGAAAAATCCGGAAAACTCCAGTCTTTATTCCAAAATGAGGGTCTATGACGGTGAAAGCCTGAAAGATACCGACCCGAAAGCGAAGTCATATCAGGAGTATCGGGACTATGCCGGTGTCGATGAAGGCATGACCGGCTTATCGACCCGCTTTGCCTTCAAAATATTGTCGCGGGTGTTTAATTTCGACAGTACTGAAGTCGCCGCCAATCCAGTGCATCTGTTTTATGTGCTGGAACAGCAAATCGAACGTGAGCAGTTCCCGGCCGATGTCGCTGAACGCTATCTGGAGCATCTGAAAGGGTATCTGATCCCCAAATATGTCGAGTTTATTGGTAAAGAAATTCAGACAGCATATTTAGAGAGTTACTCCGAATATGGGCAGAACATCTTCGATCGTTACGTGATATATGCTGATTTCTGGATCCAGGATCAGGAATATCGTGACCCGGAAACCGGCCAGTTATTTGACCGGGCAGCACTGAACGCCGAACTGGAGAAAATCGAAAAACCGGCCGGCATCAGCAACCCGAAAGATTTCCGCAATGAAATCGTTAATTTTGTGCTCAGAGCCAAAGCGAAAAATAATGGCAAAAACCCGACTTGGACCAGCTACGAAAAACTGCGCACCGTCATTGAGAAAAAGATGTTCTCAAGCACTGAAGAGCTGCTACCGGTCATCTCATTCAACGCCAAAACCTCCACCGACGATCAGAAAAAGCACGACGACTTTGTCGATCGCATGATGGAAAAAGGCTATACACGCAAACAGGTCCGCTTGCTGTCTGAATGGTACCTGCGTGTGCGGAAGTCACAATGAGGCTGCAGTTAAGCCGGAGGTTTTATGGCGCATTTTATCGATCGACGCCTGAACGGCAAAAACAAGAGCGCGGTGAACCGGCAACGGTTCATCCGCCGCTACAAGCAGCAAATCAAGCAAGCGGTCTCGGACGCTATCAGTAAACGCAGTGTCACCGATGTCGACAAAGGCGAAAGCGTGTCTATCCCTGGCCGCGACATCACAGAACCTTTTTTCCATCAGGGTCAGGGCGGGCGTCGCGACCGCGTTCATCCTGGCAATGACCAGTTCAGTGAAGGCGATCGCATCAAGCGACCATTGGGCGGCCAAGGCGGCGGTTCAGGCCAGGGTGAAGCCAGTCAGGATGGAGAAGGCGAAGACGACTTTGTGTTTTCCATTTCCAAAGACGAATATCTCGACTTGCTGTTTGAAGATTTGGAGCTTCCAAACTTACGCAAAAATCAGCTCGACAAGCTCGTGCAATACAAAAATGTCCGCGCCGGTTATCGCTCTGAGGGCGTGCCCAGCAATATCGATATTGTCCGTTCACTGCAAGGCTCACTGGCCCGCCGGGTCGCCATGACCGCAGGCAAAAAGTCGCGCCTGCGTGAGCTGGAAAATTTGATCGCAGCGTTGGAACTGCTGCCTGTTCCGGACCAGCATCAGTTGCTGCAGTTAAAAGCCGAAGCCGACGCGCTGAAAAAGCGTATTGCTGCCGTACCTTTTATTGACAGCTTTGATTTGCGTTTTCGTAATTTCGCCAAAAGACCGGAACCGACCAGCAAAGCGGTGATGTTCTGCCTGATGGATGTATCGGGATCGATGGATCAGGCCACCAAAGATATGGCGAAGCGTTTTTATATTCTGCTTTATATGTTTTTAAGCCGCAGCTACAAAAATGTCGATGTCGTGTACATCCGCCACCACACGCAAGCCAAAGAGGTGGACGAACATGAGTTTTTTTATTCGCAGGAAACCGGCGGCACCATAGTGTCCAGTGCGCTGAAACTGATGGCCGATATCGTGCAGGAACGTTATAGCCCAACCGAGTGGAATATTTACGCTGCGCAGGCCTCAGATGGTGATAATTGGGCTGATGACAGTCCGCAGTGTTCGGCGCTTTTGAGTAATCAGTTGCTGCCTTGGGTCCGGTATTACGCTTATATCGAGATCACGCAGCGCCCCCACCAGAGCCTGTGGGTTGAATATGAAAAACTGTTGGCCCGGTTTGATAATTTCGCCATTCAGCCTATTCGGCAAGTCAGTGATATTTATCCGGTCTTTCGCGAGCTGTTCCGTAAAAGCACGCACAGGCAATCCGCCTGAACTCAGATCAGCAGCCAGTTCAGGATCAGCCACATCGACAGGAGCCTTGTATGTCAGCCAGAAAAAAAACGCAGCCTTTATCTGATGGTCCTGACTGGAGCTTTGATCTGCTGGACAAATATCAGCGCGAAATTGAGCGGGTCGCCCGGTTGTACCAGCTCGATTATTATCCGAATCAAATTGAAATCATCACCGCCGAGCAGATGATGGACGCCTACTCCAGCGTTGGGATGCCCATCGGTTATAACCACTGGAGTTATGGCAAAAAATTTATTCAGACCGAACAGAATTACAAACGCGGCAATATGGGATTGGCCTATGAGATTGTCATCAATGCTAATCCCTGTATCGCTTATCTGATGGAAGAAAACACCATCACAATGCAGGCGCTGGTGATGGCGCACGCCTGTTATGGCCATAATTCATTTTTTAAAAACAATTACTTGTTTAAGACCTGGACAGACGCATCCTCTATTATCGACTATCTGGTTTTTGCCAAAAAATACATCAGCGACTGTGAAGAAAAGTATGGCCTGAATGAGGTTGAAGATGTACTGGATTCCTGTCATGCGCTAATGAATTACGGCGTGGACCGCTATAAAAGGCCACAAAAAATCTCGATGGACGAAGAGCAACGCCGTCAGCAGGAGCGGGAAAAGTACCTGCAATCGCAGGTCAATCAGCTGTGGCGCACCATTCCCAATAAAGAGCAGTTCAATCAACCCGTTGAGCGAAACTTCCCTGCAGAACCTCAGGAAAATATCCTGTATTTTATTGAAAAAAATGCCCCGTTACTGAAGCCCTGGCAACGCGAAATTGTGCGGATTGTGCGCAAAATATCGCAGTACTTTTACCCGCAAAAACAAACGCAGGTAATGAACGAGGGCTGGGCTACCTTCTGGCACTACACCATCCTGCAGCATTTGTATCAGGAAGGCCTGGTCACCGATAAATTTATGCTCGA
>CBINNO010000245.1:0-5634 GCA_966252055.1 uncultured Rheinheimera sp. | reverse complement strand
AGCGCGACTCCCGGAGCAAAGAGGAAAGCAAGATGACATCGTTAATGGCCGGCCTGATGCTGGGTTTAAGTCTGATTATCGCCATCGGCGCGCAGAATATCTGGGTGCTGAGCCAGAGCATGGCGGGCGCCAGCCGGCTGGTGATCGCAGCGGTGTGTATCGGTTGCGACGCCACGCTGATCCTGCTCGGCGTTTATGCGGCCTCGCAGCTGCAGCAGCTGTTACCGGCGCTGTTGCCACTACTGACCTGGGGCGGTGTCGCCATGTTGCTGTATCTGGCTTTTGCCGCCGGCAAACGCGCCTGGCAAGGCAATTCCGGCTTGTTGCTGCACGAAGGGACACGGCAAAGCCGCTGGCAAACCGCACTGACGGCGCTGGCCATCAGCCTGCTCAACCCGCATGTGTACCTGGACACTGTAGTGCTGCTCGGCAGCATCGGCGCCTTGCAGCCAGAGCCTGCACTGTTTGCCGTCGGCGCCTGTATCGGCTCGGTGCTGTGGTTTGGCAGCCTGACCGCGCTGGCGCCCAGGCTGAAGCAGCTGCTGAGTTCACCCCAACGCTGGCGGCTGTTTGACAGTCTGATCGCCCTGATGTTGTGTGTGATCGCCTGGCAGCTGGCGCATTATTAACAGCAGCGCCGGTTTTGGCTGGCGCTGCTGTCAGCAACCTTGGCCCCTGACGGGTTTCACAGCTGCGATGCTGCAGCTGCTGCCGGCTTAAATCGCCTGGCCGCCGGACACTTCGATCCGCTGTGCATTCACCCAACGGTGGCTGTCCTGCAACAACGCCGCAATCACCGGGCCAATATCGTCCGGCACACCGACCCGGCCGAGCGCAGTCATGTTGGCAAAAAAGTCGTTGTAGGCCGGCGTATCACGCACTGCACCACCAAAAAAGTCGGTTTCGATGGCGCCCGGCGCCACGGTATTAACGGCAATTTGCCGGCTGCCCAGCTCCTTGGCCAGATAGACAGTCAACACTTCAACCGCCCCTTTGACCGCCGCGTAAGCACTCCAGCCAGCCGCCGACTGCCGGGTCAGACCGGATGACAGATTGATAATGCGGCCACCGTCAGACAGCAGCGGCAACAGCGCCTGTGTCAGGAAAAACACCCCTTTAAAGTGCACATTGACCAGCTGGTCAAATTGCTGTTCCGTCGTGTCGGCAAAAGGCGCACAGTCGCCATGACCGGCATTGTTGACCAGATGGTCCAGCGTCGAAGCCTGCCACTTGTCGGCCAGCAACTGCTGCAATTGCCGGACAAAAGCCGGGAAACTGGCGACATCGCCGGTATCAAGCTGCAGCGCTGCGGCCTGCTGCCCCATGGCTTCAATTTCGGCCACCAAAGCGGCGGCGGCGGCCGACTGCTGCTGATAAGTGACAATCACGGCACCGCCCTGGCGGGCTATGGCTAACGCGGCATTACGGCCAAGGCCGCGGCTGGCACCGGTCACTAAACTGATTTTACGCATATGAAGGCTCCTGTCTGCATCTTCTGTGGGCTGAGTCGGTCATACCGCAGCGGGCGGATCCGCTCTGAATGACGGGCTCATGATAGGCATTGCCCGCTGCCGGGTCGTTACCCAAACCGCTGCACTCTTTGCCTAATCCTCCAAAGGCGATTTACAACAAAGCTGCCGAAGCGGCAGAATAACGCCAAGCCACAGTCAGCCGCTGGACCATTTCATATGCAACTCAGGCCACAGCTACGCGATGCCGTATGGCACTATGCCAGCGGACAACAGGCCTTTGAGGGAGTGCACCAGACGGCGCTGCCAGCACTAAGCATGGTCAGCGCCAGTGCGCCGGGAGGCCTGGTGCATTCAGTCGCAAGGCCCTTGATTTGTCTGGTGTTGCAGGGCACCAAACAAGTGACTTTCCAGGCCAGAACCCTGACCTTCCAACCCGGCGACTCTTTGCTCATTACCGCCGATGTGCCGACCGTCAGCCAGGTGACGGCCGCAGCACCGGACCAGCCCTATCTGTCGCTGGTGTTGGAACTGGACCCGCAAGTCATTGCCGATTTATTGCTGGCTTATCCGGCGCAGTTTGCCCAGACCCACGACAAAATCCCGGCAAAAACAGGCGGTGTCTGTAACCAACAAACCGACAACGAAGTGGCAGACTGTGCGCTGCGGCTACTGCGCCTGCTGGAAAGGCCAGAGGCGGTTGCAGTGCTGCACAGTGCGCTGGTGCGGGAACTGCATTATTGGCTGTTATGTGGTCAACATGGTGCGGCGCTGCGTCAGCTCGGCTGGCCGGACGGACATTACCCCAAAGTGGCGCGGGCCATTCGGCTGCTGCGCGAGCGTTATCAGCAAAAGTTGTCAAATGAGCAGCTGGCAGCCACTGCAGGCATGAGCTCTTCGGCTTTTTATCAGCATTTTCGCGCGGTCACCTCGTTGTCACCGCTGCAGTTTCAAAAGCAGCTGCGGCTGATTGAAGCGCGCCGGCTGATGAGCGCAGCCGGCCACAATGCCAGCAGCGCCGCTTTTGCGGTGGGTTATGAAAGCGTGTCGCAGTTTAACCGTGAATACAGCCGGCTGTTCGGACTGCCGCCGGCCACCGATATCGGCCTGGCGCGCCAGCAGCAGATGCCGGTCAAGGTCTGAACTCAGGAGCCGGCAGACTCAGCCCGCGATAGCGCCCAGCAGTCTTTTGATTTGCCGGTTCAGCTCAGTCAGCTCTTCGCCGGTCATGCCGGAGCGCTGGCCCAGCGTGCGCGCCAGACAGCCGGTACGGCTGTGCAGCGCGCGGCCACTGTCGGTCAGGCTGACATGCACCTGCCGCTCGTCTTCGCTGCTGCGCTGACGCAACGCGAAACCGGCCTGCTCCAGCCGTTTGACCAGCGGGGTAATAGTGCTTGGCTCCAGCGCCAGACGGCTGGCGATAGCACTGACCGTCAGGCCTTCCTGTTCCCACAAAGCGCTCATCACCAGATATTGCGGGTAAGTCAGCTCCAGCGCGTCCAGCAGCGGCTTGTAAGTGCGATTGATGGCGATGCTGAGGCTGTACACCGAAAAACACAGCTGACTGTCCAGCGGGTACAACGGGTCGGCGGCGGTTGTCGCCGGCGGGGTTAAATCTGCAGTACTCATAACAGGCTCCGGGTTGTCTGCGGGTGTTGGCCGATCCCGCTGGCTGGATATTCGGGTGGTCGCCCCTGCCTGAAACCAGTCAAGCGCAGGATCGCCAACACAAGGCAGAAATATTATCACGATAACAAATGTATTGCCAAACATATGCGTCGGCCATGTTCGTCTGGCGGCAGCGAAGGTGGTCCGCCACGCCGTCCGCGCCGCACAGCTCAGCTCAACTCGGCTCAGCTCAACTCGGCTCGGCTCGGCTCGGCAGAGCTCAGTTCAGCGCAGCAGCGTTCAGTCCAGCACTGCTGCCGCAAAACACTGCGGGGCAGCGCCAGCACCTGCTCCGCAACACTTGCCACCACACCCTGAAAATATTTTTTAAAAAAGCTGTCACAGTCTGGCGCGTTGGCGGCACTTGGTAATAAGCGTCTGTGGTGGACGCATTTTTCCGGAGTCTCACATGAAAACAATACGCTCATTCGTTCTGCTCGCCTGCTGCCTGCTGACCAGCCTGGCAGCCCAGGCTTTTGACAGCTTCAGTGTGCAGGTGCAGGGTCAGGGCAAACCTGTGCTGCTGATCCCCGGCCTGATGTCAGACCCGTCCGTCTGGCGCCGGCTGGCCAGTGAGCTGCAACAAGACCATCAGCTACACCTGATCCACATCGCCGGTTTTGCCGGTAAACCAGCCATTGACGGCGCCTTGTTGCCCAAAGTGCAGCAGGAGTTACTCAGTTACATCCGCCAGCAGCAGCTGCAGCAGCCGGCGCTGATTGGGCATAGTCTTGGTGCTTTTCTGGCGTTTTCACTGGCGAGCAGCGCGCCGGCCGAGACCGGCCCGGTAATTGCGGTCGATGGTTTGCCTTATCTGGCGCCGATTTTCAGCCGCGACCCGGCCACTCAGGTGGCTGATGTGCGCCAACAAGCCGAAGCCATTCGCCAGCTTTATCAGCAAATGGACAGCGAAGCGCTGCGCAAGATGACCTTGCAGGGCCTGGCCATTCAGGCACGGCGCGAAGCCGACCAGCAAAAAGTGCTGGCGATGGCGGCGCAATCCAATCCCAAAGCGGTCGGCCAGGCGATGTATGAATTGCTGACCACCGATTTGCGCGCCGACATCAGCCGCATTCGCCAGCCGGTGCTGTTGCTGGGTGCCAGCGGCGCTTTACCGATGACCATGCGCAAAACGGCTGAAGATCTGTATCGTCAGCAACTGGCCGCCTTGCCAGGCGCCAGACTGGACATGAACAGCAGCAGCCGGCATTTTATTATGTACGACGAGCCGGTCTGGCTGAACCATCAAGTCCGTGAATTCCTGCAGGAGCGCCCATAATGGACAACAGCATCGCCTTACAACTGGTGCCCGATGTGTTAGCGGCGCGCGGTGGTGACCTGCAGGCTTATGGCCGGCTGATTGCCCGCTGTCGCCAGCTGGTCAGCAGTATTGCGCTGGCGATCAGCCGCGATCTGGACGCCAGTGAAGACATCGCGCAACAGGTTTTCATCGCCGTCTGGCAACAACTGCCACAGCTCAAAGAGCCGGCCAGTTTTTTGCCCTGGCTGCGCCAGATCACCCGCTATCAGGCTTACCACCAGCTGCGCGCCAATGACGCCCGCCGTCAGGCCGCGCCTGAGGACAGCGAAGTGCTGCTGGCTGAATTTATTGACCCGGATGCCAACCCGGAGCTGTGGCACAGCCGCAGCCAGCAAGCGCAGTTGCTGCAGCAATTTCTCGACGCCCTGCCTGCGGACAGCCGTGACGTCTTGCTGCTGTATTACCGCGAAGAGCAGTCCAGCCAGCAAGTTGCGGCTTTACTTGGCCTCAGCGAAGCGGCAGTGCGCAAAAAGCTGCAGCGCCTGCGTGAGCAGCTCAAGGCGCAATGGCTGGCGCGTTATGGTCAGCTGATTCTAAGCACAGCGCCTACAGCCGGTTTCAGCACGGCGCTGCTGCTAAGCCTCGCCAGCCTGAGCCCACCCGCGGCGGCTGCGGTCAGCAGCTCGCTGGCCGCGCAGGCGGGCAAATCCGGTTTGTGGTATTGGCTCAGTCTGTTGGGCGGCGCCGCAGCGGGCGCGCTGCTGGCCTTAGTGGCGGTGTTTTATGGCATGAAGCCGGCCATAGACCGGGCCGACAGCGCCGAACAAAAACAGGCTTTGCGCCAGCTGCGAAGGCGCACCCTGCTGTGGCTGACGCTGTTTGGCATTGGCTGGGTGGCCGCTTATGAGCTGACCACAGGCGCCTGGGCGCCGGTGCTGATGATGACGCTGCTCAGCGCTTTGCTGCTGAGCAGTCAGCAGCAGTTCTGGCGGTTGACCGCGCCCAACGCCGACACACCGGCAGTCAGCAGACGGCGGCGTTGTGACCTCGGCTGGTTGATTGTCGGCAACCTGCTGGGGCTTGGTGGCGGCTGGGCCGGCATGCTGCTCGGGCTCATCCAGAGCGGACGCTGGTAACGGCTGTCGGCTTGAAAAATCAGGCCGGCCCTAGGGCGTGTTGATGTTTGGTGTTTGTTTTTGCAGCAGTTTGTCACCACGCGGTGGCCGGCTCATGCAA
>CBINNO010000244.1:0-5641 GCA_966252055.1 uncultured Rheinheimera sp. | reverse complement strand
GTCGGATGCAAAACGGGTATCAGAGTTTTACACCAAAAGAGGTATTCCTGAGCCTCGGAATGAAGTTGGGCCAGTGTTTGCTGCCGAAAATCCCGACGCCTCAATCCAGCGTCGGTTTATGGTTACTGCAGCATCGTCAGTATGGTCTGGCAATCATCAGAGCGTCAGAGCAGCGACTGCCAGTAGCAGTTCGAACCACTGGACTTAAGTACGCACTCAGCATGATTTTTGGCAAAGTGGCGCAACAAGGTACCCTTGATTTTTTGTGTGGCAAGCGTTTGAGCATTGAGGTGCCGGATTTACAGATGCATTATGACCTTGGGCTTGATGCGCACAGACAGTTCTGGCTAGCAGCCGCAGGCTCATCAGACCAGATCTGTACAGGCGAGGTGTTATTTCGGGCCAACAGTACCGAGCTGCTGTTATTGTTGAGCCAACAGGTGGACCCCGATACTTTGTTTTTCCAGCGGCGTCTGACCATCATTGGCGACACTGAACTCGGTCTGCAGTTAAAGAACTTTCTGGATACTGTCGAACCAGAATTACTGCTACCGCCCCAGCTCATCTGCTGGATGATTGAGATTTCATCGGCGACACCAGCTTAATTCAGACGCTGTGGTGTCTTGATGTATTGTAATTGTGTTCCTTGTGACTCCATTTTGAGCGGATGTCAGTTTTGCTACCAGAGGTATTTATGGACGAAAAGCGTCAACTATTGATTGATACTGCCTTTCAGCTGTTTTATGAAAAAGGTATTAACAGTGTTGGGATCAACGAAATACTGACTGTTTCCGGGATCGCAAAAAAGACACTTTATGCAAAATTCGAAAGTAAAGATGAGCTGGTGCTGGAAACATTGATGGAGCGGGATGCGATTTTCCTGCGATGGCTCGAAAGTGAACTCGCGCCAAGTAGAAGTTATACCGATGTGATCAACAATCTGTTTGGTGCATTAACAAAGTGGTTTTGCAATAAGGTGCCGGAGCTGGATAAATTTAGAGGCTGCTATTTTATTAAGGCATCCGCGGAATGCACGAATGCAGACAGTCGCCTATTTCAATACTGTAGCGAGCACAAAGACAGAGTTAAGTCGTTGTTGAGGCAGCACTTGCCCGGTGTCAGTGAGACAACAATCGATCAAATCTGTACATTGAAAGAGGGGGCAACCGTCATGGCGTATCTTTATCATGATATGAAAGCTGCGGAGCGGTGCATTCCTGTAGCATTGGCAACCATCGAACTTTAAACGGAGTCTGCAAAAAATTGCAAACAAATCGTCTGAAGTCCTCAAAGTAGCGGTCAGCTCAGGCTAACCAGCTCCCCTTTTTTATCAAAAGTCAGAAACTCGGCAATAATGCCTGACTGGATTTTATTCAGCATCAGTCGCATCGGTTGAATGGCTTCGTCACTGTTTGGCGCAATTCCGGCTCGGCCAGACATACTGGCAACAAATGCGATATCCCATTCAACACCGGTTTCTGCAGATTCATGCACCAGGCTGGCAAAATCAGTGACTTCAGACGGCAGTTTGTCGACGCACAGTACCGGCTCTAAAGCACCGCCTTGGCCCTGCAGAAAATGTTGTTTTTGCGCTTCTGTATACCCATTGGGTAATTCAGCTCGGGCAAACACCCAAAGCAGCCGCTGGGGTTCCTGTTGTGTATTCGCCAAAGCAATAAAACTGGCGTAGCTGTCAATGAGAGGTTCACTGGTGACTGATTTAGGATGGTGATGATGTGCGCAGCTCATAACAGAGGCTCTCTGGTAAAAATTCAATTTACAGGTCCGCAGCATAGCAAATCAGTACAGGGCAAACTGCTCCCCGAAGGGAGCAGTTGAATACTCATTAAGGAGTAGTAGTTTCAGCTTGAAGTTCTATTGCTCGATTGCGGCTGCCACTTGTCTGCTGTTGTTTTGCTGCGGATTGCAAGTGGTAATGCCTGCGCTGATGTTCAGCCCGGCGTGCTTTACTAAAAGCCGACACCCGTTTGAGATAACCAATAACACGGGTACCGTAATCAATATCGTTGCTGCCGCAATTCGAACAAGCTGTCAGTGTGCGTTTATCGATATGCTCACAGCAGTTGCATAAGGTGATGCGGACATTAACACAACAATAGTTACAGCCTGTTTTTGCTGCCAACTCCAACAGAGCAAGGTTGCCCTGCGCATGCAGTTTTTCTTCCAGATTCAGATGTAGCGCTGAGCCACCATCGAGATACTCCAGCAAGGTTTTGCCATGCAGAACAAATTTATCTAAAAGATTACTTCGTTCATCCTCAACCAGATAGAAATAGGAGTTATAGCAATCCCGGTTCACCATATAGCCGTCGGCCCGATCCCATTTTGCGTTTTTAACCCCCAAATTTTCAGCCGGTACAAATTCAGTATTAAACATGTAGCCATAGTCCGCACGCGCTTGTCGGTTCGCGTCATAAATCACTTTCAGCTGGGCGCGGACGAAATCCAGATAGGGCGCATTATTACCTGGAGTGAGGCCCAGAAACTCTGCAGCTTCTGTCATGCCATTAATGCCGATGGTCAGGAACTGTTTATCCAGACTGATGAAACCAGCATCGTACACCGTGAGCAAACCGGCATTTTTGTATTCGTCCATCAAGGCACGATAGGCCACCTGATAACGCTGAATTTTGCTGACTTCTGTTGCGAGATCACGACCATCCTGGATCAGCCGGTTCATATTCAGCGTGATCACATTGATAGAACCGGTGGCAACACCGCCAGCACCCAATGAATAAGAAAAAGTCTTATCGCTGATTTCACTGCGTAAACGACAGCACGATGCTAAAGAGTCAGCATTTTCAGATAGATAAACAAAAAAGCTGTTGGCCTGCGCCATTTCATCTGCAATGTGGCTGGCGAACTCGCGGTCTTTGCATTGTTGATTTTCTGTCAACATCGCTACCGTCACCACTGGAAACGTCAGGACTGTTTTCATCCGTTCCAGGTTAAACCAACGTAAGAAAAACAGTTGCAGGGCCTGCACACTGTGCCAGTCCGGTTTGGTGAAATCGGGAAAGACAAAGTCACCAAACATCGCGGAAAAATAATGCTGGTCGTAGACCGAGATGTTCCAGAACACGCTCTGATAGCCGCGTGCCGCCGCCGGTTGATTTAGCGCGTAGACCACATGTTGTAAGTGGTTTTTAATTTGATGACGGTGTGTTGTCAAATAATCATCGCCGTAATCTTTGCGGGCAAAATAGTCAAAATAGGTGAGGAATTCGACGGTTGCGACGGCGCCGGCAAACTGACTCGATACGGCAAAAACAAAATTAACAAAGCAACCGCAGAAAGATTCCAGGTGTTTTGGTGCCTGTGATTCTCCACCCAGTTTGGTCAAGCCATCCAACAAAAATGGATACATGGTGACGGAGACGCAATAAGGTTTCAGGCTGGTTTCGTCATGAACGTAGATTTCATGCGCTTCAATCTGCCGGTGATATTCATCTGCCAGCGGCTGACCGAATAAACTGGCAATTTTGCTGCTGACCAATGCGCGATTGACCTGAATAAAACAGTCTTTCATCAGCTCGGCTTCCAGCGTAGCGATGTTTTTCTGTGTCACATTGGCGTTGGCATCCAGTTTCGAGCCATCAGCCGGGTTCGCGGCTGATACATATTGTTGAATAAATTCTAGTTTTTGAGCGAGCTGATCCGGTGGCAGCACTTGCATGATGATTTCCTTTTTTAAGTTTTTATTGAGGTGAAAAAGCAGGCACTGCGGCATAAGCAGGTGCCGGTGTTGGCCATAGCAATGGATTCAGACACAGCTGACGCTGTAAATCGTATAAGCGTTGATTACTGCTGGGGTTATTGAGGCCACCCAGTTCTGCCTGCCAGGGGCCGGTTTTGACATAATCCAGCAGAGGCCGCAGCGCAGTAGGACAATAGGCAAGACCGGTATACAGGGCGGTCCGTAACCCCATTTTTCTACACTTATCCAGCAGTTCTGCAAGGGATGCAGCTTGCCATTCACCGCCCATAAACAGCACACAGCTGAAAAGCCCCCGGTATTTTTCACAGTCTGAATTTAGCCGGTCCAGGGTCAATGGCTCGCCATTTGCTGCGGACCAACTGTCGCTGCTGTGGCAGCCTTTACAACCCAGAGTACAGCCACTGATCAGATAGGTCAGGCTGACTTCCCCAGGGATCTCCTGCAACAAAATTTCGCAGGCCGTGGTGTTGAGCTGATTTGGTCTTGAAGATCCCATATATGGTGTTCTTCTGCTTTTTTGATACTAGATATGGTGTTTAGGTTAGACTTTGGCTGTGGCCGGAATTTGATCCAGATCAAAGATTGCTCCAACCCGGAGCCTGATACCCCATCAGGAGTAGTTGCTGCGAACTGGTGCACAGCTTCCCCAAAAAAGTGCAAAAAGCCTGAGCAGTTCAGGGGGGGATTTAGATTTATTCAGTAAATTCAAAAGCATATTAAATTGGCCCGATTACTGCTTTCACTCTTTTATCTGGTAACGACCGGTTGGTCACACATTTCAGGCAGAGCGAGACTCAGCCCCGGCAAAGAAGCCCAAGTTGAACCTGCAAAACGGCAGGGAAGACCTGGGCTTTTTTTATTGTCTGCAAATGACAGTCCGTGGGCACGCTCAGCAGGCAAAGGCAAGGGGAAAGCAGCATGCAACAGACATTTCAGGACACAGTGAAGGCGCAGATCCTGGTGATCGGCAACGGAATGGTTGGACATCATTTTATTGAACAATTACGCCAGCGCGATGCCGGCTGCAGTGTGACGGTATTGTGTGGTGAACCGCAGTTGGCCTATGACCGGGTCTATTTGTCCTCCTACTTTACTGGCACGCCTTTTTCCGAACTGTCGATGTCGACGGAACAATGGTATCAGGAGCAGCAAGTTGATTTACAACTGAACTGTTGGGTCGAGCGAATTGTTCCCACAGAACGCCTGGTTTATTGTCGTGATGGCAGGGTGTACTCATATGAGAAGCTGGTATTAGCGACAGGCTCATATCCTTTTGTACCGCCCATTCCGGGCAATGACCAACCGCATTGTTTGGTGTACCGCACTTTACAGGATTTACAGGACATCGAAGCGAGCGCCGCACAAAGCAAAGTCGGCGTAGTGATTGGCGGTGGTTTGTTAGGGTTAGAAGCAGCCAATGCGCTAAAACAGCTTGGCCTTGAGACTCATGTGGTCGAATTTGCGCCGCAGTTGATGGCGGTGCAACTTGATCAAGCTGGTGGTGCTTTACTCGCGCAGAAAATTCAGCAGCTAGGCGTAACAGTGCATACCGGCAAGGCCACACAAGCCATTGCGCCGGGTACTCAAAATCGCTATCAGCTGCAGTTCGCGGATGGTTCTGCGCTGGAGACCGATCTGGTGTTGTTCTCAGCCGGTATCAGACCATATGACCAGCTTGCGCGCAGCAGCGGGCTGGTGGTCGGTGAACGCGGCGGTATAGCCATCAATGGCCAGTGTCAGACATCAGATGCGGATATTTATGCCATCGGCGAATGTGCGTTATGGCAGCAAAAAATATTCGGTCTGGTTGCGCCCGGTTATCAGATGGCGCGGGTTGTGGCTGACCAACTGGTGAATCAACATCGGGCCACCCTGACTTTCAGCGGTGCAGATATGAGCACT
>CBINNO010000243.1:0-5651 GCA_966252055.1 uncultured Rheinheimera sp. | reverse complement strand
TCACGGGTTCAGCACCAGGGTTTGGTTGCGCGGCGCGCCGCCGGACTTTGTGCAGTGCTTCGGCAAAACGTTCTGCACTGATCGGCTTGAGCAGGTAATCAGTGACGTCCAGTGCAAAACCGTCCAGTGCATACTCCCGATAAGCGGTGGTCATGATCACCTGAGGCGGTGTCGCCAGCATTTTCAGCATGTCGAGGCCAGTCAGCACCGGCATGCGGATATCCAGCAGCAGCAAGTCAACCGGGCGCTGTGCCAGCACCGCCATGGCTTCGGCCGCGCTGTAACAGTGACCACAGATCTGCAGATCGGCGTGGGCGCCACATAAATGCTGCAGTACCTGATGGGCCAGGGGTTCGTCGTCGACAATCAATAGCTGCAGCATCAGGCTTCTCCCCGCCACTGGCCGGACAATGGCTGCAGCGGAATCGATAAGGCGGCGTGCCAATGCGGCGCCGGCGCGTTGATGACAGGCGCACTCACCAGACTGAACGCCTCACCGTACAGCAGCTGCAAACGCCGCCGCAGGTTTTGCAGGCCAACCCCGCCGCTGGCATCTGTAGGGGTGTCCGGCAGGCTGTTGTCACATTGAAACTTCAGCTGGTCGTCAGTCAGTGTCAGCGACACCCGCACCCAGCTGGCGCCGGCATGGCTTTCCACCCCATGTTTAAAGGCATTCTCCAGCAACATCACCAGCAGCAAAGGCGGCAGCTGCAGCTGGGCCGGTACGGCCGGAAACTCCGCCTGCAGCTGGTTGCGATGACTGGTGCGCAATTGCTGCAGCGCCAGATAATTCTGCAAATAGGCGATATCCTGCGCCAGCGGCACCCAGGGTTTCTGGCCGTCATAGACCACATAACGCATCAGATCGGCCAGCCGCAGCACAGTCGGCGCCGCTTCCGCCGACTGTTGCAGGCACAGGGCGTACAGGTTGTTGAGTGTGTTGAACAAAAAGTGAGGCTGAATTTGTTGCTGCAACAGCTGCAGTTCCATCGCCATTTGTTGCTGCGCAACCTGCGCGCTGCGCCGCTCGGCCTGCTCCAGCGCCATTTGTTGCTGCTGCCATTCGGTCAGCAGGATCAGCGGCGTAGTCAGCAGCCATTGCCCCACCGCAAAGTAGAAATTGTGCCGATGAAACGGCAACTGATTGCCCGCCGGTAACGCCGGCACTTCGACATGCTGGTTCAGCGGCAATTGCAGCAATAAAGCACTGACCGGCGCATAACTGAGCAGCAGCAGACAGAGCGCGCTGAGGATAAACACCGCCGTGCCATGACGGCTGAGCAGCCGGCGGATCAGCCAGTAGCGGTTCAGCCAGTAGTAGCCGTACATCACGGCCGCCATCACGCCAAACTGCAGCAGATAACTGGCAAACTGCGCCGGTTGTTGCCATAACACCACGAGCTCCACCCGCAGCGGGATCGGCTGCACTGCCATACCCTGCTGATGGGTGGTCAGCAATGCCGCCCAGCCGATAGTCCAGAGGCTCAACAACGCCAGTAACCACTGGTCAAGCGACAACCAGGGCCGGCGCCATGGCTGCACTTTGTGACGGCTGAAAAACCACAGCAAAAAGCCGCCATACAGCAGCAGCCAGGCTATCGTTGAAAACAGCCCGTCGGCCGGAGCGCCGGGGAGCCACGACAGGCCCAACGGATACAGCACAAAGCCACAGCCCCACAACCCCCAGCGCCAGAGCGCCGGCAGGCCTGACACCAGCACAATTTGCGCCAGCCACAGCGGCAGCGCCCACAGGGCCAGCTGCGCGCCCTGCTGCAGCACCTCCGCCCACGCCAGCGGAGCAGCCGACCATTGCAATGGCCGCAGCCATTGCCAGCAACAGGCCAGCAACACCGGTAAAGAAGCCGCCAGCCACTGGGCCTGCGCGTCGCGGCGTTGCCACCACGCCGCCCATCTGTTCAACCATGCCTGCAATTTAACACCTGTTGATGCCCATCAGTCCCTGCTTACACCGCGAACACCCAGCGCCGTCAGCCATCTGCCAAAACTCAACTGTGCCTGTTCTGCCGGATTTTGTCATGTCAGCGCTGACCAACAGGCCGGTTTGGCTGACCAACCGGCACTGTCATGGCAAAAGGCCGGCTGGTCATTGTCAGATTGTGCCGGCCGGCGGGCCTTGTCAGGCTGCGTGCTGGGGACACAACCACCAGGGCACAGGCCAGGCGCTGCTGTGCCGCTATTGCTGATCAGAGCGGGAACAAACCATGCTACAAATCCAATCCATTTCCAAAAGCTATGCCGATGGCACTCAGGCCCTGCAGCAGGTGTCGCTGCAGGCCGGCCACGGCATCCTCGGTTTGCTGGGCCCAAACGGCGCCGGCAAATCGACCTTACTGCGCACGATCGCGACTTTACAAACCCCCGACAGTGGCCAGCTGTGGTTCGACGACATCGACGTCCTGCAACAGCCGCAGCAACTCAGGGCGCAGCTGGGTTACCTGCCCCAGCAATTTGGCGTTTATCCGCATTTTTCCTGCCGCGCTTTGCTGGAACATTTGGCGATCCTCAAAGGCCTGACCGAGCCGCAGCAGCGCCGCCGCCAACTGGACGAAGTGCTGGCGCTGACCAATCTGGCCGCAGTCGCTGACAAAACAGTGGCGCATTTTTCCGGCGGCATGCTGCAAAGATTTGGTATTGCGCAGGCCTTGCTGGGGTCGCCCCGGCTGCTGATCCTGGACGAACCGACCGCCGGCCTTGACCCACAGGAACGCGAACGTTTTCATCAGCTGCTGGTCGAGGTCAGCCAGCAGCGGCTGGTGCTGCTGTCCAGCCATATCGTCGAAGATATTGAGCGTTTGTGTCCGCAGGTGGTCATTCTGCTGCAAGGCCAAGTCTGTGCCGCTGCACCAACCGCCAGCCTGACCGCCCGGCTGCAGGGGCAAATCTGGCTCAATCATGCTGAGCCTGGCTTTGATGAACAGCGCCCTTGGGCCGGCGATGCGCAGCTGCTGAGCCAAACCTACCTGCGCGGTATTTCGCAGCAGCGCATCTTCAGCAGCAGCCAGCCGACGGCCAACTGTGTCGCAGTGCCACCGACCCTGCAGGATTGTTATGTGCTGGCCTTGCAACAACACAAAGCGCTGCAGGATGCCGCCTGATGAATCGCCTGACCCGACCATCCGCATCACAATCCGCATCACCGGCCCTGTTGTTGTGGCGCAATGAACTGGGCTTTTATCTGCGCCAGCCCCTCAACGCGGTCTTGCTGGCCGGCCTGTTGTGCTATGGCTGGCTGCTGGCCAACAACGGCGCCGGTGTCATGCCAGCTCAGCTGTTGAAACAGCTGCTGTTCAGCCAAAGCGCCATGCTGGTGTTCCTGTCGCCTTTTGTGCTGACGCTGCTGGCGCCGCAGGCCTTTCTGCGCGACCGGCTGCACCGGATGAGCCCCTTTGTGCACAGCAGTGCGCTCAGTCCGGCCGGTTTACGCCAGCAGCAACGCCGTGGCCTGCTGACGCTCGGTCTGGTCATGTTGCTGCTGCAAAATGCCCTGATTGGGCTGGTTCTGGTGCCGCAGCTGACTGACCCTGCCGCCGGGACGGTTACCGGTCGCGCGTTGCTGGTTGCGGCGCTGGCCTCCTTCTTTTTGCAACAACTGCCGGCCTTGTTGCTGAGCGTGTTGCTGGCCGAACGGCTCTGTCAGCGCCTGCACAGCAGCCTGCCGCTATACCTGTGCGCCGCCGCCCTCTGGATTGGCTATCTGCTGCTGTCTGCCGCCACCGGCAGCCCGTTAATGGCGGGCAGCACAGTGACTTCACCGTTGCTGTGGCAACTGATGTGCTGGTTAGATCCGCTGGCGGTGATCCCGCTGTTCAGTGCGCTGCAGCAACAAAGTGGCCCGGCGGATTTACTGCAGCTGGCAACCGAGCCGGTGCTGTGGCAAAACCGCTTGTTGTGGGCGGCATTGCTGGCGTGGCTGTACTGGCGACGCCATGATCAACACGATGCCCGGAACCAGGCTGAGCGCAGGCGCGCGCCGGGCCGGTTTTTCCGGCCTCAGCAACCAGCCACCAGCGACAGCGGCCTGCCATCAGCTGCCGGCAGTTTTAACGTTACGCTGCTGGCTGAAGCTGACCAGACCACGCCGCACCGGCTGAGGCAACTGCAAACGCTGCTGCAGTTTCAGCTGCGGCAAATCCTGGCGCAGCCCGCCCAGCTGGCCCTGCTGGCAGGTGCCGCGTTGCTGGTATTCAGCGAGGTCTGGGGCAACCTCGGTTATGCCGAACAGCTGGCACAGCTGACACCGACCAGCCGGGATGCACTCAATCTGGTGTGCTGGGACCTGCTGCCGCCACTCTGTACGCTGTTGCTCGCCGGCTGGGCCCATCAATTGGCCTGGCAGGGCCGGCAGAACCGGATGTCGGAGTTGCTGGCAGCAACCGCGCTGCCGGCAACCTTGCTGTACATCAGCCGGCTGCTGTCGCTGATGCTGCTGGCCGGCCTCACGGTGCTGCTGATGCTGATCGCGGTGGCGGCAGTCCAACTGCTGCAGGGCCAGACACCGGCGCTGGCCGAATATAGCCGCCAGGGTGCACTGTTGCTGCTGCCGTTACTGGGCTGGGTTTGCCTGCTGCAATGCTGTCATGGCCTGCTGAACAGCCCCTTGTGGGCCAATGCGCTGGTACTGCTGTGCCTGCTCGCGGCGTTCAGCCCGCTCACCAGCTGGCTGGAGCTGAGCGGCCCATTGTGGCGGCTGTGGCTCAGTCCGCTGGAACAACCGGACGCACTTTGGGGCTACAGCGCCTCCATCGGCCGTCTGCAGCGGTTCGGCCCCTACTGGCTGAGCCTGATGCTGTTATGTTGTCTGGCCGGCATCGGCTGGTTTCACCGCGACAGTCCGCAGTGGCGGAACCAGCCGTCGGCCGGGTTCAGACTTTTGCTGGCCGGCGGGCTGGTTTTGACGCTGTGGCAAGGCTTCAGCCTGCAGCAGCAATGGCAGCAGGACCGGCCAGCAGCCAGCGAACGCTACGCCAAAAGAGCAGCTTATGAACGTCAGTACGGCCAGTGGGCACAGCGCCCGGCACCTGAAGTCCAGGCGCTGGATTGGGTCGTCACGCTGGACCCACCACACCAGCAGGCGGATATCGCGGTGCAAATGACGCTGGTCAATTCGCACCCGCAGCCTTTAACCGAGCTGCTGCTGGGCCAGTTGCCCGGCAGTACGCCGCTGCAGGCACCGCCGCAGGTCGGGGGTGCCAGGCTGCTGCATGCCGATGTCGCCTTGCAGCAATATCATTATCAGTTTGACGCCCCGCTGCAGCCGGGCGCCAGCACCAGAGCCAGCCTGCAGATCCGGCTGCAGCAGACTGCGCTGAGTCAGGTGTCAGTGCCGCTGACGTTGCGGCCGCAGTTCAGCTTGATCCAGGCCCTATATTGGCTGCCAAAGCCGGGCTTTGTCAGCGAATTTACCCTGCGTGATGCCAGCCTGCGGCGCGAGTATCAGTTGCCAGCCATGCCGGACAACCTGCCCTCCAGGCTGTTTGCCGACGGCCCGGCGCCGGCGGCGACTTATGACTTTGTGCGCCTGAATACCACAATCCAGCTGCCTGCCGGTTATCTGGCGGTGGCCCAGGGAGATGCTGTAACCGCCCCGCAGCGCAGCGGCTTGGCTGCGTTGGCGACATCAGCACAGCCGG
>CBINNO010000242.1:0-5678 GCA_966252055.1 uncultured Rheinheimera sp. | reverse complement strand
CCAGTTGGTCAGGTGGTGGGTGATATAGTCTTTGCTCGTAAGCTCACCAGATGCCATCATTAGTCCCAATTATCGTAGTTAATCAAAATCGGTAACAGCGCTTGCATGATCAGGGCGACGACCAGTCCACCAAAAAACAACCAGGGGATCATTTCAGCGTGTTTCAGCGCCGTCGCTACCAGTAGCGCCAGCGTCAAAAATTTTAATGTTTCACCGCGATAGACGGACTTGAGCACTAAGTCAGGCTCAACAGCACCGCGGAAGCGAAACACATACCACGTAAACAGGCAGTGCGGCAAAATTACACAGTAAGCGCCGAGCAGAATCGACTTTGCGGCCAGCTTATCCCAAGCTGCTAATCCAAGCGCCGCCAAAGCGATTCCCGCCAGCGACTGCCACAAAAACATGTGTAAAATCAGTTTATAACGTTGCTTTGTTGTGGTTAAAGGCACTCAATACCACCTGAAAAAATGCAAAACAACTGTATAAAAAGCTCGCGCAAGTATACTTATCTGCCTTTTTTTTGCAACCAAAAGCCGCGCCAATACTACGAATGTCGAGGTTTGTGAAAGCTGACTGATTAATTTTCAGACTCACTCAGGCCCAGTTTATGCAAGATGCCGTCTAACTCTGGCAAACTACTGTAATTAATTACCAGTTCGCCTTTGCCTTTACGGTTGTAACTGATACTGACAGGTGCACCAAAACGTTCACTAAGCCGTGTTTCCAAAGCCGCCACATCCGGGTCTTTTGCAACCGGTTGTTTGATTGGAGCCGGTTCCAGCAAACGACGGATCAGACTTTCAGCTTCACGCACCGTCAACTGTTTGGCGGCAATGACACGACCCGCCTCTGCTTGTTGTTCAGCAGGCAAAGCGAGAATGGCGCGGGCATGCCCCATCTCAATATCACCATGTTCCAACAACGTTTTCACTTCATCAGCCAATTGATTAAGACGCAGTAAATTGGTGACGGTGACCCGGGATTTACCAACTGCATCAGCAACTTGCTGGTGCGTTAATTCAAATTCACTGAGCAGCCGCTGCAGCGCAACCGCTTCTTCCATCGCATTGAGATCTTCACGCTGGATATTCTCAATCAGTGCGATGGCCACTGCGGCCTCATCCGGCACATCTTTGCGGATACAAGGCACCTCAGCCAGGCCCGCCAGTTGCGAAGCGCGCCAGCGTCGTTCACCGGCGATAATCTCAAACCGCTCAGGAGCAAGCTGCCGCACCACGATTGGCTGAATAACACCTTGGGCCCGGATCGAGCTTGCCAGCTCCTCAAGGGCATCCTGTGACATATCTTTGCGCGGCTGATATTTGCCAGGTTGCAGCCATTCAACTGGTAATTGCTGTAACTCAGTCTGAGGACTTTCAACCACAGTTTCAGGGGCTGCAGCAGGCTTGCCTGTGGTCAGTAATGCATCCAGTCCACGGCCCAGGCCACGTTTTTTTAAAGACATGCGCAGGTATTTCCTTCGTTACACCGCTGGGGTGACTTTTTGTTGTTTTTTATCGGCCCGGCGCAGGATTTCACCGGCCAGCGCCAGGTAAGCTTTAGCACCAGTTGAGCTTTTATCGTAATACATCACCGGCGTGCCAAAACTGGGGGCTTCTGCCAACCGCACATTGCGTGGGATCACTGCCCGGTATACTTTTTCACCAAAATGACGTTTCAGCTGTTCCGACACATCGTTCGCCAGCCTGTTACGCGGATCGTACATAGTCCGCAAAATGCCTTCGATTTTCAGATCGGCGTTCACCACAGCTGCCAGCTTATTGATGGTATCGACCAATGCGGTCAGTCCTTCCAATGCAAAATATTCACATTGCATCGGCACCAACACAGAATCAGCGGCTGCCATTGCGTTCACGGTCAGCATGTTGAGCGACGGCGGACAGTCGATAAAGATAAAATCGAATTGATCCCGGTAATTTTTCAGCGCATTACGCAAACGAAGCTCGCGCGCAAACACATCCAGCAAACGCACTTCCGCTGCCGTGACATCCGAATTTGCCGCAATCAGCTGATAGCCACCGGCGGTTTCTTTTACCACCACTTCCGGCAATGGTTTTTCGTCGACCAATAACTCATAAGCGGTGGCATGAACTTCGTATTTGTCGACCCCGCTGCCCATAGTGGCATTGCCCTGCGGGTCGAGATCGATCAGCAGGACTTTGCGTTTGGTCGCGGCCATAGATGCCGCCAGATTCACTGCTGTCGTAGTTTTACCTACGCCACCTTTCTGATTGGCTATCGCGATGATTTTTCCCACAAAAATCCCTAGTCCGAGTTCAGACTGCTGTTTTTTCCAGCACCAGCAGATAACGTTGGCCAACCAACTCTGGCACTGTCAGTTCGACATTGCCGACAACTTTAACAAAATCAGGCAAAGCTGCAATTTCTTCCTGCGCCTGTGCACCCTTCATGGCGAGAAACTGGCCACCCATGGCCGGTAAATGCTGGCACCAATGCAGCATATCACTCAGCGATGCAAAAGCCCGGCTGATCACGGTGTCGTATTTTGCCTGATGCTCTTCCACCCGGCTTTGCAGTGGCGTGATATTACTGAGCTTCAGTTGAAGTTTGACCTGATTGAGGAAACGGATCCGTTTGCCAAGGCTATCCAGCAAGACAAATTCTTTGTCAGGGCAAATGATTGCCAGAGGGACACCAGGCAAACCTGGCCCTGTTCCGACATCAATAATCCGCTTACCATGGAGGTAAGGAGCAACCACCAGGCTGTCCATGATGTGCTTAACCAGCATTTCGCGTGGATCCCTGACCGATGTCAGGTTGTATGCACTGTTCCATTTGTCGAGTAACTCAACATACTGCACCAGTTGCTGCAGCTGTAGTTCGCTCAGTTGCAGGCTGGTCTGACCGACCAGCTGTCTCAGTTTTTCAATCATGCTTAATCCGTTATCAGGCTGATTTACGCAGCAACCCCTGTTTTTTCAGATAAACCAGCAACAACGAAATCGCAGCGGGAGTGATCCCTGAGATGCGGGATGCCTGGCCTACAGTTTCTGGTTGTGCCTGATTCAGTTTCAGGACCACTTCGTTTGACAAGCCTTTCACGACTTTGTAATCGAAACTCTCCGGCAATTTGGTGGTTTCGTTGCGCTCCTGCTTGGCTATCTCATCCTGTTGACGACTGATATAACCTTCATACTTGATCTGGATCTCGACCTGTTCAGCTGCGGCCTGATGCGGTAAACCTGGTCCAACCGACTCGATCGTCATCAGATCTTTGTAACTTACTTCGGGGCGGCGGATCAGATCTTCCAGGCTGGCTTCGCGACTCAATGGAGTTTTCAGCAGTTGGTTGACAGCATCCAGCGCAGCGTGTTGTGGATGGATCCAGCTTTGCTTAAGACGCTGACGTTCGAGCTCAATTTGTTCCATTTTTTCGTTAAACGCAGCCCAGCGTACATCATCGACTAAACCGAGCTCACGGCCTTTTGCGGTCAAACGGGCATCAGCGTTGTCTTCACGCAGCATCAACCGGTATTCAGCACGGCTGGTGAACATCCGGTAGGGCTCTTTAGTGCCAAGCGTGGTCAGATCGTCGACTAACACGCCCAGATATGCCTGATCCCGGCTGGGTACAAAGGCTTCCTGCTCACGCACGGCCAGCGCCGCATTGAGGCCAGCAAGTAAACCCTGTGCGCCAGCTTCTTCGTAGCCAGTCGTGCCATTAATCTGGCCTGCAAAGAACAAACCTTTGATAAATTTGGTTTCCAGTGAAGTTTTCAGATCTCTTGGATCAAAAAAATCATATTCGATAGCGTAACCGGGGCGGGTGATATGCGCATTTTCAAGACCAGGGATCGAATGCACCAGCGCGAGCTGGACATCAAAAGGCAAGCTGGTTGAAATACCGTTTGGATACAACTCGTGAGTAGTCAAGCCTTCTGGCTCGATAAAGATCTGATGTTTGTCTTTGTCAGCAAATCGGTTGATCTTATCCTCGATTGAAGGGCAATAGCGCGGACCAACGCCTTCAATCACACCGGTATACATGGGTGAACGATCCAAGCCACCGCGAATGATATCGTGGGTTTGCTCGTTGGTGTAAGTGATATAACAAGGCACTTGCTGCGGATGATCGCTTTGTTTGCCGATAAACGACATCACCGGTAACGGGTCATCACCAGGCTGCGGCTGCATTTTCGTAAAGTCGACAGAACGAGCATCAATCCGGGGTGGTGTTCCGGTTTTCAGCCTGCCAGTGCGAAACGGTAATTCACGCAAACGGCGGGCCAGTGCCACAGATGGCGGATCGCCAGCGCGGCCACCGCTGTAATTCTGCAAACCAATATGGATCTGGCCAGCCAGAAAAGTACCGACTGTCAAAACCACTGTTTTGGCGTTAAAGCGCAGTCCCATCTGAGTCACTACGCCAGTGACTCGATCCTGCTCAACAATCAGATCATCACAGGCTTGTTGGAAGATCTGCAAATTCGGCTGGTTTTCCAGCATGGTTCGGATCGCAGCCCGATATAACTGGCGGTCTGCCTGAGCCCGAGTCGCACGCACTGCAGGGCCTTTTGAGCTGTTCAGTGTGCGGAACTGGATCCCGGCACGATCTGTTGCCAGTGCCATAGCCCCGCCTAATGCATCGATCTCTTTGACCAGATGGCCTTTGCCAATACCGCCAATTGCCGGGTTGCAAGACATCATGCCCAGTGTTTCAACATTGTGCGTCAGTAATAACGTCTGCATGCCCATCCGTGCCGCTGCCAGCGCAGCTTCAGTGCCGGCGTGTCCACCACCGACCACAATCACATCGTAGCTTTGTTGAAACAGCATCGTTTGCCTCATCGTTATTACAACAGCCTGAAAAAGGGCACGCATTGTACCAAGATCCCGGCTTAAACGGAAAGGTAAAAACCTGTTCAGGATCCAAAGCGATCCTCTATATAAAAAGAAGATCTTTTAAAGAGATCTTTTTATTATTCTTACTGTTATAGCCGATGATCTGAGTGCATAAGTCCGAATTCCTAAAAAGGATCAGTGAGTTGCAAAAGATCTAACTTGTGATCTGGCTGAGATCTGTGGCGGATCAATCTGTGATCAAATAGCCGTTTTATCCACAGTCGTTTTGCGGGATATTTCCTTCCATAGGATAAAACCAGCTTATGCACTTAGTTACTGATAAGTTATCCACATTTGTGATCAAGCTGAGATCTGTTTGTGGACAACCTTGTATGGATGATCCAGCTTTTATCAGTGAAATATCAGAAGAATATTAAGTAAAAACATGAAATAACGAGGAAAATTCGTGTTGTTGGCCGTTTGCGCGATCAACAGTAAGACCGTTAGATATCCAGTTTCTGGACAGTGACTTGTGTATTTGCGGGGTGCTTCGGTACCCCTTTTTTTATTGTCGATAATTGGTCAGCCAGACTGACTGACCTGGGCGTTCAGGTCAATTTTGCGAGCAAATCCGGCAACCAGCGCAGGGCTGTCTCTTCTGGCAAGTCCGGTTGTTGGGCGTCGATTTTCAATCCGTCATCAAAAGATTTTGCGCCGCACTTTTGCAGTAAATCCGCGATTTTGTCGCCGGCCAGACAAAAAGTATCGTAGCTGGAATCACCTAAACTGATCACCACATAAGAAACTGTGGTAAGATCTGTTTGATCTTGTGCTAATTGATCCGCAAAGGG
>CBINNO010000241.1:0-5684 GCA_966252055.1 uncultured Rheinheimera sp. | reverse complement strand
GCGGCGTATTGCTCGCCACCGGCCAGCTCAGTGTGGTGGACAATAAAGTGGCGACCGGCAGCGGGACTGTGCGGGTAAAAGCCGAATTTGCCAATCCGGACCACCAGTTGTGGCCGGCGCAAACGGTCGTCACGGCGCTTCGTACCCGCTTACTTAAAGATGCGTTGACGGTGCCGGCGCGGGCTATTCAGCAAGGGCCGCAGGGCAGTTATGTCTGGTTATTGGCAGACGGCAAGGCAACCAATCAGCCGGTGGAGCTGGTGCTCACTCAAGGCGATATCTCGGTGGTCACTGGTCTGCAAAGCGGGCAGCAGGTAGTCATCGACGGCCAAAGCCGGCTGCGGCCGGGCGCGGCGGTCAGTATTGAGCAGGCTGTGCAAGGGGCGCAAGCTTCGCAGGGACAACAAAATGCGCAAGGACAGCAAAAAGCTGCTCAGAGAGTCATCTCTGCGCCGGTTGCCGGGAGCCAGCCATGAAAGCCGGCAGTATTTACCAGTGGTGCATGAATCACCCGATTGGCACTGTGCTGCTGACCTGCGCCCTGGTGTTGATGGGCGTGCTGGCATTTCCGCGGCTGTCGATTGCGCCGTTGCCGGAAGCGGACTTTCCGACTATTGAAGTGAATGCCCGCTTGCCGGGTGCCAGCGCGGAGACGATGGCGTCGAGCGTCGCAACTCCGCTGGAAGTGGCGCTAAGTTCAGTGCCGGGCATCAGTGAGATGACGTCGAGCAGTGCACTGGGTTCGGTCAGTATCACGCTGCAATTTGTGCTGGAAAAAGACATCGACGCTGCTGCGCAGGAAGTGCAGGCCGCGCTTAATCAGGCCGCCGGCCGCTTACCGGACATGCCCAATCAGCCGACCTGGCGCAAAGCCAATCCGGCCGACAGCCCGATTTTGATTATTGGTGTGACTTCAGCCACCTTGTCACGCACTGAGATCAGCGACCTGACCGAAACTGTGCTGGCGCGCCAGCTCAGTCAGATCAATGGCGTCGGTGAAGTTTTTATTGGCGGCCAGCAAAAACCGGCGATCCGTATCCAGGCCAAACCAGAGTTATTGTTTGCCGCCGGCCTGACGCTGGCCGACATCCGTACTGTGGTGCAAAAAGCCAGTGTTAATCAACCCAAAGGCGCTTTGTTCGGTTCGAGCCGGGTGTCGACACTGGCGGTCAATGACCAGGTGTTCAGCGCCGAAGAATACGGCAACCTGGTGGTCAGTTATCGCCAAGGCGCGCCGGTGTATTTACGCGATGTGGCGACGGTGAAACTGGGCGCCGAAGATGATTATGTTGAGATCTCGCCCAACGGTGAATCCGGCGTAGCGCTGATTATCCGGCGCCAGCCGGGCGCCAATATCGTTGCCACTGCCGACCGGATCACCGCAGCCTTACCCCAGCTGACGCAAGCGCTGCCAGCCGATATCAAAGTGGAAGTATTTAACGACCGGACCCGCACCATTCGGGCGTCGCTGGCCGAAGTTGAACTGACACTGGCGATTGCGGTGGTGTTGGTAATTGCGGTGATGGCCGTGTTTTTACGCCAGTGGTCGGCCACGCTGATAGTGACCGCCGTGCTGCTGGTGTCGCTCATTGCAACCTGCGCCTTTATGTATGTAGCGGGTTTTAGTCTGAATAACCTGACGCTGGTGGCCATCGTTATCGCGGTTGGTTTTATCGTCGATGATGCGATTGTGGTGATTGAAAACATTCACCGCCATCTGGAAGCGGGGCTGTCGAAGCGCGAAGCGGCGCAAAAAGGCGCCGAAGAAATTGGTTTTACCGTGATTTCGATCAGTGTCAGCCTGATCGCCGCTTTTATTCCGCTGCTGTTTATGGGCGGTATTATTGGCCGGCTCTTTTTGGAATTTTCGCTGACGGCAGCGGCGGCCATTCTGATTTCCGTGGTGGTTTGCCTGACACTGGCGCCAACGCTGGCGTCGCTTTTTATGGATAAAGCGCCGGCGCATGACGCTGAGCATCCGGGGCTGTTTGACCGGCTGGTGCGTCGTTATGACAAAGTGCTCAGCTTTGCACTTGATCACCAGCGGCTGATGTTGACGGTGTTTGGCCTGACTCTGGCCGGCAGCGTGGCAAGTTTTGTGTTGATCCCCAAAGGGTTTTTCCCGCTGCAGGACACCGGTTTTATCATCGGCACCAGTCAGGCTGCGTCGGATATTTCTTACGAGGACATGAAAGCTAAACATCAGCAGCTGGAACAAATTCTGAAAAACGACCCTGACATCACCGGTTTTAATCATCTGGTCGGTGGTAACTCGTCGACAGGCTCGGGCCGCATCTGGATAGTGCTCAATGACCCGGATGACCGTGACGCTGACGTCAACGCCATCATCGACCGCTTGCGCCCGCAGTTTGCCAAAATCAGCGGCTTACAAGTGTTTTTACGCTCGGCGCAAGACATCAATCTCGGTGGCCGTGGCGGCCGCGCGCAATATCAGTATGTGCTCAAAGCGCTCGACAGCGATGAACTTGCCAGCTGGACCCAGCAGTTGACGGCCAAACTGCGGCAAAATCCGATGTTTACTGATTTATCCAACGACCTGCAGTGGGATGCGCATATTGTCCGGCTCGAGCTGGACCGCCAGGCCGCCGCAAGGCTTGGTTTCTCTGCGGCCGACCTCGATCAGGCGTTGTACGACGCTTTTGGTCAGCGTCAGATCAACGAGTATCAAACCGAAACCAACCAGTACAAAGTGATCCTGGAAGTAAGCCCTGAGCAGCGCGGCAGTGCAGAAAGCCTGAATTACTTTTATCTGAGATCGCCACAAACTGGTGAGATGGTGCCGCTGCTTGCGTTTGCCAAAGTGTTGCCTGCTGAAAATGGCCCGGTCGCTATTTCGCACCACGGCCTGCAACCGGCGGCTAATTTGTCGTTTAATCTGGCGCCAGGTGTGGCTTTGGGCGACGCGGTGCAGGCGCTGGAGCAGGCCCGCACGACGCTGAATATGCCACTGTCGGTCAGCGGCAGTTTCCAGGGCGCCGCTCAGGCGTTTCAGGATTCACTGGCCAGCCAGCCGCTGCTGATCCTGACGGCGCTGCTGGCGGTGTACATTATTCTCGGTGTGCTTTATGAGAGTTTTGTCCATCCGCTGACCATTTTGTCGACCTTGCCTTCTGCGGCGATTGGCGCCATTGGCCTGTTGTGGTTGTGGGGGCTGGATTTTTCCATCATGGCGCTGATCGGCATCATTCTGCTGATTGGGATCGTCAAGAAAAACGGCATTCTGATGGTGGATTTTGCGCTGCAGGCGCAGCGCGAGCAGGGCTTGTCGGCCAAAGAGGCGATTCATCAGGCCTGTCTGGTGCGCTTTCGGCCCATTATGATGACCACACTGGCGGCGATTTTAGGCGCTGTGCCTTTATTGCTGGGGTTTGGCACAGGGTCTGAGCTGCGGGTGCCACTTGGCGTGGCGATCGTCGGCGGGCTGGCGTTCAGCCAAATTCTGACGCTGCTGACGACCCCTGTGGTGTTTGTCGCGCTGGACCGCTGGTTGTTAAAACCGGCCGTGGTGCAAAACCAGGCGGTGATGCCACGCTCCTGAAAGAGCCGCGCTTAATAAAAAAGCCCGTCGGCAGACGGGCTTGGGACTACATCAGCTTGCTGTCAGCGCCTTTTCTGATGCTGAGGTGCGAAGTGCAGCCGCGGCAACTGCCGCGGTTATATAAACCGCTTCAGAAGCGATAGCGGGCGCCGACTTCAAAGGAGCGCTCAGGGCCGACATATATGCCTTCACGCAGGCCGGAAATGTAGCGTTTGTCGGCCAAGTTTTTCACGGAGGCAAACAGGTCAAACGCGTTGTTCACTTCATACTGCGCCAGCAAATCCACCACCGTATAAGATGGGATCAAGCCGCCCCAGATGCCGGCGGCGGCATTGGTCGGGATTTGCACCAGATTGGTCGGATCGCCAAACTGTTCGCCGCGGTGATGCAGATTGAGCGCAAAGTCCCACTGCGCCAGCGCATAAGTCAGCCCGAGGTTGGCGATCACTTTGGGCGCGTACGGAATGCGGTTACCGGCTATTGGTGTGGTCGGCGTGCTGTCGGTGAGGAACTTTGACTGCGGCACCCACGTCAGGTTAGCGTCCAGCGCCAGCTGCGCGCTCAGCGGATAACCGGCGCTCAGTTCCATGCCATAGTGGCGGGTCTCGCCGGCATTGGAACGTGACAGATTCGGGTTGCTATTACCGGTGACCACCTGATTGCTGAAATCCATCAAAAACGCGGCGACATCATAACGCAGCACATCGATATTGCCGCGCAGACCCAGCTCGTAATTGACGGAGCGCTCGGCTTCCAGTTCCTGATCTTTCAGGCCATCCAGCGCGACGTTGTTGGCCGCCGGTGAAAAGGCCCGATAGACGCCGCCGTAAAGCTGGCTTTGCTCCAGGCTCAGGGTGAAACCGACTCCTGGCAATACTTCGGTGTTACTGCTTTTCGCCTGACTGTTGTTTTGCGTCAGATTGAGGCGTTTTTGCTCGTATGATTCAATCCGCACGCCGGGTGTCAGCGCAAAATCAGCGCTCAGCTGGATGCGGCTTTGCGCATAAGCGGCCACGCTGTCGGCAGAATCCTTAAGATGCGCGGCTAAGGTGCCGGTCCGATCTGCGCTGCGGCTGGCCACAATACGCTGATCGTCTGACTCTTCGCTCATCAGCCGCACACCAAACTCAGAACTGCTGGCATAACCGGCGAACTGATGCTCAATGCTGAGGCGCGATTCAATGCCGCTGCGCTCAAAAGCACGGTTATTACCGGTGACAGTATTGGTGTAAACCCAAGAGCCGGCGGCGTTGGAGGCCGCGCTGTTCACGCCATAACGCCAGTAATCACGCGCCATGTCGCTCCAGTAAATCACGGTTTTGAGCGTGCTGGCGCTGTTGATTTGCCATTCATGGTTTAAATCGACGGCCGTGCGGTCAATCAGCAGGTAGTCGTCCGGCGCCGGATTGCGCGTCTCGCCCGCCTGATATTCGCCCATCAGCAATCCGCGATAAGAAATATTGGCGTCATTTTCGTGGCGCGACACTTTGATGCCCACTTTGTGGCCATCTTTGAGTTCAACACCGGCTTTGGCCAGCACGTCGGTCATGTCATAGCCTTTATCCATAAAACCATCGCTTTTGGCACGGCTGGCAATGATGCCGGCAAACGCGTCGCCGGCGGCATTGCGGTTACCGGCTTCGACGGTCAGTTCGCGGGTATTAAAGGAACCCAGCCGGCCGGACAATTCAACGCCATCGTCCGGTGTTTTGGTCTGATAGTTGACCACACCGCCGACAGTGGACGGACCATAACGCAGCGAAGCCGAGCCTTTTAGCACTTCAACGCTGGCGACCCGCTGGATGCGCGGATTGAAATAACGTTCATTGCCGATAAAAAGGCCCGGCGCCACTGGTACACCATCTTCCAGCAACAAGGATTTGGACTCGCTGGCCGACAGGCCGCGGATGCCAAAGTTGGCAACGACCGCCGTTTCGTCTTCAGTTTTGATGTTAATGCCCGGAATACGGCGCAGCACGTCTTCGGTGGACAGCGGTTGCAGCTGCTCAATCTGTGCCAGGCTGACCAGATTGACCGTGCCGGTTTCCAGATAATGCGCAGCGGTGCTGCTGGCGTTGATTTTGATCACTTCAATCGCCGGCATCGACTTGTTTTTGTCGGTTTT
>CBINNO010000240.1:0-5712 GCA_966252055.1 uncultured Rheinheimera sp. | reverse complement strand
CCGCGTGAGCTGGAGCTGAGCACGCTGCAGCAGTTGCTTAGCAAAAACAGCCTCAGCGACGCCCACAGCGAAGCGTTTTTCAGTGCAGTGGCCGCCGGCAATATCGACCCCATCGTGCTCTCTTCTGTGCTGACGGCGCTGAAACTCAAAGGCGAAAGCGCGGCTGAGATCGCCGGGGCGGCCCGCGCTTTTCGCGCGGCCGCCACCGAATTACCGGCCACGGGCCTGGACCTCATCGACTGCTGCGGCACTGGCGGTGATGGCAGCAACACCATCAATATCTCCACCACGGCGGCCATTGTGGCCGCGGCGATGGGGCTGAAAGTCGCCAAACACGGCAACCGCAGCGTGTCCTCGCAAAGTGGTTCGGCTGATTTACTGGAACAACTGGGCATCAATATTCAGCAAAGCCCGGCGCAGGCCGCGGCCACCTTGCAACAGGCCGGTGTCAGTTTTTTATTCGCGCCGCTCTATCACAGTGGGATCCGTCATGCGATGACGGTCCGTACTGCACTGAAAACGCGCACGCTGTTTAATTTGCTCGGCCCTTTGCTCAATCCGGCCGCACCGCAGTTTCAACTGCTCGGTGTCTATGATCCGGCGCTCTGCCCCTTATTGGCCGAGGCCCTATTGCAGCTGGGTGTCAAACGCGCCTGGGTGGTGCATGGCGAAGGTTGCGACGAAATTGCATTGCATGGCGTGACGCAAGTCTGTGAAGTCAAAGACGGCCAGCTTCATCAGTTCAGCCTGACGGCCGCCGATTTCGGCCTGGCTCCGGTGGAACTTTCCGCCCTCAAAGGTGGCGCGCCCGCCCAAAACGCTGGCGCGACGCTGGCGATTTTAAGCGGCAAAGCACCTGCCGCCCATCGCGCTGCCATTGCCGCCAATGTCGCCGCCATGCTGAAAATTTGCGGCCGTGGTGAAGATTTAGCCGCCAACACCCGACAGGTGCTGGATTTACTGGACAGCGATCAGGCGCTCTCCACCTTCATGCAGTTCAGGGAGGCCAGTCATGGCAACATTTAACGGGCAAGCCGCGCCGCTTTCTGCCAAAGCGGCCGGCAAACCGAATATTTTGCAGACCATCATCGCGCACAAACGCGAAGAAGTCGCCGCCGCCAAACAGGCCTTGCCGCTGAGCGAATTCATCGGTCAGGTACAGCCGACCGCGCGCAATTTTCTGGCTGCGCTGCAACAACCGGGCGCGCGTTTTATTCTGGAATGTAAAAAAGCCTCGCCATCCAAAGGGCTGATCCGGCCGGATTTTAACCTCGCAGAAATTGCCGGGGTGTACGGCCGTTATGCCGATTGTATTTCGGTGCTGACCGACACGAAGTTTTTTCAGGGCAGTTATGACTATCTGGCCCGCATGCGCACGCTGGTCGACCAGCCGTTGCTGCACAAAGACTTTATCATCGACCGCTACCAGATTTACCGCGGCCGGGTTTGCGGCGCAGATGCGGTGCTGCTGATGCTGTCGGTGCTGGATGATGACGAATATCGTGACCTTGCCGCACTTGCCGGCGAACTCAACATGACAGTGCTGACTGAAGTCAGTAACGAAGAAGAAACCTTAAGAGCGGTTGCGCTTGGCGCCGAACTGATCGGCATCAATAACCGCAACCTGCGCACGCTGGAAACCGACCTCGACACCAGCTTCCGGCTGTCGCGGCTCATTCCGCAGGGCCGCACTGTGGTCAGCGAATCCGGCATTTACACCAATGCGCAGGTGCGCCAGCTCAGCAAAGCCGCCGGCGCCTTTCTGGTCGGCAGCTCGCTGATGGCACAAGCGGACCTGGCCACAGCAGTACAGGCTCTGACGCGCGGCGAGCATAAAGTCTGCGGCCTGACCACGCCAGAGCAGGCACAGGCTGTCGCTGCCGCCGGCGCTTTGTATGGCGGGCTGATTTTTTATGCCAAATCGCCCCGCTTTGTCGGCGTTGACCAGGCCCAGCGCATTCGTCAGGCGGCCGCTTTGCAGTTTGTCGGCGTCTTTGTGGACGAAGCGCCGGCGCAGGTGGCCTTAATCGCCCGCGACCTGCAACTTGCCGCGGTGCAGTTGCATGGCGACGAGCCCGACAGCTACCTGCAAACGTTGCGACCGCTGCTGCCAGCCGGCTGTCAGATCTGGAAAGCCTACCGCGTCAAAGATGAGTTACCGGCTTTTAGCAAACTGGCCGATCGCATCGTGCTGGATGCTTTTGTGCCGGGTGTGCCTGGCGGCACCGGCCTATGTTTTGACTGGTCTTTGCTCAGCCGCCAGCTGCTCAGTCAGCCGGTGATGCTGGCCGGCGGCCTGACCCCCGACAACGTGACACAAGCCCTGACCACCCCAGCCAGTGGCCTTGATCTGAATTCAGGACTGGAATCGGCGCCCGGCGTCAAAGACAGTCAGAAAATTTCCACCGCTTTTTTACGGATCAGAGAGTTTAGTTATGACAACGCCCAAGCTTAATCCTTATTTTGGTGACTACGGCGGCATGTTTGTGCCGGAATTGCTGGTGCCGGCGCTGCTGCAGCTGGAGCAGGCTTTTATCGACGCGCAGCAGGACCCGCAATTTCAGGCCGAATTTCAGCGTCTGTTAAACGAATACGCCGGCCGGCCAACGCCGCTGACGCTGACACGCAATATTTCGCCCAATCCTTTGGTGAAAATTTACTTAAAACGTGAAGATTTGCTGCATGGCGGCGCGCATAAAACCAACCAGGTGCTGGGTCAGGCGCTGCTCGCCAAACGGATGGGCAAAACCGACATCATCGCCGAAACCGGCGCCGGCCAGCATGGGGTGGCCACCGCACTCGCCTGCGCCCTGTTGGGCCTGAACTGCAAAATTTATATGGGCGCCAAAGACATCGAACGCCAGCAGCCGAATGTGTTCCGCATGAAGCTGATGGGCGCGACCGTGATTCCGGTCACCGCGGGCTCCGGCACCTTAAAAGACGCGGTCAACGAAGCGATGCGCGACTGGTCCGCCAGCTATGCCACCAGCCATTATCTGCTCGGCACCGCCGCGGGCCCGCATCCGTTCCCAACTATTGTGCGCGAATTCCAGAAGATGATTGGCGAAGAAGCGCGCGAGCAGATCCTGGCCGCCGAAGGCCGGCTGCCGGATGCGGTGCTGGCCTGTGTCGGCGGTGGTTCTAATGCGATTGGCATGTTTAACGACTTTATCAAAGACGAAGGCGTGCGGCTGATTGGCGTGGAGCCGGGCGGCCTTGGCATCGCCACTCACCAGCACGGCGCGGCACTGTCGACCGGCAGCTACGGTATTTTGCACGGCGCTTACACCGCCATTATGCAAACCGCGGATGGCCAGATTGAAGAATCTTATTCGATTTCTGCCGGCCTCGATTATCCGGCTGTTGGCCCGCAGCATACCTATCTGGCGTCGATTGGCCGGGCTGAGTATGTCGCCATCAACGACGATGAAGCGCTCGAAACCTTCCAGTTGCTGGCCAAATCTGAAGGCATTATTCCGGCGCTGGAAAGCTCACACGCGTTAGCGCAGGCCATCAAAATGGCCAAAGCGGCGACAGAGCCACAAGTGCTGGTGGTGAACTTGTCTGGCCGTGGCGACAAAGATCTGATGCATGTGATGGCCGTACTGGCCGAAAAACAACAAAATCCAACTGCAGGGAGAGCCCGCTGATGCAACGGTACGAAGCGATGTTTGGCCGCCTGCAGGCGGTAAATCAGGGCGCTTTTGTGCCTTTTGTCACGCTCGGCGACCCCAATGCAGCGCAGTCACTGGACATTATTAAATGTCTGATTGACGCCGGTGCCGACGCGCTGGAGCTGGGCATTCCGTTTTCCGACCCTATCGCGGATGGCCCGACCATTCAGGGCGCCAATATCCGTGCGCTGGCCGCTGGCGTAAGTCCCGCAGTCGCCTTTGACATTATCCGGCAAATTCGCGCTTATGCGCCTGACTTGCCAATTGGGCTCTTGCTGTATTCCAATCTGGTGATGGCGAGGGGCCTGGACAACTTTTATCAGCAGGCCAAAACGGCTGGTGTGGATTCCGTGCTGATCGCCGACGTGCCTTTGCTGGAAAGCAAACGCTTCCGTCAGGCCGCGCTGTCGCATGACATTGCGCCGATTTTTATCGCGACGCCTAATGCCTCAGACGACACGCTGCGCGAACTGGCCTCTTATGGCCGCGGTTACACCTATCTGCTGTCACGCGCCGGTGTCACCGGCACTGAGACTGCGGCCGCCATGCCTGCCGATGCGATGTTGCAAAAACTGCGCGACTACCATGCCGCGCCGGCACTGCTGGGGTTTGGTATTTCAAAGCCGGAGCACGTCAAAGCGGCCCTCGACAGTGGCGCCGCCGGTGCAATCTCTGGCTCGGCCATTGTTCAGCTGATTGAACGCCACCAGCAGGAACCGGCAGTACTGCTCGATGCACTTGCTGATTTTGTCCGTCAGATGAAAGCCGCGACACAGCGCTGAGCTTTACCGGACGCTGAGCTGGTCGCCAGAAGCTTAGCTTGCCGCAAAAAGCTAAGCCTTACGCCAAAAAAGCCAGCGACCTCAGCCCCCTGAAGTCGCTGGCTTATTCACCTCGCACGCTGATCCGTGCTCAATGATTAAACCAGCCGGCGCATTTCTTCACGCCGTTTTTACTCAGGTAAAACCTGTTGCAGTTGGTGTCGTAGCTGCTGCCCGTGGCGGTCACTTGCCAGCCAGACAGATAGACCGTATTTAAGTGCACCCAGCTGCCGTTTTGTTTCAGGCTCCAGTGCTGATGCGGTCCGGTCGACGCACCGCCGTTACAAAGCGCCTGAGCCTGAGTGTTGGCCGGATTGGCGATGCGGGTGTTTTTCGCAACCGAAGCGCCGGTGTTGTATTGCACGTTCATCAGATGGTAATAGGTGGTCGACCAGCCGCCGCTGTGGACAATTTCAGCAAAGCAGGAAGAGTGACGCTTAAAGCTGCCGGCCGCTGACGCCGCGACCCAAACACCCGACTGATTGCTGCCCCAGCCGCCGCCCTGGCTCATATCCAGCGACGACATCGGATAACTGCCACTGCCGGTGTTGGTATGAGCGCCGCCAACATGCCAGTTCTGACCGAGCGGAAATGGGAACTGTAAAAAGCCATTGGCCGGGCCCGCCAGCGGTGTCACATCAGGCAATGCCTGCAAGCCGGGGCTGGTAAAAGCGTCGCCAAACAGTTGCTGATAACGGCTACTGAAATCAAGCAACTGACGGCTAGGTGCTGGCTCGCCAGCAGGCGCCTGCAACAGGTAACTGAGCGGCTCTTTGGACCGCGGACCAAATTCGGCGGCCTGCAACGCCGGCTGCTGATACAACTGGCGCGCCAGCTGATCGGCGACATCCTGGACCTGCCCGGCAAAACCCTGCCGCTGACTGAGGCCCGGGAGCGGCGTCGCCAGCCGGTTTTTTAACAGCCCACGCCGCGGTTCGCTTAACAAACCACTTTGTAAATCGATTAACGTCAACAACACGCGCGGGCTGATGCTGCTATAACCGGCCCAATGCGAAATAGTTTCGGCGTAAGGCAACAAATGCGGCGCCTGACTGGCCAGATACGCTTCAATGTCAAATTCAAACAATTCCTGATAGCTGTAGATCAGCGGATGACTCGCAGCTGGCAGCGCATTTGCCTGCGGTTCGTCGGTTTTTTCTGTCGCGCTGACCTGGCAACAGGCCAGTAACAAGCTGCCAAGCAGCAGATGTTGCAAG
>CBINNO010000239.1:0-5777 GCA_966252055.1 uncultured Rheinheimera sp. | reverse complement strand
GCACCGACCGCTGTCGGCAGCAATGAGCCATCGGCGACATACAGGCCCTGATAACCAAATACCTGGCCGAGCGTGGCCGGGTCCGCACTGGTCACGCCTTGCTCGGGTTTATCCGCCAGCGTACAGCCGCCGAGCGCATGCACAGTGACATTGCGCCGCAGTGGCCACAGCCAGTTCGGCATCGGCGCAAAAACTTTGCCGCCACTCCAGGCGCGAAAACGCTCACCCATCTGCAAAATGGCCTGATACAGCGACATACTGTTGCGATATGGCCAGCGCAATTGCAGATTGCCATTGGCGTCGAGCGACATCACGCCGTCACTTTTATCAATGCCCATACACAGCAGCACGGCATTGCGGTACGACAAATCGCCCTTGAGCATCGAACTGACTGCATAGCCGATATGCCCATTGCTGAGGCCGCCGATAAAACGGTCAAACATCAGCCGGATGGTTTGCCACAGCCTTGGCAAGGCCGACACGCCTGGCCTTAACCCTTCGGTAAACCAGGCAGCAAAATTGGGGTAACTGGCGTCTTCGAGGATAAAAGCTTTGTTGCGGTCAAACTGGCCAAACAGGTTGTAGTCGGTGCCTTGCGTGATCACCGGGCCATAATTGGGGTCGGCCGCTTGGTCGGTTTTCACCACAAACGACAGAAAATCGCCGTTGCCGGAAAATCGCTGGCCCAGCTGTTTGCTGATGCGCGGCAGCGTTTTGTGCAGGTCGCGGCATTGCAGTAACAGCTCGTTGCTGCCCAGTGTGCCGGCCGACACCACGACGCGGCGGGTCAGCTTACTGACCACCTGATGGCCGGCGTCATTCAGATCCAGCCAGTACAACCGGTAGCCATATTGGCCGTCCGCTGTCGGGTCGTCCTCACCGCTGGCGTTGACCGGTACTATCTTCTGCGCCAGCACTTCGGTCAGGATTTTGGCCTGATATCTGTGTTCAGCGACAAACAAATAATTGAGATCTAACGTATTTTTTGAGTGAGTATTACAGCCGACATCACATTCGGCACAATAAACACAGGAGGTCTGCAGCGCGCCATATCTGTTGTGTTGCTGCACGCCGATCGGTGTTGGATTATCGAAGTCATTGCCAAAAAATACGTTGATATCCAAAAGCTTAGATTCACGCCCTTCGGCTTTGGCAAATTGCTGAAACATCGCCGTGCGCAGAATCTGCCGCCGTGGCTCCTGCTGGCCTGCCACGTCTGGCACCGGCCGCGCGCCTAACACCGATTTGGCGACGGCGTAATAAGGCTGCAGCACTGCTTTTTTGATGCTGGCCGGCCAGTGTTCATCAAAAACTTCATCCGGCGGCTGCAAAAACACATTGGCATAAATCAGCGAACCGCCACCCAAGCCGGCGCTGATCACGGCGTCCATATGATCAAAATTGCGGATATCAAACAGGCCATGACATTCTTCGCCGGCGCCTTCAGCACGCGCAGCGGGAATATTCCATAAATTGCGCGCCATCTGATGCGGCGTACGCGGAAAAGACCCCATCGGATAACGTTTGCCGCGCTCCAGTAATAACACCTGGCCGGGCCATTTTTTCGCCAGCCGGCAGCAACTGATCGCGCCGCCAAAACCACTGCCAATGACTACTGCTTCATAATCGTACTGCATGTCCATCTGCTTGCCTCCGACACTTTGCGCGTTGTCGTCTGTCTGAAATGTTGTTCCTGTACTGCTCTGAAAGGTTGTCGTTGTTTGTTTGCGTCAGGCGGTCTGATGCTGGTGGCTGACATAAGTCGCCCACAGCTGTTTACTGAAAAAGCCGGCAAAAGCACCGATAGTGCCGACTTTTTCGCTAAAACCATCGGCATGGGTCACTGTTACTGTCGACAGCAGTTTCAGCAGGTCGATGACGCCGAGACTGAGAATACCGGCACCAATCACCGGGCCGGATTTGTCGGTGCCCTGATGCAACTGGGTATAAAGCGTGGTGGTTTCCGGCCACAGTTTCAGGATAGAGCCGTCGCGAACTTCCTTGCGGCCAGCCAGATAATAAGATTGCCCCTGCCATTCAAAGCCCAGTTCATACACCATCAGTGTCAGCTCAGGGTTGTCCGTTGGCTTAAACAGGTTAAATACGCCGCGCGGCGCCGGAATGCCCATGCCAAAAGGCGGGAAATCAATAGTGCCGCTTAAAGTACCCAGATGCTGCGGGTCGTCGATAAAAGCCGCCATCTGGTCAATGCCAACGGCGGCGTGCATGGCAAGTTCAGTGCCGGCCTGCCGGCCTTGCGCCAGCCCTGCCGCCGGCTCTGTCACCTGCAGCGCGAAGCCGCCTTTCATTGTTTCTTTAAACTGCAGTCCTGGTTTGTTGCGGGTCATCTGAAGTACCTCTGGTTGCAGCGCAACCCCTTGTGGTTGCATAGATTGAAGATAAGCACGGGCGTCGGCCTGGCCCATGGCGATCAGTTGGTCATGACTGATAGCGCCGGTGTAAAGCGCCGAATCCAGCGGCAATGGCTGCGCCGGCTTGATCAGATGCAGCACTATCGGCTCGCGGTGGCCATAGACAGCTTCGCCGGCGGCGATCCGCTGATTGATGTCGTCCAGCTGACGCAGCTCTTTGCCCAGCGCGCCGTTGGCACTGAGTTCCAGCATTTGCACATAAGCATTGAGCGGCCCGCTGCGGTATTCCGGCAAATTGCCCATGATCCAAATCAGCCACAGCTCACGGGCACCGGCTTTGACCTGATCCAGCAGATTGGCATCCTGAATAAAACCGGAATCGAGGTATTGTTCGCCGTCAATGTCCACCGGCGGTAAGGCTGCCGGCAGCGACATGCCCGCCAGCAGATGGTCTTCGCTGATCTGCTGATGCGGGAAGACCCTGTTGGTTTTGCTGGCAAAATGACAGAGGTTAAAACTGGCCTGCACACCTTGCGCACTGCGGATCTTGTCAAAGTCGATGCCAAGCGCCGGATAGACTTTCTGCCGAAACGCCTTGCCAGAGGCACCCGCGACAAAACAGGGCGGCCACAGGTAATTGCCGGGCGACATCAGCGAAATGGTCTGGCGCATCTTTAAATTGCGCCAGCGCTGGCAAATTTGCGCCGGCGTCTGACCCGACAACAACATCGCCAGGTTCAGCGAACCGCCGGAGGTGCCATCCATAAAACCGAAAGTCAGGCCATGCTCCAGCAGCACTTCCAATACACCGGCGGCATAAGACAACCGCAGACCGCCGCCGGGCAGGATCAGCGCACGCTGGTTGCCGGCAGGGTCGCCATTGGCTGCACCGGCCGGCACAAAAGCGGCATTCATGTCAGCCTCCGGTCTTGCTGCGGTGGTGGTACTGGTGCAGTCGGCGGTGGCAGCCAGCTTTCGCCAAGGCCAAGGTTGATCACCGACTCAAAGCCCTCCGGCGCTTTGGCCGGCAGCTGGGCTTCGGTCAGAAACCAGCTTTCGATATGGTCGTCCAGCACCCCTTCGATGGTGGGCAGAAACACAGTCGCCAGCGCCGGCCCCGGTTTCAGCGCTTTGAGCGCCTGCAAACGGGGGTGATCGCCAATGACAAAACGGGCGCGCGCTTTGCCAAACAGGCCTATCGCCGCTTTGGTTTTCAGAAAAATATCCGACTTCATCAACATGCCGCGAAAGGAACAGTAATTCGACGCTTTCATACTCAGCGGCAACCAGGCGCGGCCCGGCTGGTCAATTTCAACATAAGCGACCAGCTGGCCATCCAGGTCGTACTGGCTGCTGACTTTGTCCGGCGTGATGACAAAGTTCAGCTGGCCCTGATGTTTCGGCATGCCCCAGATGCCTTTGCCGCCTTTGACCGAAATTTCCGACGACACCGGCAAATCGACCACGTACTGCCCGCCACGGAACCAGTCGAGAAACAGCGCCGGCAACAGCCTGGGCGCTGGTTTTTCACCATGAGTACAGGCCAGCGCGATACTGTACTCGACATATTTGCCAATCGGCGTGTCCCGGTAATCAATGACCGTCACCACCAGCAACGCCGATTTCCACAGCCGCAGCGGATGCACGCCGGCGGGCAAAAACTGCGTTGCCGCTTCGGCATCAACCGGAAACACCGCCATCAGCGCCGGTGAATTCACCGCCGCCACCGGCAACTTAAACGGAATGCCGTCGACCAAAGCAAAGCGGTCACGGTAATTTTTGATACGTCTTGGTAATCCAAACATCGACCCAGCTCCCTGCAAAGAACCGTTGCCGGCTCAGCTTTTATTCAGTTCAGCGAGGATCAGCGGAAAAGTGTCCTCGGCTGCATTTTTCCCCATAAAAACATCAAGATGGCCATATTCCGGCAACAGATGCAGGCTGTGGTAGCCCGGTCTGAACCGGTCGAAATAAGCAAAAGACTGCTGCTGGCTTTGCGGCAGAAAACACAGGTTTTTCTCACCGGCAAAAAAGGCAAAACGGGCGTCGGTCTGTGGCGGAGCGCTGGCGTAATCAGCCGGCAAGCCCGCCAGCGGTTCGTAGCTGACCAGATGTCCGCGGCTGATACAGCGGCTGATTTGCTGGAAGAATCGCAGTGGCACTGCGCCGAATTCCTCTTTCAGCCACTCATGGGTGGCGTCATTCAGATTTTCATGCCGCCACAGCGCCGGAAAACCGCTGCCGTAGGTAAAACTGACCTGTTTGCAGACTTCGTTGTGACATTCGTGGTGGGTCAGCCGCACCAGCGCGCTGATGAGTTTCGCCGGCAGATCCGGCGCGTGGACGCCCCAGTGCGGGTTCAGATAAGGCGTCAGCAGCCGCACCAGCGGCACCATAAAACGCAATTTAAATTTTGACCAGGCGGGCACCACCGGGTGCAGCGACACTGCATTGGTGACGATAGTGCTGACTTGCGGCACCAGACCGGCAATCGCTGACATCGCGAAGCTGGTCGAGCCCTGGCAGTGGATCACTGCTTTGAGGCTGTCGGCGCCGGTCTCGCGCAGCACCGTCTGTACCGCTTTCGGGTGGTCATAACGCGCGGCCTGATCCAGCGTCCACAGATTGGGGGAAAATTCGATGCTGGCACGCCAGTTTTCCAGCCAGACGTCATACCCGTCGGCGATCAGCGCATCGACCAGACTGGTCTGCACCGGCGCGCGGAAAATATTGGCACGCACGCCGGCGCCATGCACCAGCAACACCGGGCCTTTGGTTGGCGGCTCTGCGCCGCGCACCTGAATCACATTTAACGCCATGCCATCGTCGGTGGTGAATGGCACAACCCTTTCCTGATACAACCCGGTGACTGCTGAAGGTGACTCTGGCATCACGAAACTCCTTGTCGCGGGTAACTCCCTGCGCTGTCTGATAAATCAGCTTAGCAGCTGTTATCAAAAGCACAGGCCGGATAAGGGGTTTGTCAGAATTTCATCAAAAATTGGGCGGGTCACCGGCCTTTAGGACCGCGGACCGGCACTTTGAGACCAACACGCCAGGACAAGCACTCAGAGCCCGGCATCGAACACCGCCGCCCGCGCTGCGGTTTCAGCCTTTGAGCAATTGCCGCGCCTGCGCTTTAAAGGCTTCACCAATCCGCACCGCCTGGCCGTTGGCCAGTTGCACTTGCTGGCTGTCCAGCGCCACCACCTGACGGGCATTGACCAGAAAGGATTTATGCACCTGGACAAAACCAGGGCCGGCTTTTTGCTGCAGTTGCTTCAGCGTGCTGCTGACCAGCGTCATCTGGCTGCCCTGCCAGACTTTGACATAGTTGCCATAAGCCTCGAAACAGCACACATCGGCCAGTTGAAAACGCCGCCATTGCCGATCGACTTTCAGCAC
>CBINNO010000238.1:0-5782 GCA_966252055.1 uncultured Rheinheimera sp. | reverse complement strand
GAATTTGTCTGATGAATCATTTAGTTAGTCTGAAAGCAGTCGCGGCGCCGGCACTTTGTACAGTCGTTGCGCTGATGGCGCCAGCGCAGGTGCTGGCTGCCAGTGAAGCGCCGGTTGCTGGCGGGTTTTTTTATGCCGTGGCGGGGCTGCAGTACAGCAAAGCAGAAAAGTATGGTCAGACTGAGCTCAATCATAAAGACGCCGGTTACAGTATTGGCGCGGGCTATCGTCTCAACAGCCAATGGGCGGTAGAACTGACCGCTGTGCAACTGATGGATAAAAAGTCGCGTCTGACGCCTGAAGTGGCAGCTAGTGGCATAGAAAGCCGCGGTGTGGGTTTGAGCGTGCTGGGGATCGCGCAGTTAGAACCGGATCTGTCATTGTATTACCGCGCCGGCGTTCAACTGCTGAAACATGAACTGTCACTGCCTTATATCCAGAGCGTGACGCAGATTGGCAACACCGTCAGCACGACCATCGCTTACCATGAGATGGACTCGACCAAGACGCAGGCGATTTTGGGGCTTGGCCTGGAACAGCAATGGAGCGCGAACTGGTCCGGCCGTATTGAGGCGGAGCATACTTTTAAAAATGACGGTATTGCCTTCAGCACCGCCAGACTGAGCGCCGTTTACCGCTTCTGAGCTCAGAGGCCGGGCAGCGTCATCAGCAGATGACAGCTGCGGTCCTGGGGCTTTCTTTGTCACTTTGCGGTGGGTGGCAGTGTTTTAGCAATTCATGGCCGACTGGCGGGTTCACGGATCTGTCTTGTTCACCGCTCAGCTAAAAGCCGCCAAACAGCTGCTTCAGTTGCTGCACCTGGCGCCGGCTGACATCCACTTGCTGGCCGTCGTGCAGGATGGCCAGCATGCTGCCGGTACTGACGCCATCTTCCAGCGCGCTGATGGCGCTGATGCGGATAATGTCGGCCCGGCTGGCTTTAAAAAACTGCTGCGGGTCCAGCCGCTGTTCGATGCGTGACAATGAACTGAGCACGTAACTTTTGCCATAAGGTGTGTAGACCGCACTGTGGTTGCCGATCGATTCAAAGCGACTGATCTCACCCAGCCGGACGATGCGGCTGCTGTCGCCAAACTTCAGTAATAAACCATGGCTGTCTGGTAAATAATTGGCCGGCGTGTCGGCGCTTTTTGCCGATGTGTCTGTGGCCGCAGTCTGGCTTTGCAGCCGGTTCAGCGTGTTGGCCAGTCGCTGTGGCACCACGGGTTTTACCAGATAATCCAGCGCATTGAGGCCAAAAGCGTCCAGCGCATAACTGTCAAAAGCGGTGCAGAACACAAACTGCAGGTCGTCACGCAGTTCGGCGGCCAGTTGCAGGCCGGTACAGCCCGGCATCTGAATATCCAAAAAGATCAGTTTGATGTCAGGATGCTGCGCCAGCAGTGCACGCGCGCTGTCGGCATTGTCGGCTTCGGCGACAATGTGGATCTGCGGATGGGCCTGTAACAGCCGTTTCAGTTCATTGCGGGCCAGTCGCTCATCATCCACGATCAAAGTGGGCCACATCGGTATTCTCCAGTGCTATGTCTTTTGATAAATGCATGGTGACCACATATTGCTGCGCCGTGGCGTCAATCTGCAGCTGATTGCGCGGGCTCAGCAATGTCAGGCGCTGACGCAGATTGGCCAGCCCTGTCTGCGTGCCAATTGCCTGGCTCTTCCCCTGACAATCGTTGCCAACCACCAGCTGCCAGCCGTCCGCGCTGGCGTGGCTTCTGATCCAAAGTTTGCCGCCTTGTGGCAGCGTGCTGATGCCGTGCTTGATGGCATTTTCCACCAGCGTCAGCAGGCTTAAAGTGGGCAACTGCTGGTGCCACAACGCGCTGTCAAACTGCAGGTCCAGTTGCAGCCGGTGCTCGAGGCGCACCTGCTCAATCTGCAGGTAATGTGAGGCAATTTGCCATTCGTCGGAGAGGGCCGACAAGGGCTTCAGATGCGCCTGCAGATGAAAACGGAACAGCTCGGACAGCTGGGTCACAGTGGCCGCCGCTTTGTCCTGATCTTCATAAATCAGCCCGCGGATGCTGTTGAGGGCGTTGAACAAAAAATGTGGATTGAGCTGATTCGTCAGCTGTTGCAATTGCGCCTGATGCATCTGTTTTTGCATCTGCCTTTTGCTGGCGAGCGTGTGCCACAGCACATAACCGAGCGACCAGAGCCAGAAGATCACTGTCTGATTAAAACCGCCAATCAGTTGCAAAGTGCCGGTGCCGATGCTGAGCTGCATTTCTTCACCGGTTGGTTTTTGCACCGTCATATGACGAAAATCCAGTTCTTTGAGCGGCGTGAGCTCAGCCATTTGCAACGACAGCAACATGGCCAGCTGGCCGAGTACCAGCGTGTAACAACCAAACCCCAGCAGGTTGCTGCCGTAGCGGCCCTGCGGCAACAGCTCCAGTTTCAGGTAAGGCCGCACCAGAAAATGGCAAAACAGCCCCACCAGTGTGGTATCCAGTATCCCTCTGATCAGTGCAACCAGATAGATGGTTGCAGTGGGGGATTTGAACATCACGCTGATCGACACCAGATAGGTGGTCAGATAGAGCGCAAAGGCCGCCAGACTGAGCCAGCCATAAGCTGTCGAGCAACGCAAACTGACTTGCCACCAGCGTTGCAGGCGCTGGCGCCAGGGCGCGGGGCTCAGGTGGGCGGTTTCGGACATCGCGATTTCGTTGTGATTGAAATTGAAAGGCTTATTCATACCGCAGCGCCTCGATAGGTGCAAGTCTGGCAGCTTTGACTGCGGGCATCAGGCCAAATACCACGCCAATCAGACTGGTAAAACCCAGTGACAATAACACGGCCCACAATGGCACCGACGCGTCGGCAAGGCCCGGGATCATCGCCGACAACAACCCGGCAAAGCCAAAGCCCAGCAGCAGGCCCAGCAAACCGCCAAACAGGCTGAGCAACACGGCTTCGAGCAAAAACTGCAGCAAAATCACCTGCGGCGTGGCGCCGAGCGCTTTGACGATGCCAATCTCGCGCGTCCGCTCCGTGACCGACACCAGCATAATATTCATCACGCCGATGCCGCCGACCAGCAGACTGATGCCGACCACACCGGCCGCCACCATCGTCACAGAGTTCAGCACCTGATTAAACTGGCTTTTCATTTTTTCGGCAGTGATGAGCTCAAAAGGGTCGGCCGCGTCGGCGGCCAGTCCGCGTTTTTGCCGCAGCAGCTGGCGGATCTGGGCGGCCAGCGCCGTTTCGTCGACACCGGCTTTGGGCCGGTAGCTGATCTCCACCTGCAGCTGGTCCGGGCCATTCAGCGCTTTGGCGGTCTGGAATGGCGCGATGATGTAATTGTCCTGGTCAAAACCAAACAGACTGCCACGTTTTTCACCGACGCCGATAATGCGGAACCAGTCGCCGGAGATCAGAATATACTGGCCCACCGGATCGGCCGGCAATTGCAGTTTGCTGATGAGCGATGGCCCGATAAAAGCCACCCGCCGTCTTTTCAAATCATCCTGTGGCAGGATAAAACGACCGAGCTGCGGGTAAATCCGCACCACGTGCTGATAGTTGGCGGCAGCGCCGATCAGCTGGCTCTGGCTGGTCTGGCGGCCAAAACTGACCGACAGCCCCATGCTGTAAGCCGGCATCGCCACGGTGATTTGTTCAAAGTCGCTGATTTTGTCACGCAGCAGTTCATAGTCGCCGTCGGTCAGTTTGTTGCGAAACCCGAGCAGCTCCTGATCCGGCGTGGTGTATGCGCGGATAGTGGTCATATCCGAGCCCAAATCATCCAGCTGGCCGCGGATACCGGCGGTCAGGCCCTGCATGATGGCAACGACGCTGATCACCGCCGCCACGCCGATAATAATGCCGAGCGTGGTCAGGCTGCTGCGCAGCAGATGCAGCCGGATAGACTGCAGCGCGCTGCTGGCGCATTGCGTCAGTAACTGCCAGTAGCTTAACGAAGGATTGGCTTGCATAACGGCTCCTTACACGGCCAGCGCCTGTTGACCACGCAGATTGTGCTGATCGGCCACAATACGGCCATCGACCAGCCGCACCACGCGCTGGCAGTGGTTGGCAATTTCCTGTTCATGGGTGACCAGAATGATGGTCTGGCCCTGCGCATGCAGTTCGTCAAACAGCTGCATAATGCTGGTGGTGGTTTTGCTGTCGAGGTTGCCGGTCGGTTCATCGCCGAGCAGCACCGCCGGCTCTGTCACCAAAGCGCGGGCGATGGCGACACGCTGACGCTGACCACCGGACAGCTGGTTGGGCAGGTGACCGGCTTTGTCGGCCAGCCCGACCCGCGCCAGCACGGCGCCGGCGCGGCGCAGCCGCTCGGCCTGTGGCAGCGGCCGGTACAGCAGCGGCTGCAACACGTTTTGTAGCGCTGTTAAACGTGGCAGCAAGTTAAAGCTTTGAAAGATAAAGCCAATCTGCTGATTTCTGACCCGCGCCAGCGCGGTTTCATCCAGGCTCGCCACGGCTTCGCCGCACAGCCGGTACTGGCCACTGTCTGGCGTGTCGAGGCAACCGAGCACGTTCAGCAGCGTCGATTTGCCGGAGCCGCTTGGGCCAATCAGCGCCAGATAGTCGTTGGCATGCACTTGCAGGTTAATATCATCCAGCGCGGTAAAACGCTCGCCGGCCATCTGATAATGTTTGCAAATCTGCTGCAGCTCAATCACCGGCTGGGCACTGCTGGTCGCTTGTTGTGCGGGCTTGTGCTTTGCGGATGTGTGTTGCGCGGGTGTGTGTTGCTCGGTTGTGGGCGAGGTCATTATGACGCTCCTGCACTGTCTTTTACGCTGCTTTGTGTATTCTTTTCTGCACTATTTGCTGTACTGTTTGCTGCACTATTTGCAGCACTGTCGGCCGCTTTGCCGGTGTCAGCGGCTGCGGCGTTCTGGCTGTCGCTGCTTTGCTGGCCGGCGCCGCGTGTTTCTGTATTGCTGCTGCGCACTTTGGTGCCGCTTTGCAGGCTGGCAAATACCCGCGCCGGCCCGGTGATGATCTGCTCATCGCCTTGAAGCCCGGCGGTGATTTGCTGGGCGGTGTCGGTAGCCAGACCGACTTCCACTGTTTGTGGATAAGCGCGACCATCCCGTACCAGCCACAGCTGACGTTGTTTGTCGCTCTGTTGCTGGCTGGAGCCTGTACCAGCGGCTGTTTGCAGCGCCGACACCGGCACCGACAGCACCTGACTCAGCGCAGCGGTTTGCAGTTCAGCGCGACAGCTCATGCCTGGATAAAGCGCCAGTGTGCCGGGTTCCAGCAGCACTTTGACTTTAAACGCCAGCGCCTGGCTTTGACCGAGCTGGCGGGCGCTGCTGCTGATGCTTTGCACTGTGCCTTTGAGCGCAGTATCCGGCGCGGCCGCGGCAAAGACTTTCACGCTCTGGCCTGGGCTCACACTGTGCACATCGGCCTCGTCGAGCCGCAGTTCGGCCAACAGCGCGCTGGTGTCGGCGATAGTCATCAGGTCGCTGCCAATCATCTGCGCGCTGCCCGGGATCACGGTTTCGCCCGGTTTGACATCCACCGCGACAATGACGCCGTCCATCGGCGAGCGCAGCTCCGTTTTGGCCAGTAAGTCGCGCGCCTGCTGCTCGGCTGCTTCACTTTGTTGCAAGGCTTCGCGGGCAGCCTGCAGCTGCAATACGGCCAGCTGCTGTTCGTTTTGCAGATTGTCGACCAGCTCGGGCTGAATCAGCTGGCGGGCCAGCAACTGCTGCTGGCGCTTGAGCTGACGGTTTAAATTCGCCAGCCGGGTGTTGGCCATGCTGACTTCGGT
>CBINNO010000237.1:0-5798 GCA_966252055.1 uncultured Rheinheimera sp. | reverse complement strand
GCAGACGCGGCCCACCGACTGGCCTTTTGCGGCAAAACCGCTCATCATGCGGCTGATGATTGGTTTTGGTGGAGTATGAGCGCCTGATGTTGCTGCGTATCCTGAGTATCTTTGTTGTGATGCTGGTGCTACCGACAGCTGCTGTGGCGGCGCCGGACCCCGCGCCTGGCGGGCACAAAGTGCGTTATATCGGTCAGGCGCGCACCGATTATTATGTGGAGCTGTTGCAGCTGGCGCTCAGCTATCCGTCTGGTCAGGCGTATCAGCTGGTGCCATCCGGCCTTGATTTGCCAAAAAAGCGCGCTTTTGACCTGATGAACAGCCAGCAGGGCATTGATGTGATGTTCGGCAGTGCCACCGCCGGGCGGCTGGCCAGTTACCGGGCCGTGCCTTTTTCGGTGCTGCAGGGACTGAACGGTTATCGGGTGGCGCTGGTGCATCAGGACAACGCCAATCTTCTCAGCCAGGTGCACAGCCGGCAGCGGCTGGCAGAGCTGCGCGCCGGTCAGTTTGTCAGCTGGTCCGACAGCGAAATTCTCAGAGCCAATGGCCTGCAACTGGACACCAGCGCGGATCTGGCCGGTCTGTACGGCATGTTACAGCGTGGCCGTATCGATTATCTGCCGTTGTCGGTGGTGGAAGTCCGCCAGGAGCTGGAGAAGCAAGGCAATGCGGCGCTGGTGATCGACGCACATCTGCTGTTGTATTACCCGACCGCTACCTATTTTTATGTGGCGCGCGACAACGAAGCGCTGGCTTCCGCCTTGCTGCAGGGCTTGCAGCAGGCCAAAGCCGACGGCCGCTTTGCACAGTTGTTTGCCCGCTATTTTGCTGCGGACTTAACCAGGCTGAACCTGCACGGCCGGCGGCTTATTCGATTGCACAATCCGTTGTTGCCGCCAGGCGTCAGCGTGGTCCCGCCGGAAACGCTGCTGAGTACTTTGCCGCGTCCTTAACGGCGGTTTTATTCAATCGCCAGCAATTCCACTTCAAAAATCAGCACTGAGCCCGGTGGAATTTTACCGGCGCTGCGATTGCCGTAGCCAAGGCCCGACGGGATATAAAAACGGAATTTGTCGCCGGTTTTCATCAGCTGCACGCCTTCGGTCCAGCCGGCGATCACCCGGTTGAGCGGGAAGCTGATCGGTTCGCCGCGCTCGACGGAGGAGTCAAACACAGAACCGTCGGTCAGGGTGCCGTGATAATGCACTTTGACGCTGGATGTGGCAGTTGGATGCGTGTCGCCATTGCCTTGTTGCAGCACTTCATACTGCAGGCCGGAAGCGGTGGTCACAACGCCTTCGCGTTGGCCGTTGGAGGCCAGAAAGGCGGCGCCTTTTTCGGCATTCAGCGCGGCGGCTTGCTGGTTGTTTTTGCTGTTGTAGAAAAAATAAACGACCGCGGCGATGGCGACCACTATCAGGATAATCTTCATACCTGTTCCTCAAGTGTAAATAAGTTGCTGAATCAAAAGCCTTATATCAGATAGAGCCACATAAAGTCACTGATGTTCTGGACCTGCAGCTGGCTGACTTCTTTGCATGTGTTGCAGAGTTGTGTGATAAAAATGTAAATTAAAGGTTGTTTTGTCGGTTGAGCTGTATTGATGCGCGACCGCAGTGTTCTGCGGTTATAGGCAGCCATGCATCGGCGCAGTCCGCTTTGCATTCTGCTGACGACAGCCAGACAGATGGCGCAGTCACGGTGTTTTACCGATGTCTGCGAAGCATTCACTGAAATCAGCCAACACGGGCGCGAACAGCATGCCGAGGTGCAACTTGATAAGGGTTTTAAAGAGCTGCAGGCCTGGCTTGCTGGTGCTGATCTGTTTTAGCTGGCTGCAGGCTCAGGCCGTCGCAGCTGAGCTTCGTATCGCACAAGGGTGGCCTCATTTACAACAACATGGCCGTGCTGAGGTCCAGCGACAACAGCAGGAACTGCAGGCGCGTTATGCCCGGCTGACGGCCGCTGAAGCTGAGACGCTGCTGGCGCTTGAGCTGGCTTTGCAGTCGGCTGATCATCATCAGTACCAGCAACATCACCAGATGCTGCAACAGGCGCTGGTGCAGCATCAACAACTGTTACAAAAAGTGGCTGATGGCTGGCTCAGAACAGATTGGCTGCATGAGCGTTGGGTGCGCCTGGCTGCCAATGCGAAAACAGAGGCGGAGCGGCAGTTGTTTCTGCGAATTTTTGCAGAGCAGTTCCAATCAGAACCGGATTTACCTGCGGGTTTGGTACGTGCATTTGCATACGCGCTACATCCGCTTCAACAACAACTGTATAGGGACAATCAGCGCTGGTTAAAACAGCATATTGCTGAACATGGCTGGTTCGATATTTCACGCACATCGCCAGACGCCTCACAGGCGGCCTGGCTGATGATTCAGCATGCCGACTGGGATGTGCCATGGCAGCAGCAGATGTTGCAACTGTTGCAGGCTAAAGTGGCGGCTGGCGAGTTTCAGCCTGATTATTATGCGTATCTGGCAGACCGGATTGCAGTGAATACGCATCAGCCGCAACTCTATGCGACACAAGGCGCCTGTGATCTGACCACAGGCCGATGGCAGCCGCACCGGGTGATGCAGCCGGAACAACTGGCAGCACGACGCCAGCAAGCCGGTTTAGAACCGTTTGCGCAATACCAGCAAAAGTTTCGCTGTAAAAAATCACTGTCTGCCGGTCAGCAGCGTTGAATGAACTGACAAGGCGCTGGCCGCAGTGCGGAGTTGCTCCCGGCTGACGGCATTGTTTCTTAACTGCGCTGTTTTTTACTGCACTGTTTTTCCACGACACGGTTTTTCAACGGCACTGTTTTTAGCGACACTGCACCAGTGCCTGATATTCGTCGGCGGCAAAATGGTCGGTCATGCCGCCGAGGTGGTCCTGCAGCAGCCGGCAGCGCAGATAAAATTCCCAGACGGTATCGAGCGCTGCCTGGTCATCTGCCGCGCGGTCGGGAGCCTGCTCAGTAAGCTCAGCCAGCTCAGCCGGTAAACCGGCCGCCAGTGTGCGGCTGTATTGCTGCAGGTATTTTTTCGGCAATTTATGCAGCAGCCGCTGCTCCAGCGGGAAATCTTTCTGGCCGCGCCCGGCGATTAACAACGCAAAGTCATGCTGGCTCAGTGCCAGCAGCGGCGCAAACACGTCCAGCAGGCCAGAAATAATATTAAAACCCTGAATTTCCAGCAGTTCGACTTCGCGGTCACTGAACACATGCGACAGCGCGACCGCTTTGAAGGTGTCGGTGATTTGCTGATAAGGGCTGCCATCTTCCAGCAAAGCCCGGTTCAGGCTGCCGTCGCAGACGGCGTCAATATGAGTGACAAACTGGCGGGCGGCGTGTTGCACCAGCGGATGGACAAAAGCGACCCGCAGCTGGATAAAAAACTCATAGACACTTTCGCCGGCGTCCTGCCCGCGCGAGCGCCGGCTTTTGCTGAGTGCAGCATCGACCAGCGCCGCGAAATGTTTGCCTTCGCCACGTAAACCAACAATCAAAGGCCAGTCGGCTTCGGCTTTGCCCTGCTGATAGCGGCCATATTGCGCTTTCAGCAAGTCCGCCACTTGCGACAGGCTCAGAATGCCTTTTTCCACCGCGTCTTCAATGTCGGCCAGACAATAAGAAATATCGTCGGCCGCTTCCATGATGTAAGCCAGCGGGTGGCGGTGATGGGTGCTGATGCCGAGCGCGGCATTTTGCGCGGCGACAAAGGCTTGTTCGGTCAGATAAAAACCGGGTTTTTTCATCAGATAACTGAATGCCGGCGGCACGTCTTTTTTCGCCAGATGGGCCGGCCTGGTGTATTTCAGGATGCAGGCGCTCTGGCTGTAAGTCAGGTTCATTGCTTGCAAGGACGCCACGATACGGATGCCCTGCGCATTGCCTTCGTAATGGCACAGCTCAGTGCGAACCTGTTGCCACAACAGATCGGCGGCCGGGGAAGGCGGCGCGGGCGTTGATTCGGCGGTGACCGGTAACGGTCGCTTGCTTGGCAATTGACGGCTGAACCAGCGGTTGATGGCGGCTTCACCCAGATGGCCAAACGGCGGATTGCCGATGTCGTGCATCAGGCAGGCCATTTCAACCAGGCTTTCCAGCTGATGGTTAAGGCCCGCCAGGCCATAGCGGCTGGCATTGTCACCCAGTTCGCGGAAAATTTGCTGCACGATAAAACGACCGGTCTGCTGCACTTCCAGCGAGTGGGTCAGCCGGCTGCGCACCGCAGCGTTGCGCTCCAGCGGAAACACCTGCGTTTTTTGCTGCAAGCGCCGGATGGCGGCGGAATTGATAATGCGGCCGCGGTCACTTTCAAACGCCAGTTGCAATGCGCTGAGCTGAGCGGCATTCAGTGGTTGGCGATTGTCGCTGTCCGGTTCTGCGTCTTTGTTGCTGCCAAAAGGGCGTTGGCGACTGATTTTATTGCGGAAATTGGCGGTCACTGCGGCTCCGGTGCTGTGATCTGTTGATGCCTGATATGTACCATATCCGGCCGCTCACTGCACGGGCAAAGCGGGAGGCGCAAAACAAACAGGCAGGCGCGGGGCCTGCCTGTTCAAGAGCGCGTCTGGCTCAGATGCGGGTCAGCCAGCCGTGTTTGTCTTCGGCTTTGCCCCACTGAATGTCGTTCAGCGCCTGACGCAGCCGTGCTGTGGTCGCACCTGGCTCGCCGCTGCCGACTTTGTATTCTTTGCCCTGATGCACCAAAGTGCCGACCGGCGCCAGCACGGCGGCAGTGCCGGATAAGGCCGCTTCAGTGCCGGGTTTGGCGGCGCGTTCCAGCAGTTCGTCTACTGTCAGTTCGCGCTCAGACACTTTGAGGCCCAGGTCGCGCGCCAGCGTCAGAATCGAATCGCGGGTGACGCCGTGCAGGAAGCTGGCGTCCAGCGCTTTGGTGATGATTTCGTCGCCGTCGATCAGCAGGAAATTGGCCGCGCCGGTTTCCTGTACATCGCCATTCGGGCAGAACAGTACCTGATCCGCCTGATATTTGGCTTTGGCCTGCAGCGTCGGAAACAGCGCACTGGCGTAGTTGCCGCCGCTTTTGATCATGCCCATATGCGGCGCACAGCGTGCGTTGTCTTCCATCAACAGGCGCAGCGCACGATGACCGCCGGCAAAATAATCGCCCACCGGCGACAGCAGCACATACAGCAGCGACGTCAGCGTTGGCGTGGCCGCTTTGCCGATGGCCGGCTCGTTACCGATATGGGTCGGCCGGATGTACATAGAGCCCGGCGGTGTCGGCACGTCGGCAGCAAAATGGCGCACGATGTCGGTAATCATCTGGCTCAGCAGCGCCGGGTCAAATTCCGGCAGCGACAACAGCCGGCTGCTTTGCAGCATCCGGGCGATATTTTTCTCCATGCGGAAAATAGCGACTGAACCATCTTCGTGGCGAAATGCTTTTAAACCTTCAAAACAGGTGCTGGCGTAGTGCAGCACATGCGCGCCCGGATGCAGACTGATGCTGTCTGCGCCGACAATCGCCGGCTGGCTCCAGGCGGTTCCGTCAAACTGGGCCAGAGTCATTTCTGGCATAAATACGCTACCAAAAGCTGCCATTTTATTATTCCTGCTGATTTTCAAGCGCCAGCGGGGCTGGCGATGGCTGTGCGCTGCCGGGCCTGGCGCATCCGAGTGATGCGGTGGCTGTGTCAATGCGGACACTGGTGCAACTGGCTGAACGCCGCGCGGGCCCGCCTGACACCGGGCTGCAGAGCCGGGTTAGGGTTCAGGCCATTGTACTGATCCTTGCTGCTTTCGGCATCAACTATCTGAGCGTACGGATGGC
>CBINNO010000236.1:0-5827 GCA_966252055.1 uncultured Rheinheimera sp. | reverse complement strand
CGCGTTCGCCGTAATCAATCACCTGCTCCACCACAGCGCTGCCGCCTTTTTGAATAGCACCTAAGGATTTTTCTTCCAGCGTGGTGAGGCCACCGGCTTTGTTGCCCGGGCTCGGGTTTTCATAAACCGGCTGATTGTTGGCAATAAAATACTGTTTAAAATCATTGACCAACTGCACGATGTCGCCAAACACGGCTTCGCTGCGGGCCCGTGCCATCAACACCTGTTCGGCACCAAACATTTCCGGCGTTTCAGTCAACACCACTTTGGCACCGGCGGCGGCAGCCAAATCGGCGACCTGGCCGACCAGCGCATTGGCGGTCAGGCCGGAAAAACCATCCGAACCGCCACACTTCATGCCAAAGGTCAGCTGGCTGACCGGACAAGGCTGACGCTGGTCTTGCTGCATCAGCTGCAGCAGTTCAATCGCCGCTGTTAAGCCTTCTTCGTCTTCGTCAGTGACCTGCTGGGCGTTAAAAGCGCGGATGCGGCTGGCGTCGAGATGCTCCAGCCCCAGCAACAAAGTACTGAGCTGATTATTCTCGCAGCCCAGCCCGATAATCAGCACGGCGCCGGCGTTGGGGTTTTGCGCCAGTCCCGCCAGAATTTGCCGGGTATGGCTTAAATCATCGCCCAGCTGCGAGCAGCCAAACGGATGGGTGTAAGCAAAAACGCCGTCGATATTGGCCAGCTGCTGCGCCTCAACATACTGCTGCGCCGCTTTGGCAATACGACTCGCCGCCTGATTGACGCAACCGACTGTGTTTAAGATCCACAGCTCGTTACGGGTGCCGGCTTCGCCGCTTTTACGCGGATAGCCTAAGAATTCGGTCGGTAAATCAGCAGGATAGCTGATGGGTGCAGCCTTAAGGCCCTGATACTGATAGCTCAGTTCACCATCCAGCGCCGTTTTCAGGTTGTGGCTGTGAATATGACCGCCGGCGGGCACATCCTGTGTCAGCACGCCGATGGCATAACCATATTTCACCACGCTGTCGCCGGCTTTGAGTGGCTGCAGCGCCAGCTTGTGGCCGGCCGGCACGTCTTGCGGCAAGGTCAGCGACCAGGGCGCGGGTAACTGGAAACCGGCATCGAGCTGGGACAGCGCCACCAGCACGTTGTCGCGCGGATGCACCTGCCAGACGGCGATATCCGGCGTCTGCAACAAAGGCGCGCTGCAGCTGGACCCGGTCACGGGCGTGGCGGCTGCCGGGTCGGCACTGCGCTGGCTGGCAGAACTGTTCATCACTCACCTCTTTTTCGCACAATGCGGCTTTTTCGGTACTTCTCTGTCAGCGCCTGTCTGTCAGCGCTTGTCTATCGGTAGCATTTTCATTCGAACCGGTCAGCCGGTGTTGCAGTGCCGGCCGACCGCTTTTGCAGATCAGGCCGGTTTAAACTGCCAGCGCTGGCCGTTCAGTTCGACCTGCTCAGTGTCAATCTGGCTGACGGCGTCTAATACGCCCAGCTCTGCCGCCTGCACCTTGAGCGCCGACAACCGGATGAGCCCAATCGGCGCTTCGGCAAAACCACGCAGTTCAAACAACCGCCCGGCTTTTTTCACCTGCAGGTTGTGCACAAAAATATTGCGCACCTGCGGCAGGAAAGCGCCGTCGCGGCCTTCTTCATAAAAATAATTCACCACGATGGCGTCTTTTACTTCGCCAATCACGATGTCGCGCAGCGCCACTGTGTCGATGACGCCACCACGCAGCGCATTGGTTTTGATGCGAAGACCGCGGTCTAAATCCGGGCTGCTCATCAGCAGGCGGCGGGCAAAAATGTCACGGGCGCCGCCGGAAATTTCACTGCCAAGCACCACGCCGCCATGGCCGGCTTTCATGGTGCAATCCTGAATAAGCACCTGCTCAATCGGCCGCTGAATACGGCGGCCATCAGCATTGCGGCCGGATTTCAGCGCGATGCAGTCATCGCCGGTATCAAACAGGCAATGCTCAATCAACACACGGCGGCAACTTTCCGGGTCACAACCGTCGGAATTGGGGCCGTGTGAAATACATTTGACGTGACGGATCACCACATCTTCCGATAACACCGGGTTGAGCAGCCAGAACGGCGAATTGGTCAGCGTCAGGCCTTCCACCAGCACCCGGCGGCAGTTGTACACCTGCACCAGCGGCGGGCGCAGATAATTGGGGCTCAGGATCCGTGCTTCGACAGGCTGGCCTTGTTCCACCATCTGCATCAGCAAATCACGGCCGGGTTGCTGCACCTGCTCAGCATCGACAGTCCAGGGCGTGTGTTTCCAGGCGCCTTTCCATGGCCACCACTGGGTGTTGCTGCCACCGCCGTCGATGCGGCCTTCGCCGGTCAGGCCGATGTTTTCAGCATCCAGCGCATAAATCAGCGGCTGGTAACCCATCAGCTCCATGCCTTCCCAGCGGGTTTTCACCAGCGGCAGATAGAGTTCAGTCGCCGGATAAAATTGCAGCAGTGCGTCTTTATGAATGTGCAGCTCGACGCCGCTTTTCAGTTGCAGCGCGCCGGTCAGCCAGCGCCCCGCCGGAATAAGCAAGCGGCCACCGCCAGCCGCACTTAACGCATCAATCGCCTGTTGCAGCGCCTGACGGTTGTGGCGTGCACTGGCCAGCTGCTGTGCCGGCGTCCCCCCTTCCAGCGCTGTCGCGCCATGATCGGGCGCCACAAACTGGCGCGGGGCGAAATCGGTGCGGGCGATGCTTTGTTCGATGGCATCGGCTTTTTGCCATAATTGTTCCAGTTGCATGCGGCTGTCATCCTGTGCTGCAGAACCGCTTGCCAGCCACTGGCCTGCTCCGGTACAACCGGACAGTGTCAGCGCGCCAGCGCCTGCCGCCGCACCTTTTAATAACAGGCGCCGGCTCAGTAACGGGGTTCTGCGGGATTGCGACATTCATCATTCCTCATGCCATCATAGCAAGGCCAAAAAAGCCATTGCCACTTCATCATTGACAGCCAGCATAAGTCAATCTGCCACCGGTGGCAACATACTGACAAAAAATTTTGCCACCGTAAGACAAAGATCCGACCAGCCGCTGGGATCACAGCGGAAAACACCGCTGAAATCACCACGAACAACACAGCGCACAACACAGCAAACAAACAGCGGCCGCCGCTTCATCTGCCAGCGGCGCACGGCAACTTTTGTCGCGTTGGTGGCTGCGGGACTGACTGCCAGCGGCTTTCTGCTATCTGCACTCGCGCCAGCCGGTGATGCCACCAGCGGCTCAGTCGCCCGCACTATTGCAAATAAAACTAATTCTCAATTGATCTATTAAATAAGAATGATTACTATTGCGGCGCTTTACAAATCTTTAATTTTGGTGATGTCCCTGCACATGACCGCTGTATCCGGAGAGATCTGATGTCGATGTTCCGCCCCGCCCCGCTGTTTGCCGCCATGCAACTGGCACTGCTTGGTACCTTACCCACCGCTGCTGTGGCTGTCGAAGACAGTCAAAAACCAATTGAAGTCATAGTGGTGACGGCTTCCGGCTTTGAACAAAAGCTGGTGGATGCGCCGGCGTCTATTTCGGTGATCAACGGCATCGACTTACAGACCAAGCCTTATGTCACTTTGCTCGATGCGGTGCGGGAACTGGAGGGCGTTGATGTCGGTGAAACCCGCGACAAAACCGGTCAGGGCACTGTCAGTATGCGCGGCATGGGATCGGACTACACGCTGATCCTGATCGACGGCCGCCGGCAGAATAACAACGGCGACATTTACCCAAACAACTTTGGCGGCAACCAGTTTAACCATATTCCGCCGATGTCCGCGGTGGAACGGATCGAAGTGATCCGTGGCCCGGCGTCCACCTTATATGGTGCCGATGCGCTGGGCGGGGTCATCAACATCATTACGAAGAAAAATATCCAGTCGACACAGCTGGCGCTGTCACACAGCCGTACGCTGCAGACTGACTCGGTCTGGGGCGACGATATCACCTCGGATTTCAGCCTGCTGACGCCACTACTGCAGGACAAGCTCAGCCTGGCCCTGCGGGGAGCGCACTACAAGCGGCAGGCTTCAAACCCGGAATATGCGCCGGCGACTGACCCGGACGGTGTGGTGCAAAGCCGTGAACTGGGGTTTGGCGGCGGTGGTAAAACTGTCGACAACAGCAATTGGTCAGCAGGTGCGTCGCTGCATTTCACACCGGATACCAGGCAAACCCTGTCGCTGATTTATGACGTGTCGAAACAGCAGTACGACAACGAAGGCAATCAACTGGGCACTGAAGATACCTATGATGCGATGCTCAGAAACGTAAACGGTCAGATGCAGCCCAGAGCCGGTTATGCCCGTGATCAGCGTTTCAGCCGCCAGCAACTGGCGCTGCAGCATATCGGCGACTGGCAGAGCTGGCGCAGTGATGTCGGTTTGTCCTACATCGAAACCGACAACCTGGGCCGGACTTTACCGTTCACAGTGCAGGAACGCGGCCTGCTGCAGGACTTCTGGAATCAGGCCTGTCTGGCCGCCGGCGGTCGTAACAACAGCGCGAAAAACTGCATTCCGGCCTGGCTGGCTGGTCGTAACGACGCCGCCCGCTCCTCGGCGTTCACCGCCCTGCCTGAAGCGCAAAAACTGGCATTTATGCAGCAACATTTAAGCGCAGCGCAATATCAGCAGTTGCTGAACCTGTTACCGCGCGACAGCCGGGTGATGGAATCCAACCAGTATACGCTGGATGCCAAAGCGGAGATCCCGCTCGATCAGCACCGGCTGGTTCTGGGTGGCCAATGGATCAACGGCGAGATGGAAGACGGCGTATTCGGCATGTTCGGCGACGGTTATGCCGATGGGACAGTGCAAAACCATGACATGTGGTCGCTGTTTGGCGAAGACAACTGGGACATTACAGACGCCGTCACCCTGACTGCCGGCGTGCGCTACGACGACCACAATGTGTTTGGTGGTCAGGTCAGTCCCAGACTCTATTCAGTCTGGACTCTGAGCCCGGCTTGGACGCTGAAAGGCGGGGTCAGTACCGGCTATAAAACACCAAAAACCAGTGACTTGTATCCTGGGATCACCATGTTTGGCGGTCAGGGCGTCAGCCCGGGCGTCGGCAATCCGGAATTGCAGCCGGAGACCAGTATCAATACAGAAATCGCGCTGTACTACAGTCATGACGACGGTCATCAGCTGAATCTGACCCTGTTCCGCAATGAGTTTGAAGACAAAATCTCCAGCGGTGGCGATGCTATCCCGCCTTGTGACCGCGCGACAGCCGGTCAACGCTGTGCCGATGTCGGCGCCGGTTGGGCCGATTTGGGTTATATCTCCTTCACTCAGAAGGTCAACATTGACCGCGTCGACATTCAAGGCGCGGAGCTGGCCGGTGAATACCAGCTGCCGTATGGTCTGCGTCTGAAAGGGAACTACACCCTGACCGATTCTGAACAGAAAAGTGGCAGCAGCCAAGGCCAGCCGATGACGAACACGGCCCGCCATATGGCTAATCTGACGCTGGACTGGCAGGTCAGCGACCCGCTGCGGTTGTCACTGGTCGGTGAGATCCGTTCCAAACGCTACCGTGGTTTTGACGCAGTGTTGAACAAACAACTGCACTACAAAGATTATGAAGTGCTGCACCTGGGTGCCAGCTACCAGCTGAGTGACAATATCCGCCTGAATGCCCGCATCAACAACTTGTTGGATCAGGACTTCACCAGCTACCAGACCAGTTTTGTCCCGGTCGAAGGCGGAGGTTATACCGGCTCTTATGTGGATGATTTTAATAACAAAGACAAAGCCAGAAACTTCTGGCTGGGTATAAACGTGGCACTCTGACGCCAACCGGCGGGCGGTGCTGTCAGC
>CBINNO010000235.1:0-5881 GCA_966252055.1 uncultured Rheinheimera sp. | reverse complement strand
ATATATTAACCATTAATAAACATTTAGAGGGATCTGATGATGGTTAAGGTTAAATATGTGTATGCGTTTATGTCGCTATTGGGCGTTTTGCTGGTGGCAATCCCGCTGCAGGCCGCAGAAACTGTAGATCGCAATATCGTCAATATCGGCTGCCTGAAGGACAAAGGCATCTGTTCGGTTGAACTCAATGGCGAGCCGGTCGGTGGCCGTGGTTGCTCGTCCAACACACTGCAATTTAATGCGCTGAACGACAAAAATGCCGATGCGGTGCTCTCCCTGCTCACCGCTGCTTTTTTTGCCAACAAAAAAGTGCGCTTTGACATCAGCGAGCAGTGCAGCAATCAGGACAATGCCCCGACGTTCGATGGCTTTAAAGTTCTGAACTGAGTTGTAAACACTAATGTGTCAGCAAGCGGCAGCCCGGCCGTTTGCTGCTTTCATACGGATATGAAAAAGGAACACTGAATGTTGAAGCACATGTTTTGCGCTGTGGTTTGTTTGTTTTCGCTGCTGATGATGCCGGTCCAGGCCGCCTCCTACAACGGCTATAAAATATTCAGTGATCCGCAGGGGAACATCTATCTGATGGCGCCCCGACAGTTCACGCTGGTGCGTAAAGCCCCGTCGGTGCCCCTGCAGGTCCGGCCAAAAAACGGCTTGCTGAAAGTGTTCGAAAAAGACGGTGTCTGGCAAATGCAGGTGCTGAGCGAAGCCGAATGGGCGCAGCTGAAGCTGACCGAAGGCCACGGACAAGTGCGGGACTTGCAGTTTGCCGACCTGGATGGCGACGGCATGCCCGATGCGTTTTTGGTGCTGCATGACCAGCTCACGCCTTACATTAAACTGGAAAACCTGACGGGCGAAGCCACCTTATTTGCCGCTCAAGGCTACAGCATGGCCGAAGCGATGGCGACCTACCGGCTGGTCGATGAAGACGGCGACGGCATCGCTGAAATTGTGTCAGATTTTGAGCGCTACGAAAGCGGCGGCGGCCCTGTCCGGCGTGCCGCCTTTACCACGCCGGGCCAGCTGGCGGTTGGCATGACCGCTGGCGAATTCAGGGTCGACGAATCCGGCGCCGCCACGTATCAGGTCAGCCTCAACCTGCCTGCTGGCATTGCCGGCGTGCAGCCACAACTGGGCTTTAGTTATAGCAGTATGGCCGGGGAAGGGTATCTGGGAACTGGCTGGAGTTTGAGCGGCACTTCCGTCATCAGCCGCTGCCCAAAAAGTATCGCGTCTGACAATCTGCAGGGCAATGTGTCTTTCTCGGCCAGTGACCGGCTATGCCTGAACGGGCAACGATTACTGAGCAAGGCTGGCAGTTCCGACCTTGGCGAAGAAGACAGCACTTATTGGGCGACGGACGCCATTTACCACACGGAGCTGGACAGTTTCGTCAAAGTCAAACCGCATGGCAGCACCACGCAGGGGCCAAAAGCGTACACCGTTGAGACCAAAGCCGGCGAAATTCATTATTACGGCGATGTGGCGCAAGTCAGCGGCACCGATGATCGCAATCAAAGCCTGGCACTGAGCCTGTTCAATGCCAGCGGCAGTTCGGAAAGCGCTGCCGATGCGGTGTTTGAACTCAACGGCCAGACCACGCCCAGACTGTGGGCGCTTAAAGCCATCCGCGATGTCAAAGGCAACTACATCCTGTTCAAATATGCCGAGGACCAGCAAAAAGGTGAGCACTACCTGACCGAAGTGCACTACACCGGCCGGCCAACCCGCGCACCTTTTGCCAAAGTGGTGTTTAACTACCGTGATAATAAAAAGCAGCGGATTGGCTTTCAGGCCGGACATCCGGTGAGCCTGACCAAAATTCTCGACAGCGTGACGGTGTATCAGGACAACCAGCAATACCGCTATTACCAGCTGCAATATGCAGAATCTGACGTGCTGGAAGAGAAAAACTATCTGACCGCGCTGCAGGAATGCACAAACAGCACCGCAGCGCTATGTTACCCGGCCGTCAGCCTGCAGTGGAACAAACCAGCGCCCAGTCCCTCAGGAGTACAGACTGTCTGTGTCAATGGAGAATGTTGGCCAGAAGCCACGACCGATTCCTATGCCCCTTTTAATACAACATCGGCCAAGAAGGGCAGCTCAGTTGAGCGGTTTTATCAGCAAATCCTGGATATCAATGGCGACGGCTACGCGGACATGGTTTACCCCAGCGGCAACAACTGGCGGCTGCGGCTTGGTAACAGCACGATGGACTATAACTCAGAAGTGGTGCTGTCAAATGTAGGCGTTACTAAAAAGCAATTTGCCAAAACCATCGATTACAACGGCGATGGCTTACGTGATCTGTTGGTGGCTGACAACGAAACGTCGAACTGGCATGTGCTGACTTATCAGCCGGCTGCATCGACAGTCCAAAGCTGCCAGCCTCAGTCTTCGCCCGGCTATGTTTGCCCGGATATTGTCATGTCCACAACTTACAGTGTGATCAATACAGGACGGCTGGCGACAGGGCTGGAGGGAAAGTCACAAGTTGTTGATATTGATGGGGATGGTCTGGAAGACATCCTGTTTATGGTGAATGGTAATTTCAAGGTTTATCGAAATCTCGGCATGACGGGAGCCATGCATAATGGTTTTAGTGCGGCGACTGACGCAGGGACGACCAATAAAATCACTACAGCATTTCCAGATGGTATGCATTCGATCAAGTCAGAACTGAAAAACTCAGCCGTCTTTGATGTGAACGGTGATGGCAAGACCGACATCATGGTGTACGTCGTGGATGGTATTTGCTCTGGTCGGCCCCGGATGACTCAAGAGGAATGTGCGTATGAACGCCGGACTTGGGTCGACTTAACTGAATGGCGGCTTTTTATCTCCAATGGCAGCACCTATGTCCAGAGTCTGGGGCTGGGGACCTCAGCGAAAGATCTGCGCCCGGTTGATTTAAACGGGGATGGTTATTCCGATCTCATGTTCCGGATCGGGACATCCTGGTATTACCGTTTATCTGACGGTAAGACATTAGCCTTTGTTGAAGCATCCAGCTTCTCGACACCAGACGAACGTCTTGGGTTGACTTACTTCCTGGATTTAAATGGTGATGGCCGTACCGATATGCTGAGCCCAACGACTTTGTCCAGTTGGAGTATTGTGCTATCGAGACCCCACACCAACCCTGGCAAAATCATTTTTGAAACCAGAGGGGTTTTTAATTTTACCGCCAATGCGGCTATCCAGTTTGCCGACGTCAATGCAGACAATAAACTCGAATTGCTGACCGCCTCGGACGATTCTGGCTGGAACATTTTTGCCAACAGCCGCTCTGGCATCAATGACCATACGGTGGATACCTTTATCAACAGCTGGGGTGTGCCAACCAAGGTGCAGTACAGCAATATCAGCAATCCGGCGGTGTATTTCCGTGCCAACTCCAGCAACAACATCAACTCCGATTACTTCTCACCGCGCAGTGGTTTTTATGTAGTGTCGCGCGCCAGTACTGAAGTCAAACCGAGCCAGTCGCTGTCGATTGACTACGAGTACGGCGGCTTATTGCTGCATAAAAAAGGCCGTGGCTTGCTTGGGTTTGAGCACTTAAGAACCACGGATGTACAAAGCAATGTGGTTACCGAAACCCGTTATTACCAGCATTGGCCTTTTACCGGTATGCCGCGCAGCACCGCCCAGTCGCGTGGCGGCTATGTGATGTCGACTTCGGCCAATACGGTCCAAAACCAAAGCAGTGCATGGGGTGGCAGTTTCCCCTATATCAGCAGCAGTGCCGAAAGCACTTACAGCCTCAACAATGCGCTCAGTAGCAGCACAGCCCTGAGTCAGACCAGCAGCAGTTTTGTCTATGACAACTATGGCAATCTGACGTCCAGTGCGGTGACGCAGTCAGATCCACAGAACGCAGGGAACAAACTCCAAACTGATACCACCAATATTTATACCTGCAGCTCAGGGCCAACCGATATCACTTACTGTAAGGTGTCGCAGGGTGAGACACTCAGCCCATCCCAGATTTACCAGCGTTATGGCCGGCTGACCGACAGCACTGTGCGCAAACGTCTTTATGTGAACCATGCGCTGGCCAGCAACGGCGATATCAGCCGGCGCAGCCAGTTTAATTACACCGCTGATTTGTTATTAGAAACTGAGGTGCTAGCCCCGGAGTTTGCAGCGGCAAAAAGTACCACCACCTATGCCTACAACGCGGCCGGCAATAAAACATCAGTGTCGGTCAATGCACCAACTGGCGTGAATGGCGCAACACCGCTGACCCGCACGAATACCACAACTTACACCCCGAACTTCCGTTTTGTGGCCAGCACCACCAATGCGGAAGGTCACACGGCGCAATACAAATACAACGGTCTGGCGGCCAATGTTTTTGACAGCAGCCCGGCGCTTATCACATCCATTGCCGTGACCGATGCCAACGGTCAGACCAGCACCAGCAACTTTGATGGGTTTGGTCAAAGCACCAGCAGCAGCGTCAAAGGTGCTTTGGCAGGCGATGCAGCAGTCACCGGCACCGTCAGCCGCAGTTTTTGTAACGGTTGTAACAGACTGTTCCCGGATGCCTATCTGAAGGTAGTGACCAGCAGCGCCAGTGGGGCTGAGCAAGAGCAATACCTGGATAAATACGGTCGCGAGGTGGGCAGCAGAACCAAGTTGCCACTGTCAGGCTATGCGGTGACCCGTAAAACCTATGATAACCAGGGCCGTCCGTCGCAGAGTTTCGAGCCGGCCAAAGATGCAGTATCTGGTTATAAAACAACGGCCAGCTATGACGCTTTAGGCCGGGTTACGTCAACCACCATGCCCAATAATGGTGTGATAAGCCTGAGCTACAACGGCTACAGCACCGTCACCACGGATGCGATGGGCAAAAACAAAACCAGCACACAAAACTATCTGGGCCAGCAGGTCAGCAGCACCGACCACAATGGCACTGTGCTCAGTTTCAGCTACAACGCCTATGGTGATTTACTCAGCACTGCCAGTGGCGGCGTTACCCGCCTTACCAATGTCTATGACGCTTACGGGCGTAAAACGTCGATGAATGATGTGGACAAAGGGAACTGGACTTACCAAACCAATGGGTTTGGTGAAACGGTGAGCCAGACCGATGCGAAGAGCCAGACCACCACCTTTGAATACAACAGCCTGGGGCAGTTGCTGCGCCGTTATGACCCATCGGGTACCGTATGTTGGACTTATGGGGCCTCTGATGTGGTCTACAACGTCGGCAAGCTGGCCCAAGTCAAACAATGGAGTAGTAATCAGGCATGTGACAGCAGCAGCGCTCGCGTCTATCAGGAAAATTACAGCTACAACAGCAAAGGACCGGTGCGGAGCAAAGTCATCACCCTGACCGGAGGTGAAAGCTACACTTTCAATTTTCAATACGACAGCCTGGCCCGCCCCTACCGCACCATCTATCCAAATTTGGGCTTATACAACCAGCTTACGGTAGAAACGCAATACAGCAACGGCGTGGCTTACCGGACGGTGGATGCGACGGATGGCACTGTATATCAGCAAATCAATCAATTTGATGCACGGGGGAATGCAACACTGCAGACGCATGGCAACGGTGTGAGCCAGTCTCACACATATGACCCGGCGATGGGGTGGCTGGACAGCAGTTTGGTAGGGTCGGCAACCAGCACACTGCAGTCTTACGATTATGATGTTGACCTGGCTGGCAATGTCACCAAACGCGCGATTTCGTTTGGTTTAAACAGCAGCGCCAACATGGCGGAGATTTTTACTTACGACAACCTGCACCGGGTCACAGGGCGCACGGTCACCAATGCATTTGCCTTAACCGGCAACCTCGGTATGAGTGAAAGTTATAGCTATGACGCCAATGGCAATATCAGCAGCAAATCCGGCG
>CBINNO010000234.1:0-5884 GCA_966252055.1 uncultured Rheinheimera sp. | reverse complement strand
TGACCTGGTTGCCGGCTGGTGGGTGGCTGAACAGATACAAATCGTCGGCCGCTTTGGCAAAACGCTCGAGAATTTGCGCGCGGTTCCCGATATTGAGTGTGAGGTTTATGCCTGGAAACTGGCGCGAAAATTCAGCCAGCAAGCGCGGCAGGATATATTTGGCCGTGGTGACAATCCCCAGACTCAGCTCGCCCTGATAGCCAGCCCGCGCACTTTGCACAAATTGATCAAATTCGGCGAATCGCCCCAGCACATCCTGGCTGGCGCGGTAAAGCTCGGCGCCGGTCAGGGTCGGGATCAGCTGCCCGTCGACGGTTACCAGCAGTGATTCACCCACCCAATCGGCCAGTTTTTTCAGCTGGATAGACACAGTCGGCTGGGTCAGGTGCAACTGACGGGCCGCCTGACTGATGCTGCCGCTTTCAACAACAGCCTGATAAACCTGCAATAAACGAAAACTCAGATGTCGGATGTTCATAGATAATCATCTATACCATTGTGTTTAACTATTTATTATTCCTGAAAGCGGCTAGTTGGCACAATAGCGCCGGTTAAACGAACGGGAGCTGTTGATGCCGGATATTGTGATTGCGTTTTTTGCCATGGGCCTGTTGGCAGGCCTGCTGAAGTCTGATTTAAAAGTTCCTCAGTCGATTTATGAGACTTTGTCTATTTTGCTGATGCTGGTGCTTGGCCTCAAAGGCGGCCTGGCGCTGCACGGTCAGTTTCACAGCGAATTGTTGCTGGAACTGATCCCGGTGGCGCTACTTGGCATCCTGTTGCCCTTGTTGTGTTATCCGGTGTTGCGTTATGTCGTGCGGCTCAACACCGACGATGCTGTCGGCATCGCCGCACACTATGGCTCTGTCAGTGCCGGCACCTTTGCCGTCACGCTGGCACTGGTTGAAAAAGCTGGCCTGCCGGTCGCGCCGCAAACCACCTTATATCTGGTTTTGCTGGAACTACCCGCCATTGTGGTGATGTTGTCGCTGCACCAGCGCCTGACCGGTAAGGGCAGCACCGGCGGTATTTTGCGGGAGAGTCTGACCAGTCGCGGTGTGCTGTTGTTAGGTGGTGGCGTGCTGATTGGGTATGCCTATGGGCCTGAGGGTCTGGCACCGATAGCGCCGTCTTTGCTCGGTGGCTTTAAGACGATGCTGGCGCTGTTTTTGCTCGAAATGGGCTTGTGTACGGCGAAAGTCTGCTCGCCATTACCGTTGCAACACTGGCGTCTGCTAACTTTCGCGGCTGTGATGCCTTTTATCCTGGCCTGGAGCGGGATTGCGCTGGCGTTGTTCCTGCAACTGCCGCAAGGCAGTGCTGTGGTGCTGGCCGGCTTGACAGCAAGTGCGTCCTATATCGCAGCGCCTGCCGCCATTCGCGCCGCAATTCCCGGGGCCAACATAGGCCTGGCGATGCTGGCATCGCTTGGCATTACTTTCCCGGTCAATGTGTTGTTGGGCTTGCCGTTATATCAGCAGTGGGTCAGCTGGTTTTATTGACCCACTGTGCCTGGGCTCGCATCAGGACTGTTGCCAGCCCAGCTGACGCTTCAGCCACTGCCAATGCGGTGGCTGCGGTTTTTGGGATTCTGTAGGGATGGGGGGAGTCACTAAATCAGCTTTAATCCAGGTGGGTGCGACACTGCCAAAACCTGCGGTAGGGAAAATCTCGGGCTGAAGCGGCTTTTTCAGTCGTTCTGCTGTCATAACATCACCTCTGTAATATGTTTCAGGACAGACTGGCACTTTGCCATAGCTCTGTTGCAGTCTGATGTCCGTTCCAGTACAGCGACAAATCTGCCTTGTGCCGGCTACCCCGGCTGCCGCTGTGCAACCGCCAGATTCTAGTGAGCATTTCGATACTTTTCCCGTTGTGACAACAGGTTAATGCCATGTCACCAACTGGCAACAAATGTGCGGGGCGGCTTATTGAATCAATAGTTTAATGTGGCTGAAAAGCACAGCACGGCTTCAGGTGTACTCCAAAAAATACAAGACAGCGATGTCATTTGTGGAAGATATTCCGTGGTATTGACTCGGTGTTTTGCAAGACCGATGGATTTGCGCTAAGCCCTTGCATCCTTCATCGAAAAAATCGCTGAGACGAATGGCGGAAAACAGCGCCCAATAGCGACGAGACTGGCAATCCCTTTGCATTGACCTGTGCGGAGCAACTACGAAGTCACACCATGCAAGAGTTTTTGGATCAGCATAAAGGCACGCTGCGACATTTTTTCCCGCAAGTCCGGCAATACGAACAACAACTGAGTGAATTGGACAACTGGTGGGGCAAGGTCAGCCTGATCGGCAAAATCAATTGTCTCAAAGTGGGCGGCACTATTCTGGAAAGCATGGATGTGACCAAGCAGCGTTTTCAGCAGCTGCAACAACGTCTGATCGACCAACTGCTGCATGAGCAGGGACGGGGTCAGTTGCAGGCCGATCAGGCCCGTTGTCAGGTAGCGATGGATTTGCTGATCCGCAACCTGTTTGAACGCACGGCAGACATCGGATTTCTGGCCTGTGATGCTATGGTGCAGGCTTATCTGCAGCAGCAACAGCCTGATCAGGTCACACCGCTGTTGGCGCATTTGCAACGATACTGCAGTTTTTATTCGGTGTATGACGATGTGCTGCTGTTTGATGCTGCGGGCAACTTGCTGCTGCGGCTGGACAGCACGGCGGACCCGGCGCTGGCGCAGGTGAGCGCAACGGAGCCTTTTGTACGCCAGGCGCTGGCACAGCGTGGCCAGTTTCTGGAGTATTGCGGACCAAGCCGGCTATTTGCCAGGCAATCGCCGTCGCTGCTGTATTGTCAGACGGTACAGGCTGGCGACCAGGTGCTCGGGCTGCTGTGCCTGAGCTTTCGCTTCCAGCATGAACTGAGCACTATTGCCCGGCAATTATTAGCGCCGGGGTCTGTATTACAGCTGACAGGTCCGGCCGGTGAAGGCTTGTTTTGCTCTGCCCCTGAGCTGTTGCTGCCGACAGGGCGCCTGAGCGCGTTTAGTGTGCAGCAGCACAACCGGCAACTTTATCTGGCTTGCAGCGCGACAAGTATCGGCTATCAGGGCTATTTCGGCCCCAACTGGCAAGTGCAGCTGTGGACGCCGGCGGAAGCTTTGCAGCCGCCGCGTGACGCAAAAACGCAGGCCGGACGCGACCAGTTGGAACTGTTTCCACAGTTGCAGGAGATCCGCCGTGATTCGACGCGAGTCAACGACGAACTCAATCTGATTGTGCTCAATGGGGTGATCGCGGCGGCACGCCGCTCTGCCGAGGAGTTTGTGCCGGTGCTGGATGCAATTCGCGGCATTGGCCAGCAAATCAACCAAGTATTTACCCATTCGGTCGGCCAGTTGGATCAGACCGTGTTGTCTACGCAGTTGCAGGAATTGCAGGCGATGGCGGTGCAGGCCGTCGACATGCTGGACCGCAATCTGTATGAGCGGGCCAATGATTGCCGCTGGTGGGCGCAAAACCCCAGATTCCGCCAGTTGCTGGCTTTGACGCAGCGAACAGCGGAGCAACAGCAGCAGTTGGCCGCGGAACTTTCTTATATCAACAGTCTGTATACGGTGTACAGCAATATCTGCCTGTTTGCCTCTGACGGGCAGATCCTGGCTGCGGCGTCGCCGCTGGATGTCACCGAAATGCCGGCCGACTCACAAAGCGACCATTGCCTGCAATTACGCGATGCCAGTCATTATGTGGCCAGTTGTTTTGTGCCGACGGTGCTCTATGACGGCAGGCCAACCTATTTGTTTCAGGCACCGGTTTTTGCAGCAGAAAGCAGCGCTGCGGTCGGCGGTATAGCGCTGGTGTTTGATGCGGCGCCCCAATTTAGCGCAATGCTGCGCGATGTTCTCCCCAAAACAGCGCAAGGCTTGATCAAAGCAGGTTTTGCCGGTTGTTTTATCGACGAGCATGGCAAGGTGCTGGCCAGTTCTGATGATGTTTTGTTAGCAACCGGCAGCACAGTTGGAGTGTCGCCGCAGTTGCTGCAGCGCGCGCTCGGCGGGCCTTGTGGCGAATGGGTGTCAATAGATGGCGCAGACTGGCTGGTGACGCTGGCGCCTGCGCGCGGTTATCGGGAGTTCAGAACCAGCGATGGTTATCCGCATGCGGTTCTTGCCTGCTTTTTGCAAAAAAGCTGAGCGGACTTTATTGGAAAAACTGCAGCTCATCGATTTTTCAGATTAAAAGTAGGGAGCATACAATGCAAAAGGCTGCTGTCTGCCGGTCTGTGAGTCGATGAATGTTGTCAGCGCGCCAGCCAGCTGCCTGGCAGTTGCAGCTGAACGCGCAGGCCAGGTTTAGCATCTTCCAGCCAGATCTGGCCGCCCAGCGCCAGTGTAACCAGATTGTAAACCAGGCTGAGACCCAGCCCGGTATGACCGGCCGGGCGACCTGTCGTATAAAATGGTTCAAAGGCCCGTTCGCTCGCGCCGGCACTGAGGCCTTGGCCGTTATCTTCAAAACACAACATAAAGCCATCATGACAGCGCCAGGCCCGCACCTTGATGTGGCGCTCCGGCTGATCCGTAAAAGCATGATTGAGCGCATTGCTGAGCAGCTCCAACAACAACAACTGAAAATGCTGCGGATCTGCATGCAGTTGCAGGTGGCTGTCGCTGACATCAAGTTGTACCTGCTTCTCCCTTAGCCTGGACGCCTGCAGATGTGACAAATCGGCCAGCAGCGCATCCAGCCAGAAAGTGCTGACGGCGCTGTCTGCCGGCATTGCCAGCCGTTTGAAACTTTGCACCAGCAGGCTGGCGCGTTCGATGTTATGAAGACAAAGCTGCTGGCTTGCAAGCGCGGTTTGCAGATAATCCTCGATATCTGATTTGCGAAGTCCCGAGGCAAACTTTTCGGCAAATTCCTGCGTTTTTTCACTATTGAGGCTGGCCGCTGTGGTCAGCACACCCAGCGGTGTATTGAGTTCGTGCGCGAGCCCGGCGACCAGGCCTGCCAACGCGGCCATTTTCTCTGAAGTGATAAGCTGGCGCTGAGTTTGCTGCAAATGGCTAAAAGAAGCGGCGAGCTCGGCGCTGTGCAGTTCTGCCTGATGGCGCTTTTTGCGTTGCAGCTGCAGCACCAACAACAATAAACCGAACAGCAGCGACGCGCTGAGCAAGCCGATGCCCCACAGTCGTTGTCGCTGCTGTTGCTCAAGTGCTTTGAGGTCGAGCTGTGCCTGCAGGTCGCGGATCTGATGCTGCTGTTGCAGGCTTTCCAGCTGGCTGCGCAGCAACAAGGTCTGACGCTGGGTTTGCTGTGTCCGCACCTGTTTGTAGTACTGCAGATGTTGTTGCAGTTCATCGAAAGCCTGCTGTGGGTTTTGCTGTAACTGACTGATTCTGCTGGCCAGCAGGTAAGCGTCGGCCAGTTGCTCAGTCAACTGCTGCACCGCGGCCAATGCGATACATTGTTCAATCGCCTGGCGGGCGGCAGTCAGCTGTTGGCTGTGCAGCGCAATTTCAGCTTCCAGCAGATGTAAAGCGCTCAGGTAGTAGGGGTCTTCCCGCTGGCGGTAGCCGGTAAAGGCTTGTTGCAAGTGCGGTTTTGCATCCGCGTAGCGACCAAGCCGCACCCATGCGCTGGCGATGCTGAAGTGCACATACAGCCGGTCAGCCGGCTGGTAGGCCGGATCTGTCAGCGCTGGCAACAGGCTGTCGAGCGCCTGCTGATACTGGCCCAGCCGGATCCGCACGCTGCTCAGGTTGTTTTCGATATTGACGCGCAGATATTCAAATCTGGCCTGCTGATTCATCTGTTGCGCCAGCAGCAGTAAATCCAGTGCAGCGTCGTCCTGACCGGCATAGATGGCTTGCATTGCGCTGTAGATACGGGCGGTGATTTTGCGCTCGGTCTGGTCA
>CBINNO010000233.1:0-5978 GCA_966252055.1 uncultured Rheinheimera sp. | reverse complement strand
GCAATTTGCTACCGGTGGCAGATTGCAGTTCAGGCCAAAAGCAGGCAGCCGTCACGCGGCTGGTTGTCGCTACTTGCAGCAAGTGTGCGGCAGCGTGACGGCGGTTAAAAAAGCAGGAAGTAACAAAATAAACAGATAAATCAAAAAGAAAGGACAACAGGGTATGACAACAAAAAAAATCAGCGCAACAACAAGACAAGCTTTTACCCGTCAGCCACTGAGCCAGGCCATTGTGCTGGCACTGGGTCTGACCAGCCAGCCGCTGTGGGCGCAAACCGCGCCTGACAGTCAGGCAGACGCCAGTGCCACCGCAGCCAGCAGCAAAGCCAAAGCGGATGACATTGAAGTCATTGAAGTATCCGGCTTTCGCGGCAGTTTAAACGTGGCACTGGCCGCGAAACGCGAAGCCGTCGGCAGCAAAGAAACCATTCTGGCAGAAGATTTAGGCAAATTTCCCGATTTAAACATCGCCGACAGTCTGGCGCGGGTGCCGGGCATCGCCATTGAGCAGGACGCCGGCGAAGGCCGTCAGATCAGCCTGCGTGGCCTTGGCGCCACTTTTGTCAAAACCACCATCAACGGCATGGAATCGGCGTCGGCCGGTGCGGCGACGGATGCCGCCGGTGGTGCCAACAAAAGCCGGGCTTTTGACTTTAACGTGTTTGCCTCAGAGTTATTTACGCAGATTGATATCAACAAAACCGCCGCCGCTGAACTGGAAGACGGTGGTATTTCCGGCAATGTGAACTTGCAGACGGCGCGGCCTTTTCAGTATCAGGACGACAAGTTTGCCTATAACCTGAACGCCCGCTACAACGATGTCGCCTCAGAAGTGACGCCGCGCGGCTCGCTGATGTTCAGTAAAAACTGGGACAACACTTTTGGCGTGCTGTTTTCTGCCGCCTATTCAGAAGGGCTGGTGCAAAGTGAAGGCGCCACCACAGTACGCTGGGCGGTCAATAATCCATCATGGGCGACCGGTAATGCCGGCAATCTGCTGACCGCCAAACCCATCACGCAGCTGGACCCGAAAGGCGTTTACACCAATGCCAATATGGAAGGGCTGTGGATCCCGCGTATTCCGCGTTATTCGATTTTTAACAAGCAGCAGGACCGGCTGGGTCTGACCGCGGCGGCGCAATACCGGCCAAGCGACAACCTGTTGCTGAATCTGGATTTGTTGCACGCCAAACTCGACAGCACTATGGATGAATTCCAGTATTCAGCGCTGCTGCGCGGCAATGTGTCGAGCAAAACCAAAATTTATGCTGAGAACCTGGTGGTCGACGCCAATAACACAGTGGTCGCGGGCACTTTATCCGGCGTGCCAATCCGCTCAGAAGCGCGGCAGGACGTGTCCAGCTCTGACTTTAATCAGGCGACTTTTTCTGGTGACTGGCAGATTAGCGACGCGCTGCAAATGACCTTTCTGGCCGGGATTGGCAAATCAGATTTGGACATTCCGTATCAGCGCACTTTCGGGCTTGATGCCAACAACTCGACCTTTGCTTACAGCTATGACAGCAGCATCGACCCGCTGCAGCTGATTGGCACCAAAGGCACCGCCATCGGCAGCGGCAATCTGAATATGGACATGCCGGCTTTTGCTTTTGCGCCGGGTCAGGCCTTTGGCAAGAGCTACAGCCAGGCCGAACTGCAGGCGCTGATGGCAAATCCTGATTTGTACAAAATGGGGTTGGTTCGTAACAGAAACCAGCAAATTAACAGCGAAAACACCAATTTTTCCGTCAGTTTCAAATATGAGCTGAGCGACGAACTGACGCTGAAATGGGGTCTGAATCAACGCGAATTCACCACCTACAACGTGCAGTACGACAACGGCTGGAAAGTGCTGAATACCGCCACCAACAAAACCAGCGGTGACGCGGCCGAATCCCTGGTGCTGGGGTTGCCGGCCAGCCGTACCGCCGGTGGTTTGTATGGCATTTCGCTGGCAGGCGCCGGTCAGCATTTTGGCAAAGCGGCCAGTGTGCCGGGCAATTCCACGCTGACTGCCGCCAGCTGGCTGACCACCGACTACCAGAAAGTGATGGACGCCTTCTCCGGCGAAAGTTTCTTTGCAGCCAAACAACGCTACAACGCCACATACGACATCAAAGAAGAAGTGCTGGGCGCCTTTGTTCAGCTCGATTTCCGTTATGAGCTGGGCGGTCGCGAGCTGCGCGGCAACATCGGCGGCCGTTACATCGACAATACCAACACCTCAGGCATCGTCAATCTGGACCATATCTACGCCGATGGCTACACCGCCGGTCGTGGTGCAGGCGCCGGTTTAACGGGCGGGCATGGCTGGCGCTACACCGAAAGTAACGGCAAAGATTTTCTGCCGAGCCTGAACCTGACTTATGACCTCAGTGACGAGCTGGTCGGCCGGCTCAGCCTGTCGCGGGCCATCACCCGGCCGGCGATCGCAGATCTCGCTTCTGCCATTAAAGTGAATACGCCGGATGACAAAGATCCGACTGCCACTATTGAGATGGGCGCTGGCCCGACGCTGCGCCCTTATGAGTCGGATCAAATCGATTTGGCGCTGGAATGGTATTTTGCCGACGAAGCCTTGCTGGCGGCGGCGGTGTTTTACAAAGACATCACCGGGCTTAGCAAAGGCACGCGCCAGGAAGTGCTGAGTGCGGCGCAGCTGCAACAGTTGGGCATTGATTTAGGCGCGCGCGATCCGGCCAGTGTGACCTGGGATGTCACGCAACTAATGAATACACCGGCCGAAGGGGTACGCGGCGCCGAGCTGATTTACCAGCAGCCGTTCAGCTTTTTGCCAGAGCCATGGAATCGTTTTGGTCTGACGTCCAACCTGACCTGGATTGATTACAAACGCGACGTGGCCGATCCGATGAGCCAGCAACTGGTCAGCCTGCTGGCGGAGGAAACGTCCAGACTGAACTACAACTGGACGCTGTACTACGAGCACAAAGATCTCAGCGCGCGATTCTCTTACAACTTCCGCGAGCGCTACATCAAAGAGTATCTGGATAAATACAAAGACGAAGGCAACTGGGGCCGCGGTTATGCCGACAAGGGCCAGCTGAACTTCAGCTCGCGCTACAAAATCAGCAGCAAGCTGTCGGTCAGCTTTGAAGCCATCAACCTGACCAACGCGGCGACCGAGCAGTGGAGTGATGTCTACACGGCGCGGCCGGTCGAGTATCTGCTGACAGGCCGGCAGTACCTGATTGGCTTGCGGGGCAGCTTCTGATGCGCGGGCCTGTGACGGGAAACCGTGGCCGGCCGGCGCTGCGACGGCTGATGGCCGCCGCAGCCTGGCCGGGTTTTGCGCTCCTTGCACTCTCTGCTGTTTTTGCCGCACAGGCCGCCGACAGCGACTTCCGGGACCGGGCGTTAAGCCCGGCCTGGCAGCAGTATCTGCAGCAATCCGCGGCGGATTTGCAGCAGCAGCAACAAGTGTTGCAGGCCGAGCTGGCTGCGCTTGGCCAAAAAAAGCCTGCCGCTGCAGTCAAGGCGAAAAACTTTGGGCTGAGTGGCATTGGCAGTGCCACTGAATTGCAGGCGGTGCTGAGCTATCAGACCGTACTGGGCGGCTGGAGCAAAAGGACCGATATGCGAAAGCCACGCCAGCGCGGCCAGTCAGCCGGCTCTGAGCCGGCTTATATTCCGACTTTTGACAATGGCGCGACCAGCACGCAAGTGCGCTGGCTGGTCGCTTATTACCCCAAAGCGACGCCGGCGGAGCAGGCGCAGATCCGCGCCGCTGTGACCCTGGCGCTGCAGTTTGTGCAAAAAGCGCAGTATCCGCATGGCGGCTTTCCGCAGTCTTATCCGCTGCGTGGTGGTTATCACGACGCGGTGACGCTGAACGACCATGTGATGGCCGAATTGCTGCAGTTGTTGTGGGATGCTGGTCACAGCGCGGATTTCAGCTGGCTGGCCCCTGCGGTGCGTGAAGAGGCCCGCGCGGGTTTTGCCAAAGGCGTGCAGTGGTTGTTACAGGCACAGGTCAGGCTCAATGGCCGGCTCACCGTGTGGGGCGCCCAGCATGATCCGCTCAGCAGCGAACCGGTGGCGGCGCGCAAATTTGAGCAAGTCAGTCTGGTCAGTACCGAAAGTGCCGCATTGTTGCAGTTACTGCTCGACAAAGCGGCGGACCAGCCGGGCGTCTTGCCAGCACTGTGCGCCGGCATCGACTGGCTGGTGCAGCACGAGATCCGCGATAAAACCGCAGTAAGGGACGAGCGCGGATTGCGCCTCGCGGACCAACCCGGTGCCGTGACCTGGGCGCGCTTTTACAGCCTGCCCGACCAGCAACCGGTGTTTTTTGACCGCGACGGTCAGACGTATCGCGATGTCAGCCAGCTGTCACTGGAACGCCAGCAAGGCTACGGCTGGTATCAGAGCAGTGCCAAAACGCTGCTCAAAGCCTGGCAGCAACAGCCGGAACTGGCTGCGCGCTGCCCGGCTGTGCACACCGATAAATAGTCACGACACCTGCAATCTGAACGCCAACTGGCTATGCTGTGAAAAAGCCGGAGCAGGAGTCAGCCAGTGCGGGAAACGGAGAACATGGAGCATCAGCGGGGCAGGCAGTCACACCAGCGGGGCCGGCTGCCGCGCCGGCTGAGCGGCTGGTTACTTATCAGCGCCTGCTGGGTCAGTTGTTTGGTGCCGCCCGTACAGGCTGCGCAGGCGTTGTGGCCGGCGAAAGTGGAGGCCGATGGCCAGCCGCAGGATTATCAGCCGCTCGGTAAAGCCGCCCGTCAATGGCGGCTTTGTGCTTTGTTGCCACATGGCAAAGATCATTATTGGTGGGGCGTCGCCTGGGGTTTGTCAGAGCAGGCCAGCAGCAGCGGCGTCGAACTGGGCATCTACGAAGCCGGCGGTTACGAGTTTGGCTGGAAACAGGCCAAACAACTGGAACAATGCCGGCAAAAAGGCGCCGATGCTTATATCATCGCGGCGATCCACGCCACCGGTCTGAATGAACAAATCAAACAGCTGGCGCTGGAAGGCAAACCGGTGATTGACCTGATCAACGGCATCCAGAGCCCCGATGTCAGCAGTCATTCGGCGGTGGCTTTTAGTCAGATGAGCCGAACCGCCCTGCAATTTATTCTGCAACAACAAGGCGATAAAGCATTCAGCCTCGGTTGGCTGCCCGGTCCGCGGGGCGCCGGCTGGGTGAATGATGCCGAACAGGGCATCGCGCCATTTCGCCAGCAACGGCAGATCCAGTGGTTTGACGGCGGTTATGGCCCGACAGACGCCTTCAGTCAGACCAGTCTGGCCCGCGAGCTACTGGAGCAACAACCCCGGCTTGACTGGGTGTTGGCCAATGCGGTGGCCGCCCGCGCCGTGGCCCAGCTGACCGCCCGCCAGAAAAACAGCCCGCTGCGGCTGGTCGCTTATTACGCCAACCCCGATGTGATTGAGTTGTTGCGGCTTGGCAATATTGCCGCGGCGGTGACCGATTCGCCGGTGCTGCAGGCGCGGATCGCCGTCGATCTGGCGATTCTGTTGCTGCAACAGCAGGTGGTGCCCAAACGAATTGCGCCGCAGTTGCGGGTGCTGACGCCGGACAACCTGTCGCAGTTTAATCTCGAACAACTGTTGCCGCCGGACGAACAATGGATCATCCGCCGTGAGCTGCTGGATAAACCGTCTGGTCACTGAGCTTTTTTCATTGCCTGGTCCGGGATGCCGGCGGTATTGAACGAAAAAAGGAACTAATTTCGGTAAAAGTGCAGGGATCTCACTTGTCGCGGCCTACCAGTGGGGTATATTAGCTGAGAATAAAATGAAGAGCTGTGTCAGGCAGCCGTGGACAAAATCCAGCTCGGTATGCGGCAGAATAAGGAAGTGATCTGAACATGAAGTTCCGCCTTGGATGTTGGTTGTGCTGCTTGTTACTGAGTTGTTTGCCCGGTTTTGCCTCAGCCGCAGCACCGGCTGGCCTCGCACCCACTGAGCATACGCCCGCTGACCATACG
>CBINNO010000232.1:0-5996 GCA_966252055.1 uncultured Rheinheimera sp. | reverse complement strand
TGTGGTTTCCCCCTAGCGAATTTTTTCTGATTGAGTTAAGTTTAACTGGTCGTAGCTGTTACCAGTCTACACAAAGGAATTTATCATCCGTAGCACGCTAAGCTATGGAAATATAATAAAAATCAGGACACGGGGAGAACGTATGAAGAAGCTTCTGATTAGCCTGGCAGTGACCAGTGCGTTGGGCCTGACCGGCTGTGGTGGCGACTCACTGAACGAGATTAAGCAAGATTCCGCCGACAATGGCCAAGTGTTAGTGCCATTGAGCCGCGTGGTTTTTGACCCGACGGCCAGCAAAGTTTCAGTACCAAATGACTTATTATTCCAGGGCACAACGGACGGCACCTTGGTCATGCCAGGGGAGTCGGTTGCGACGCCGAACTACACCGACCCACAGACAGCCCTCGGCGCGCTCGATGGCTGGTCAACCCAAAATCCGTTTACCATTGAGCTGGCGTTTGCCGGTGGTGTGAGCCTGGACGCTGCAAGCGTTGCTCGTCCTGACGCTGTCCGTCTCGTTGAAGTCCTGATGGGTGATCCGGCTTCTGCTGACGCCAGCTGTCGTGCCGTGCCACGTGGTATCGCCTGTAAAGCTGTGGCGCAATTGACCTATGGTCAGGATTTCGTGACCAAAGCGGTTGGTAACAATGTCGCTGTGATCCCGCTGAAACCTCTCAAAGCCGCGACTACCTATATTCTGGTGCTGACCAATAACCTCAAAGACAGTCAGGGACGCAGTGTTGCGCCATCCACAACTTATGAGTTGGTGAAGCAGGATCTGGCCACAATGCCACTGGGTTCTGAAGCGCAGCGCTCGCTGCAAGGTGTGATTAACAGTTTTGAAAATGTGGTCTCTACGCAGTCAATCGCGAAAGATAGCATCATTTATACCGCAGCGATCACGACACAATCCACTGCAAATGCGCTGATGACAGTGAAGCAATTAATGCTGCCAAGCCCGCTGAATGGCAATACTCCGCCGCAGATCGCAGCGCAGGATACCGGTAAGCTGGTCTCTGATGTGTTGTTCCCAGGGGTGACAGTGCCTGATAATCCGGCAGACCCTCGTTTTGCATTTAAACTGGCGAAATACTACGCTGGCACCATTAACTTACCTTATTACCTGGGTGTATCAACAGCTGCAGCCCCAACTGGTGCTCTTAGTACTCGCTGGACCAGCCGCTGTGACAGTGGCGCGATGATAGCAAGTCTGTCAGATGCACAAAAAGCAGCTTTGGAAGCTGGTATCACCAATCCGGCACAAATGGCCAATGACGCCTTGTGTAAAGCGGCCAGTAATGGTGCATTACGCGACTTTGGCATTGATAAACAACGACACCTGACCAAGTTCAACAGTATTCCGAAACCGAATTCAGTGCAGACTTTGCAGGTACAGATGACAGTGCCAAACGAAGCATACGGCCTGAAAAAGCCGGAAGGCGGCTGGCCAGTCGTGATCCTGCAGCACGGTATCACCGGCTGTAAAGAAAGTATGTTGGCGATTACGGGCGCACTGTCGTCCCAGGGCTTTGCGACTGTAGCTATCGACCATCCATTGCATGGCAGCCGTGGCTTCGATATTAATGGTGATGGCAAAAAAGATATCACCGCATCAGGCGCGTATTGCAATGAGTCGGGCAACGCCACTGTTTATATGAATCTGGCCGATTTGCTGGTCACCCGCGACAACCTGCGTCAAAGTGTTGCCGATATGCTGGGTCTGCGCCTGGGTCTGAACTTTAACAATCAGCCTGGCTTACTCAATACGCAGAATGTGCAGTTTATCGGTCATTCGTTAGGTGCTATTACCGGTGCCAGCTTGGTCGCACTGGCAAATGCTCCGACAGGCAATGCACAGGCTGACGCGCTTTACAAACTGCGATCAGGCGCACTGGCGATGCCAGGCGGCGCGGTAGCTAACTTCCTGTTGGAATCTGTCGAATTTGGCAACACGATTAAAGCCTCTGTGATGCTGGGTTCAAGCACTTTGTCTGCAAGCTTCAAAACATTTGTTGACGCACAAAAAGTTTGTCTGGAAGCATCAACTTATGCAGGTTGTGCTGCCCGTTTCGTCGATGGCTATCTGGCGGACCTGACCGCTAAAGGTCAGGCTGCGACACTGGCTGCCATCAGTGCGACATTCAGTCAGTTTGTGTTTGCCGCCCAAACGATTACGGATGCCGGCGATCCAAACAACTATGCAGCTTTGCTGGCGGCGGGTAAAACCCCTGTCCACATTCTGGAAGTAGTGGGTAATGGCCAGGCGAATAAGCCAGATCAGGTGATTCCGAATCAGGCTGTGAATATGCCATTAGGCGGCACCGAACCGCTTGCCAGATTGTTAGGGGCAGCAGCGGTACCAAATAAAGCCGGCGCTTATGCTGTAGCACCAGCTGCGATCGCACGTTTCACTGCCGGTGACCATGCGTCGATCCTGAGCCCGGCAGCGAGTGCTGCCGCGACAGCTGAAATGCAGCGTCAGGTGGTCTCTTTCTTCGCAAACAGCGGTGCAGGCGTGGTCGTGACGGATGCTTCGGTATTGAAAGGGCAGTGATGCTGTCTCGCCAGTAAATCTGAGCCCGGCTTTGCCGGGCTTTGTTTTTGGTGTGCGGGTAAAACAGCTTTACAAACTGTGCTGGGCCTCTGCGGAGCCTGCAGCTACAATGCAAAAAAAACCAAAGAGGAATCACTGTGGAGTTTTTGTATGATTACGGCCTGTTTCTGGCCAAATCGCTGACGGTGGTATTAGCCACCGGAGCCGTCATTTTGATGATTGTCGTGGCGACGGTGAAACCTAAAGCCCGCAAAGGGGAATTGTACTTTGATGACCTGAGTGACGAATTCTGCGCACAACAGGCCGATCTGCAACAACAGCTGCTGGATAAAAAAGCGTTTAAGCAATGGCAGAAACAACAGGCCTCAAAAGCCGAGCCGGAAGCCCGCTTATTTCTGCTGGATTTCCACGGCAGTATGGATGCGCACGAAGTTGACTCCTTGCGCGAAGAGGTAACAGCAGTGCTTGCAGTGGCTGAGCCGTCGGATGAAGTGCTGCTGCGGCTTGAGTCTGGCGGTGGTGTTGTCCACGGCTATGGCCTGGCAGCTTCACAGCTGGAGCGGCTGCGTCAGCGTAAAATCAAACTGACCGTTGCAGTGGATAAAGTCGCGGCCAGCGGCGGTTATATGATGGCTTGTCTGGGCGACAAAATCATCGCAGCACCTTTTGCCATTATCGGTTCTATTGGCGTCGTTGCTCAACTGCCTAATTTTCACCGGTTGCTGCAAAAAAATCATATTGATTTTGAACAATTTACCGCGGGTGAATTTAAAAGGACGGTGACTTTGTTTGGTGAAAACACGGACAAGGGCAAACAGAAGTTTCAGCAGGAACTGGAAGACACTCACGTGCTGTTTAAAAACTTTGTTCAGCGCCATCGTGGCCAGTTGGATATCGACGATGTGGCAACCGGCGAGCATTGGTTTGGTTATCAGGCACTTGAATTGAAATTGGTTGATGAGCTCAGCACCAGTGACGATTACCTGCTAAACCAGCTGACGCATAAACGTGTGTATAAAGTCCAATATAGATTACGAAAGTCATTGGCTGAAAAAGCAGGTCTGGCGGCAGCAACTGCGGCCAGCCGGGCCTGGCAGCAGCTACAGCAATTGAGTTTCTGGCGCTGACGATGGACGCTGAGTTCTGGTTAACCCGTTGGCAGAATGACGAACTAGGCTGGCAACTGGAGCAACCGCATCCATTGCTGCAACAAGCGCCAGCCCGCTGGTTAAACGGCGGGCCTGTGTTGGTGCCGTTGTGTGGCAAGTCCCCCGATTTACATTTTCTGGCAAAAACAGCCGCTGTGGTTGGCGCCGAACTATCGCAGCGCGCTTGCGAGGATTTTTTTGCCGAAGCGGGGATGTTGCCACATAGCGAGACGGTTCCGCTATTTCGCCGGTATCAACACGCCGATTTATGTCTGTGGCAAGGTGATTTTTTTGCTCTGACCGCAGCGCAGGTGAGGCGCTGTCAGCGTATATATGACCGCGCAGCGCTGATAGCCTTGCCCGTGCAGATGCGGCAAGCTTATGTGAAGCAACTGCGTACTTTGTTGCCACAAGCTCAGTTGTTGCTGATCAGTCTCGAATATCCGCCGGGTGAAAAAAACGGGCCGCCGTTTTCGGTGCCTGATGATGAGGTGCGACAGCTCTTTGGTGATTGCCAGATTGAGTTGTTAGCCGAGCAGGATTTGACAGGGCAGGGTTTCGCAAGGCGCCGGTTTGCCACGACAGTGCTGATTGAGCGCAGTTACCTGATCTGTTGGTGATGACGTGTGCCAGCGATTGCGCTCCAGCTGAGATAAAAAAGCCAGTCAATTTGTTGACTGGCTTTTTTGTTTCGGTATCACAACATGTTTAATGCCGCCCTGCATTGGGGTCGTTAAATGTGTCGGCATTGAAGCATTTTTCGCTTTTACCGACCGCACAGGACACCATTGCATCACCGGTAATGTTGACCGCTGTGCGGGTCATGTCGAGCAACCTGTCAACGCCCAGAATTAAAGCGATACCTTCTACCGGCAAGCCGACTTGCTGCAGCACCATGGCCAGCATCACCAGACCAACACCCGGCACGCCGGCAGTACCGATAGAAGCCAGCGTTGCAGTCAGCACCACCAGTACATAGTCTGCTAAGGTCAGGTCGATGTTATACACCTGAGCGATAAAAACTGTGGCAACCCCCTGCATAATGGCTGTGCCATCCATGTTGATGGTGGCGCCGAGCGGGATAGTAAAAGAGGCGACCTTATTATCAACACCCAGTTTTTGTGTGGTTGTTGCCATATTGCTGGCGATAGTGGCATTGCTGCTGGACGTGCTGAATGCGAAAAGTGCCGTTTCTTTCATTTTACGAAAGAACATCACGGGGTTTAAACGGGCCACCAGCGCCAGAAAAGCACCATAAACCACAAAGCCATGAAACAGCAGGACAAACAAAACGACCAGGAAATAATTCAGCAGTTTGCCCATGTCACTGAGGTCAAGAATCGTGAACTGTTTGGCCATCAGGAAGAACACGCCATAAGGTGAAAGCTGCATCACAATCTCAACGAGTTTCATAATGGCGCTGTTGAAATCTTCAAAAATCAGCCGCAGTCGTTCGCCTGCTTCGCCTGCCAGAGACATCGCGATACCGAACAACACGGCAAACACAATGATTTGCAACATTTCACCTTTGGCCATCGCATCGACAGGATTGGCCGGGAACATGTTGATAAACACCTGCGCAAGGCCAGGAGTTTCACCGGGGTTGAAGTTTGACGCTGCCACCATGTCGACGCCTTCGCCCGGTTTGACCAAGGCTGCAAAGAAGATTGCGATGGAGATAGCGATGGCCGTGGTCAGAATGTACAGCAGCATGGATTTTGAGCCGATCCGGCCCAGTGTGCGAATATCTTTGAGCGCACTGGTGCCACAAATCAACGAGACCAGCACCAGCGGGACGACCAACATTTTCAGGCTGGCGAGGAAAATCTGCCCGCCGACGTGGAAGAAACCATCAACGAATAACGCTTTGATACCAAAACTAAAAGCGCCGACGTCCACTATTTTTTCCGCTTGGCCGTCCAGCAGAAACTTAAACAAGGCGCCAACCAGAATCCCCAGCGCCATTGCCAGCAGAATTCGGGCGGTCAGATTGAATTTTGTGTTTGTAGTCATCTGTTCACATCGGGTATAACAGGATAAAAGAGGCCGTAATCTAGCAGTTTCTGTCGTAAAAGAAAAATTTGCGCTGCTGAACGACCGAAAGGCTGAGACATTAGGCATGGATCAGCTAATATACAAAAGTTATAAATTTTAATGAAATGAGCCAGCTAGGGAGAGTTTTCATGCGAAACATCCGGCAACTTCTCGTTGCGTTTCTGATGAGTGCAGTAGTCGCTTGTGGTGGGGGGGGAACTCTGGGGGACAGCGGTACCCCGACGACGCCTGTTTATAGT
>CBINNO010000231.1:0-6025 GCA_966252055.1 uncultured Rheinheimera sp. | reverse complement strand
AACCACCGACACGCGGATTTTCAATCCGCTGCTCTACCGACTGAGCTATCTGGGCAACGGGGGGTATTAAACGGATTTTGCCGATCCAAGTCAACTTTTTTTTGGCCGCGGGCGACTGACCGCTTATGGATTGAGCAAATCAGCGAAAAAGGCAGCAACTGCGTCATCATTCGCTGTTCAACATCTTGAATACCCGCATAAAAATAAAGCTATTTCAGCGCAGCGCAAAAAAACCTCATTACACTGAATAAATTCATCGCAGGTCAGACAAATCCATGCACAAATCAACTTTCACGCGGCCGCTGCTGTTGCTTTGGACGCTGGCGGTCCTCTGCTGCGCGCTGGCGGCCACCGTGGTGGTCAGCTATTGGCAATCACAACAGCAACCCACTACGCAGAACGCTGCGCTCGAACAGCAGCAATTACAGCTGGCAGCCAGCTTGTTGCCCGCTGATTTGGCTGATTTGACTGCGGAACAGGCGACTGCACAATTAACCCGGCTGATCCTGCCGGGCCATCGGCAAGCCCTTTATCTGCTCGACAACCAGCAACAAATTCTGGCGCACACCGCCAGCTTGCCGGACTTTCATCCCCTGCAATCGGCGCTGCCCCCGCATATCCGGCTGTACCGGCTGCAAGCGCCTCAGGGCGAGCTGCTGTTGGTCAGCCGGCAGGACACTCCCGACATGATGCTGATGTTCGCACTGACCGCTGCGGCTTTATTGCTGTGTTTTTTAGCCGGCATCCCGCTGCAACGGCTGATGCAGCGACATTGGCTGCGCCAGCAGGAAGAACTGGCGGCCCAAATTTCCACTGCCGCCAGCCAGGCAAAGTTTGACAATCTGTTCTCAATCCCGCCCAGCCTGCAATCGCTTGACCCGGCCTTGCAGCAATGGTTACAGCAAGGCCGGCGCCAACAGCATCAACACAAACAGATACAAACTGAGTGTCATGCGCTGCGTCAGGAACTGGACGATAAAATCCTGCAACGCACTGAAGCTCTCGCAGCCGCCAAACTCAGCGCAGAACGGGCTAATGAAGCGAAGTCGACCTTTCTGGCAACCATGAGTCATGAAATCAGAACGCCGATGAACGGCATCATCGGCACGGTCGACTTATTGCGCAATACCAGCCTCAGTGGCCATCAGCAACGACTCACGTCGACCATTCGCGACTCGTCTTTCGCCTTGCTGCGTATTTTGGACGACATCCTCGATTTTTCTAAAATCGAAGCCGGCAAAATGGAGATTGAACACATTCCGCTGTCCATCAATGACATGATGGAAGCGGTGGCGCAGGTGATGTTCACCGTCGCACTGCAGCGCAAATTGCAGCTGACCTTGTTTGTTGACCCGGCTATCCCGGAGAATTTGCTCGGCGATCCGGTGCGTTTGCGCCAGATCCTGTACAACCTGACCGGCAATGCCATTAAGTTTACCGAAACCTTGCCAGGCTCACCTGGTCTCGTGCAGTTACGGGCTGAACTGCTGGACGACAATCTGGAGTTCTGCCAAATCCGGCTGTCTGTGCAGGACAATGGCAAAGGCATGACACCCCGTCAGCTGACACAACTGTTCCAGCCGTTTAGTCAGGCAGAGGGCTCTGTCACGCGCAAATATGGCGGCACTGGTCTTGGACTGTCGATTTGCCAGCAACTGACAGAACTGATGTACGGCCGCATCGACGTACAAAGCACTCTGGGCAAAGGGACCACCTTCAATGTGTTGCTGCCGATGCGACACGCCAGCGAAACGGTCAGCCGTACCATCCCCAGATTTGCCGATCAGCGGGTCGGCGTTGTCAGCCACCATCCCCAACAGCGGGAACTACTTCAGTGCTGGCTGCCGGTCTACAGTGCCAAAGTCCGGCTGGCAGAGCACTCAACTGCCGGCTCATCAGCCGGTGATGACTACCTGTTACTTGATCTCTGTGCCGGCCCACAGCCTGACATCAGCGACTTACCTGTCCCGCCGCCCTGTCCGACATTGTTGATAGTGCCGGCGGATAATGCCGTGCCACAAGTGCCGGCCGGTTATCAACTGCTGGTCGCCAATCCCTTATGTCGCAATAGTCTGGAAAGCGCCCTGCTGCAACTGCTGAACCCAACGGCGCGATCCTCAGCAACCGCTGCCTCGTTTGACGACGGAATACCGCAGCCCCCAGCAGACGCCCCTTTGTTGCTGCTGGCAGAGGACAATCCGATGAATCAGCAAGTGTTGGTCGAGCAGCTGCAAACACTCGGCTATCGGGTCGAAGTGGCCGATGATGGCCAAATCGCACTGGATAAATGGCGACAATATCGCTACCCACTGCTGCTGACCGATCTGCATATGCCCAACCTGAGCGGCTATGATTTGGCCCGCACCATTCGTAAAGAAGCGGCGCAGTATGACGACGAAGACATTGTATTTACCCGCATTATTGCCATCACGGCCAATGCGCTCAAAGGCGAAGCCGATAAATGTTTTAGCGTGGGCATGGATGACTATCTGACAAAACCAGTTGAACTGAGCAAGTTGCAGCAAACTTTGCAGCGCTGGTTACCGCTGCAGACCGCCGTATCGCCCCGTCTTCAGGGACAGCCGGAGCAAACGGACATCAGTCCGATTTGTTTTACCACTATTGCCAATTTCCTCGGGCCTGATCCAGCCAAGCACCGGGATTATCTGAATTATTTTGTCCAGCATGCCGGCGAGCTGTTACAACAATTACAACTGGCCAGCCAAACCAACCAGACTTTGCAATGTCGTGCCCTGGCGCATCAACTGAAATCGGTGGCGAAAAGCGTCGGGGCCCTGCAATTGTCAGAGCTGGCTCTGGAGCTGGAACAAGCAAGCAGTACAGATCACAGCGATAGCCCAACCAGCGGGCAACAGGGTCAGCTCCCGGCCCTGCTCAATGCGCTGCTCAGCAGCTATCAGCAAGTGGTCAGTTATGTCAGGCAGCGGTATGAATAACACGGAAGCGGGAGCCTGCCCGCTTCCGTGTGATGTGACTCAGTTGGCTGATGTATCCAGCGGCGCAAAGGATTTCACCAGCTGATCCAACGCCTGCATTTGTTGCAGGTAAGGTTCCAGCTTAGCCAGCGGCAGCGCGCATGGGCCATCACATTTGGCCTGATTCGGATCCGGATGCGCTTCGATAAAGAGCCCGGCCAACCCGAGCGCCATGCCCGAACGTGCCAGCTGCGCGGCCTGCGCGCGACGACCGTCGGCAGAATCCGTACGCCCGCCTGGTTTTTGCAGCGCATGAGTGGCGTCAAAAATCACCGGCGCATACTGTTTCATTTCATCCATGCCGAGCATGTCGACCACCAGATTGTTATAGCCAAAGCTGGAGCCGCGTTCACACAGAATCACCTGTTCATTGCCAGCTTCGCGAAACTTCGTGATGATGTGGCGCATTTCATGCGGGGCCAGAAATTGCGGCTTTTTCACATTGATCACTGCGCCGGTCTGCGCCATGGCAATCACCAAATCAGTCTGACGGGCCAGAAAAGCCGGCAACTGAATCACATCAACCACCTCTGCCACCGGGGCCGCCTGATAGGGCTCATGCACGTCAGTGATCAGAGGAATATTAAAAGTGCGTTTGATTTCTTCGAAAATCCGCAGGCCTTCCTCCAGGCCCGGGCCCCGATAAGAATGCACCGACGAGCGGTTGGCTTTATCAAACGACGCTTTAAATACATAAGGAATACCGAGCTTTTCACAGACACGGACATAATGCTCAGCAACAGTCAGCGCCAGATCGCGTGATTCCAGCACGTTCATGCCACCAAACAACACAAAAGGTTTGTCATTGGCAACGTCAATCTTGCCAATCTGAATACTTTTAATTGCCACCAGGGCCTCCACAAGATGAGGCGGCTGCATGCCGCCATTTCAAAATTCTCAGCAGCCGGAATGTCGGCTGTTAACCGAACAGCACCGGAGTCTTGGTCACTGCAACCCGCGCCATCAGGACCAGCCAGCCTATCGCGCCAAAAAACGCCAACACCCGCATTGCTTTAGTACGGCCTTTGAGCGCCATCACACCCAGCGCAATATAAGCCAGCAAGCCGATGAATTTGTCGGTCAGCCAAGGCGTCACAAATGGATATTGCTGTAAGGTCAGCATCAGGCCAACTGCCGATGCCAGTAAAAAGGTATCCACTACATGAGGCAGCACTTTGAACAGTTTTTTCTGCAGTAATGCCGAGCCTTTCAGCGCCAGCACAAAACGGATACACAACAGAGAGATACTGATCGCCACCAGCAGCAGGTGGGTGTGTTTAAGCGCCATATACATAAAAAAACTCCGGTTTTTGTCAGGGTGTTTTGCCTGCCTTTGCCGGCGGTTTGCGCCCGCCGAAAAAACAAAGCCACCCGCAGGTGGCTTTGTGCAAAGGCCTTCTAATCCTCGTCCGGATATTTTTGCAGGATAGCCTCTATCTTGTCGACCCGCGTTTTGAGGATTTCGACCAATTTAGGGTCAAACTGACGGCCGGATTCACTTTCGATGTGCGCGAGCGTCGCTTCGGCTGTCCAGGGAGACTTGTAACAGCGGCGATGACGCAACGCATCATAAACATCCGCCATGGCTGCAATACGGCCATAAATGTGAATACTCTCACCAGATCTACCAGCCGGATAACCGCTGCCGTCCCATTTTTCATGGTGATCGCGCGCGATGATCGCACCGGCCTGAATGATGGCCCGCTTGGAATTTTTCAGAATTTCATAACCAATGCTGGCGTGGGTTTTCATCACTTCCCACTCATGTTCAGCGAGCTTCATCGGTTTATTCAGAATACCGTCCGGAATGCCGACTTTACCGACATCATGCAACGGCGAGGCAAACATCAGTTTTTCGGCTTCTTCATCGGGCAACCCATAGGCCTTGGCCAGCTCATAACAGATAAAGGCCACCCGCTTGACATGATTGCCGGTTTCAATCGACCTTTGTTCCACCGCCTCACTGAGCCGGTAGACAATTTCGCGTTGAGTGTCTTCAATTTCGTGCTGTAACTGCACGTTTTCGTAGGCGATCTGCACGTTTTGCGCAAAGAGTTCAATCAGCCGCTTTTGTGTATCATTGATTTGATTTGGTAATCCGGACACATACAACAAAGAACCATGGGTGAATTTACTGGTGCAATACGCCACCAGATAATTCTCCCGATAGACAATACTGCGGCTTCTGAGCGCCTGATGAAACGCATCCATCAGCGGCGGTTCCAACACGTCAGCGACGGCCCGCCCTTCTTTATTTTCAAATTCACCAAGACCGGCAAACACCACCAACTGGTCCGGATCGGTGTTTTCATTGATATTGCCGGCCACCAAAGACGACGTCACCAGCAAAGCGTTGTCGTCGCAGCCCAGAATCGAGGTCAGCTGTTGCAACACGCCATCGATAAACTGCTCCATCGAATGGGAGGAGAACAGATCGGCCGATGCCGTGATGATTTTCTCAAGGCCGCGCCGGCTGTTATCAATCGATAAAATATCGCGGTATGAGCGCAGGCTCGACATCACCACGGTGAACAGTTTTTGCGCGGTCAGTTCAGTTTTGGATTTGTAGTCGTTGATGTCGTAGTTGACGATGACTTGCCGCTCCGGCGCCTGGCCGGGCTGGCCGGTACGCAGAATAATGCGGACATAATGATTGTGCAGTTCTTCACGGATGTAACGGGCGACGATCAAACCAGCGTCATCAGACTCCATCACCACGTCGAGCAGCATAATGGCGGCATCATGATGCTGCTCAATCAGTTTTTTCGCCTCAGCACCGGAATAAGCGCTGATAAATTCCAGGTTTTTGCCCTGAAAGGAGAAATCACTGAGTGCGAGCTTTGTCACGGCGTGCACTTCAGGTTCGTCGTCAACAATCAGAATTTTCCAGCTGCCGCTGTGCTGCGGCGCCTGTTCTTCCGGCTCATCTGCAAACAAAAAATCGTTGGCCACCTTGTATCCCTCATCAGAGTGCGGCTGCATCAGCTTAAGTAATTGAGATGAATTAACTATTTCTCAAAACATCCTAG
>CBINNO010000230.1:0-6045 GCA_966252055.1 uncultured Rheinheimera sp. | reverse complement strand
TACCGTCCTGGTGACCACATTGTTTTTCGTCCGACACCTGGTTTTCAATCTGAATCGCACAGGCGCCGGCTTCAATCATTTTTTTCGCCAGTAAGTAAGTGGCTTCGGCATTACCAAAACCGGCGTCGATGTCGGCGATGATGGGCACCACATGAGTTTCAAAATTGTCGATTTTCGCCAGAATTTCAGTCACTTTGCTTTGCTGGTCGGCGGCACGGGCAGCGTCCAGTTCGCGAAAAAAGCCGCCCAGTTCACGGGCGTCGGCTTGCTTTAAAAAGGTGTACAGCTCTTCAATTAAAGCCGGTACCGCCGTTTTTTCATGCATGGACTGATCGGGCTGCGGGCCAAATTCAGAACGCAGCGCGGCGATCATCCAGCCAGACAGATACAGATACTTGCGTTTGGTACTGCCAAAGTGTTTTTTAATTGAGATCAGCTTTTGCTGCCCGATAAAACCATGCCAGCAGCCCAGCGACTGCGTGTACTGGCTGGGGTCGGCATCATAAGCCGCCATATCGCGGCGCATAATGTCAGCGGTGTACTGGGCAATTTCCAGCCCGTTTTTAAACCGGTTCTGCAGCTGCATCCGCACGGCATACTCCGCGCTGATAGCATTCCAGCCGCTCCCCTGCTGTTGGATATTCTGTGTCAGCTGTTGGACTTGCTGTAAATAGGCGGACATAACATGTTCCTCTGTGGCTGCTGCGTGCATTCTGCTTTGGGTGTTCAGCGCCGGCCTGCCAACCATGTTGTTCAGTTTCTGTACCGGTCGCTGTTGAGTTTCACTATAGGTTTCAGTAAAACGATTCATCCAGTTGATTTTTTTGATGCCCATCATTCATTATGTGAATATATAAACAGGCATAATTGCCGCCCAGCCGCCAGAAACCGGAGATCCACATGAATATCAGCAAAATCGACCTGAACCTGTTGGTCTATCTGGATATGTTGCTCAGAGAGAAAAATGTCACCCGGGCCGCCAACCAGCTCAATATCACCCAGCCAGCCATGAGTAACGGTTTAAAGCGGCTGCGCGATTTACTGAATGACCCTATTCTGGTGCGTACTTCAGAAGGCATGGTACCGACTGAGCGCGCCAAAGAACTGGCGCCGGTGGTGCGCGGCATTCTGCTGACACTGGAAGAAACACTGCAGCCCAACAAAGAATTTGAGCCGACTCACAGCCACCGCACTTTTCGCATCATGGCCAGCGACTACGCAGCTTCCACGCTGATCCCGGCGCTGCTCAAACGGCTGAGGGCACAGGCGCCCGGCACCTCGCTCGACATCATGACCCCGTCCGACGTGACCTTTCATGACGTTGAAAACGGCAAAGTCGACATGGCGATCAACCGCTTCGACCAGTTGCCGCAGTCGTTTCATCAGAAAACCATCTGGAAAGATGCTTTTGCCTGCCTGGTGCATAAACAAAATCCGATCCTGGCCAACTTCAACCTCGACACTTACCTCAAGGGCCAGCATATCTGGGTCAGTAAAACCGGTTTTGGCGTCGGCGTCGGCATGGATCCGGCCGATGTGCAGAAGCTGGGCTGGGTAGACGAGGCGCTGGCCAAATTCGGCAAACAACGCAATATCAGCGTGTTCACCCGTAACTATCATGTCGCCATGCATCTGGCAGTGGAGACGGACCTCATCGCGACCCTGCCTTATCGCGCCGCCATGCTGTACAAAAACGACCCGAGTATGCAGGTGCTGGACCCGCCCTTTCCAATCCCGTCGATTGAACTGAAGATGATCTGGAGCCCATTGTTGCATCAGGATGCCAGCCATATCTGGCTGCGGCGTTTAATTGGTGAGATAGCGGAAGAACTAAGCTGACAAACCAGCGCAGCTCTGGCGGCAAACTGTTGCCTGAAATGGAACAAAATGGCCTGTGGTTGCCAGCCGGCTGCTCTGCATCACAAAAGCTGCGCTGGGTAACACAGGCTTCGCAGGGCAATAAAAAAAGAGGGGCGGTTGGGATGCCCCTCTTTGCTTCGGGTTACACTAAAAGCTCATAGGCTGGCAGGGTCAGGAATTCCACCAGCTCATCAGCCGTGGTGATACTTAGCAGCAAAGCCGCTGCTTTGTCAAAGCTTTGTTGTTGCCACAGGGCTTCACCCACTTCGCTGCGCACCACCACACTCTCTTCGGCCAGCAGCTGGGCAAACAGCTCTTTGGTCACTAACTTGCCATTTGACAAGGACTTACCGTGTTTAATCCACTGCCAGATTGAGGTTCTGGAGATTTCAGCGGTCGCCGCATCCTCCATCAGGCCATAAATCGGCACGCAGCCTTTGCCGCTGATCCAGGCGGCAATATATTGCAGCGCCACTCTGATGTTAGTACGCATACCGGCTTCAGTCCGCTCCCCATCGCTCGGTTGCAGTAACTCGGCCGCCGTGATAGCAGCATCCTGCTCTCGCAGAACATGCAGCTGATTTGGCCGATCGCCAAGCTGGGCGTTAAAGACCGCATTGGCAGTGGCGGCAAGACCGGGATGTGCCACCCAGGTTCCATCGTGGCCATTGCCGGCTTCGAGCGCTTTGTCGGCCGTCACTTTCTGCAGAATAGCGGCATTGGCAGCAGGCTCTTTGGCCGGAATAAAAGCCGCCATACCGCCCATCGCCAGCGCACCGCGCCGGTGGCAGGTTTTGATCAGTAACCTTGAATAAGCACTTAAAAACGGCTGATTCATGGTCACCACCTGCCGGTCCGGTAATACCCGGTCAGCATGATTCTTTAAAGTCTTGATATAGCTGAAGATATAGTCCCAGCGACCACAGTTCAGTGCCACGATATGATCTTTGAGGCAATAGAGAATCTCATCCATCTCAAACACGGCCGGCAGCGTTTCTATCAGTACAGTTGCCCGGATAAAACCAACAGGTTCGGCAAAACGCGCTTCGGTGAAACGGAACACTTTGTCCCACCAGGCCGCTTCGTGATGGCTTTGCAGCTTTGGCAAATAGTAATAAACACCAGAACCTTTCTGTTTACGGATCTGATAGTTATGAAAAAAATACCACGCAAAATCAACTAAAGAACCCGGCACTTGCTCGCCATCCACTTCTAAATGACGCTCCCAGAGATGCAGGCCACGAACCCTGGCAATCAACAACGCCGGGTTGTCACGCAGCGCATATTGTTTGCCTGATTGGGGGTCGCTGTAACTGATGGTACCCAGATTGGCGTCACGCAAATTGATTTGCCCTTCAATCACGCCCGACCAGCTTGGTGCCTGCGAATCTTCGAAATCAGCCATGAATACTTTCACATCGGCATTGAGCGCATTAATAATCATTTTGCGGTCAACCGGGCCGGTAATTTCCACTCTTCTGTCCTGCAAATCTGCCGGAATGGCCGCAACTTTCCAGTCGCTTTGCCGAATATGACGGGTCTCTGGCAAAAAGTCAGGTAATGCGCCTTGGTCGTAGCGGGCCTGCACGAGCTGGCGCGCGGCCAGTAACTGCTTCAGTTCCGGCCGGAACTCACGCACCAAATCGACCAGAAACTGACAGGCTGCCGGTGTGAGGATTTGCTGATAGCTGTCTTGCAGCGGTCCTTTAATGGTCAGTTCTGTGATGGTTGTCATATCGTTCTCCTGCCAAATGAGCGGACTTCGCCGTCCGGTGTGGTTTTCAACTGTCGTCAGCACAGGCTCTATAATCAGTGCTGCCTGCACACTCCCGCAGCACTATAGGCCGATTTATCGCATAACAAGCATTAATAGCGACTATGCCAGGCATCATTTTCTTTTATGGTAATTGTGCATCATGCCCGATTTTTCTGGCACAAGTCCTGCTAGAAAAGCCTCAGAGGCGACGCTTCTGCTATTCAACGTCAATAATCTGTCTGAGGTCGATATGGAACTGATCATTTTGCTGCTGGTTTTGCTGGCTGTCATGGCTGCCTTAGTGGTCAACCGCTTTTTCCATCATGGAAACCCGTTTCCGTTCTACAAGCGCTCCCAACTCTTTACTCAGGTCGAACGCTCATTCCTGCAGTTGCTGGAGAAGGCCGTCGGCGAGCAATATAAGATCATCAACAGAGTGAAGCTCGCGGATATTCTCGAACTGCGCGATAGCACAGACACCAAAACGAAAAGAGCCGCCTTACTGAAACTGAACGCAAAATATCTCGATTTCGTGCTTTGTAATAATGAAGACATGTCGATTGTTGCAGTGATAGATCTGGTCAACAATACCAGCAAAACCGGCCACAAAGCGGTGCCTGACTGGTTTGTCAGCGGCGCGCTGGAAGCCAGCGGCATTCCCTACATCAGAATGAAAATTAAAGCCGGCTACACAGTGGCCGATATACAACAAGGGTTAGCTGCCAAACTGGGAAATATCCCGATGGCGCCGCAACCGATGGTCAAAGGCACAGTGAAGAAGGGCCCAACCCGGCCGGTACGGCCACTGAGCCCAGTTACAACACCGGCGTTAACTTCACAAGCCCTGAAATCGAATTCAACAGCTCTGGTCCAGATTGGCTGACCATAACGCAACGAACCTTGACGCTTTGGAATATTCATAAGTCACTCCGAGCGAAAAGCCCCGGCCCCGTTTGCTGCAACAAACGGGGCTTTTATTTGCCCGTGCCCCAACAGAATTAACATTACACCTGCGATGCCGCATTCAGGTTCGGACAATCCGCCACAAAATATTTAATCAATATCGCTCAAGCTTCTGCCCCTGCTGCCGACAACGTTAAAGATGTACTGGCATGGGAGTAGGACTATGACGGAAGGCATCGGTAGCCAGGCGGTTGGCCAAGGCTACGAAATGCTGGGTGCGGCACTCGCCAAAACCCAACAAAAGCAGGAAGGCAAAATGACGATGCAATTGCTGCAAAGCGCAGTTGCCGCATCGCCGACGCCCGCTCCGGCACCGCAAGGTAATCTGGGTCAAAACATTGACATCAGAGTCTGATAAAACCAAGCGAACCTGCCTGTGCAGGTTCGCTTTTTATTCATCAGTAATTCAGTGCTGCTTTCTCACCATAGCGTTTTTCACTGCTGGAGTTTCAGATGCATCAATCGGTTAATAGTTGGGTCATGGGTGTTTGCTTTATTGTTGGTTTGGCGGCCGGCAGCGTATTGCTCGGCCAGCAGCTACAACAGATCAAATCCATGGAGCGTGTCGTCGAAGTCAAAGGGCTTGCCGAAAGAGATGTGCATGCCGATACCGTGATCTGGCCAGTAAAATTTACTGAAGTAGGACAAGACCTGGTGGCTGTCATCAGTCAGGTCGAGAAGAAAAATGAACAAATCGCCGCCTTTCTTAAACTGCACGGTTTTAATTCAGAAGAAATCAGCTACTCAGTACCACAAGTTCAGGACCGTCAGGCCGGTTATCAGGATGGTCGAAGTGAACAACCCAGATATACCGTCACGTCGGTGGTGACCGTTTATAGCCAGCAAGTGGATCAGGCATTACATGCCATGCAAAAGTTGATTGAACTGAGCAAAAATGGCATTGCTATCGCCGGGCAGGATTACGACGCCAAGGCCGAATTTATCTTTAGTGGTCTAAATCAGCTAAAACCAGCCATGATCGAAGAAGCCACCAAAAATGCCCGCGACGTGGCAAACCGGTTTGCAGAGGATTCAGGCAGCCAGGTAGGTAAAATAAAAATAGCCAATCAGGGGCTTTTTTCTATTCAGGACCGCGATAGCTCTACGCCCCACATCAAAAAAGTCCGGGTCGTTTCGACGGTCAGTTTCTACCTAGCCGATTAGTTTTCTCATAGATGCTCTGCTTCAACCCAGGCTCTGGCGAAACTGCCACCCCCGAAGCATCATTTCCTGTTTGAAGCCAAGATGCGGCTCATTATGCCATTGGGCTGCAATGTATTCAGTCATAAACATATCCCGGTACAGTGTTTCAAATCGCTGCAGCCGGGTCTGCGGTGACAGTCGTTCAGGCCCGCCTGTGAGAGTGCCAACATTGAACAAATAAGCCAAGGGCTCGCTGGCTGGCAACATGCCAGATTCGGATTTCTGCTGTAGCCTTTTGAGCGTGATCGATACATCAACCAATT
>CBINNO010000229.1:0-6096 GCA_966252055.1 uncultured Rheinheimera sp. | reverse complement strand
ACGTGCCGCGGCAATCGCGACGACGTCTCGATCGACGACGATCTCGACTTCAGCGCCCGGCGTGAGCGTTGGCACAGATTTGCCGATAAATTTATCGAGCTTACTGGACGCCACGATCCGGTTACTTTTATCGACAAAACAGTACACCAGATAGCTGTAGTCCTGCTGCATCGGTACTGCCTGTTCGGCAAAAGGCACCAGCAAATCTTTTTTTAAGCCCCATTGCAGGAAAGCACCCACTTTGGTGGTGGCAATGCAGCGCAGCTGAGCTACTTCGCCCACTTTGATGGTTGGCTTTTCAGTGGTCGCTATCAGCTGATCTTCCGAATCCAGATACAAAAAGACTTCAACGCTGCTGCCGATATCGACACCGGCCGGCACATAGCGTTTGGGCAGCAGAATGTCACCCCAGGCTTTACCGTCCAGATAGACGCCGAAATCGACTTGTTTTTTAATGACCAGCCGGTTTAATTGACCCAGAAACATCAGGACTCCAGTTGAAACAGTGGCGGTTCGCCGGATTGCAGGACTCGCGGATTCAGCACGGCTGAATCGGCGCCATTGGAGAACCACAACTGGCCCTCTTGCAGCGTACATTGTAGTTGCATCGTGCGCTGACACAACTGCGCCAGTGCCGCCGATTCTGTCGCGTCAATGGCGACGACGGTCAGGTTTTTCAGCTCACGGGCGGTTTTTTGGGCGTCTTTCCACCATTTATCGACGACGGTGCCGCCATACGCCAGCACCATGCCTTGTCTGGCGCGGTGGGCGGCCCGGCGCAGCAGTTTGTCGTCGGGCAAGCCGAGTTCAATCCACAGCGCAATATCCCCGCTGTAATCGTGCTGCCACAGATCCGGCTCTGAATCTTCCGAGATGCCTTTGCCAAACTGCAGCCGTTCATGCGCACACAGCGCAAAAGCCACCAGCCGCAGCATCATGCGCTCCACCGTTTCGGACGGATGTTGCGCCAGAGTCAGACTGTGGGTCTGATAATAGTGCCGGGTCATGTCGGCGATCGCCAGCTCGGCTTTGTAAATCGTGGCTTTCAGTGCCATAAGGTCCCCACCTGAGTTTGCCTGGCCTGCCGGATTATTCAGCAGACGCCAACAAAAGGCGGGCAGTTTAACGGTTTTTTGCGCTTAAGCCAGCAGCATTGCTGGCTTTTTTTCCGGGCGCAGACGTTGCCAGACTTTTTCATGAACCACATAACCAACTGTATTGACGGCCGGCTCGACCAGCGCCACCAGTCCGCCAACCAGTAAGTCCCCGGTCAGCAAATAGGCGACAGTAAAAGCAATACTAAAATGCATGATGGCAAAACTAATGGTCTTTAACATGGCAACGCTCCGGCAAGTGGGGATGACGCTGATGTTAAAGGGCGCATGAAAATAATAAAAATGACTAATTTGATTGGTTGTGTTCAGAAAAAACGATGAGAGCTGCAGAATATTAACGCGAGGCCAGCAAAACAGAGCCTGGCCTCAGCTCACCAGCGTGTTTTGCCGGGGACAGACAGTCGGTTCAGCGCGTCAGTCAGCAGCGGCAGATCTGGTTTTTGTTCCAGCGGCACAAAGGTGCCAGCCGACCAGACGCTGAACTGGCCGTCGTCTTTGACCAGCAGCATTTTGTCTTTGCGAAAGGCAAACAGCTCGTTGCCAATCACATTCAGTTTGACGCTGGCGTTGTCATGCAGCCAGTTGTCGCCAATCCAGCGCTGCTGGTTGTAGCAGCCCTGATAAGCGAGCAGCGTGGGGATCAAATCCAGGTGCTGGCTGACCTGACTGATGCGTTGCTGACGCAGCAGTGGCCAAAAATACCAAACCTGCGCAGGGGCCAATGCCAGCCGTTCGCCCTGGCCGGCAATTTCGATAATCAGCAGCTGTGCATTGGCACTGCGCTGCTTGAGCTGTGTAGTCAGATTTTCGGTGGTGGATTGCAGATGCAAGCGCACTGCCGCCGGCTGCTGATGTGCCGATGTGAGCCAGGGATAAGCATGTTGCCACTGCGGGTCAGCATCTACCTGCAGGTAACCGGCAGGCAACTGCTGCCACCAGGCAGGCGGCTGTGCAGCTTTCGCCGGTGCCACCTGCGCATGCAACAAGTTATTGATAGCCAAAGCACGCTCGCGCGGAGCCAGCTGCTGGGGCAGGGTGCGGAAGTTTTGTAGTTGCAATAACTGGCGTTGTTCGGCATTTAGCGCGTCAACCAGCCAGACATCCAACGGTTCGGCTTGTGGCGCAGCGCCGCAAGACAGCTGGACTTGCTGGGGAGCGGCTAAGGCTTGTTGCAGCCAGTTGCCTTCCTGCGGATGTTCGGGCCTGACCAGCAACTGATAACGGTTCAGCACGGTGCGTGCTGTCGCGGGGTAACTCAGCGGCAGCGTATTGTCCTGGCGGGTAATGCTGGTGCGCTCGGTCGCATCGGCCCAGACATGCATCAGGTGGCTGAGGCTGAAGCTGCCAAGTAGCAGCACCAGCGCCGGTTTGCCGACGCCGGAGCGCTTCAGCCGTTCAATCTTTTTCCAGCAAAAATTACTGACCGTCAGTTCAATGGCAAGTAACAGCGCGAACACAGACGCGGTGATCAGCACAAAGTTGCGCAGGTTGGTGACAACTTGCTGTTGTAGCAAATCCAGTGTCTGCTCCCACGACGCCGCGCCGGCATGGTAGCCTAGGCTGTGATAGACATAAGCGTCAAAAATCAGCAGCACCAGGCCAAGACTGGCCAGAGTCGCTGCGACGCCACGCACATGGCGCTGCGATGGAAACAGCAGACTGACCGGGAAAATGGTCAGGATAAAAAACAAAAAGCACAGAAACGCGGTATGACCCAGCCAGTTCAGCAGCAGATAGAGCCAGCCAGCGGCGTCGTGCGGCAGCGGATCGGCGAGGAAAAAAGCCAGGCCGACCGGCAGTGCCAGCAGGACATTAAAAAAGGTAAACCAATGACCCCAGCGCAGCAGCCGGTTGACCTTATTGACGAGCGAGAGATCCTGCTCCAGTACCATAATTTAGTGAGCAGGTCCGCTGACGGCGTCAACCAGCACAGCCGCAAATGATTTGGCTACTTCAGCCCGCTGCGCCGCCGGCACCTGTGTTTGCAGGATATGGCTGACAGTATTGCCAAGACACATCAGGCTCAGTTCGGTCGTCGCCTGCTGCTGGCGCAGCGTGTCGAGCAGGGCATTGACGATAGTTTCGATTTGGGCATTGCTGTACTTGGACTGAATTGGCATGAATTACTCTGAAATGAAGGCATTGAAACAGGTAGAATGGTAACAGAATTCAACGCTACAGGAAAAGTTATGTCTGTCGATGTCCACAGCCTGGCCATTAATTTTATTGAAGCGAATGCCTCTGAGCAGCTGACGGCGCATTTTCGTCAGGAGTTACTGGGCATCACGCCTGCGGTCTCGTTATTGCTTGAACAGTTACATCTGGCCTACAACGGTAAACCAGCCAAAGGCTACGCCAGTTTCAGCGCTGACAAGGCCGGGCAGTTATTACAGCCACTCGGGCAGTGGCAACATGATGAGATGTCCTTTTTGGCGCTGGCCGAACATGCGACGGCGTCCCTGGTGGTAGAACTGACCAAACACCAGATCCCGGAAACCGGCTATCTGATGCTCTGCCATTACCGTTATCTGGCCAATGAGTATTTATTTGTGGCGCTTTTAGGCAGCAAAGAGCATTTCAGTGTGACTTCAGATCTGCAACTGGCGAGCAGCTCGCATCTGGACATCGCCCGTATGCAACTGGCCGCCCGGATTGATTTGACGGAGCTCGCCAGTAGTCCGGAGCAGGGCAAATATATCTCTTTTATCCGCGGGAGGGCTGGTCGCAAAGTGGCCGACTTTTTCCTCGATTTTCTCGGTGCGGCGGAAGGGGTCGACCCGAAAGCGAGCAGCAAAGTCGTGCTGGCGTCGGTCGAGGAATATTTAAGTGCATCCGATTACGATGCCAGCGAAAAACACGAAGTGCGCAAGCAGGTTTATCAGTACTGCGAAGAACGGGCGAAACAAGGCCAGGATGTGCGGCTGGAAGAACTGTCAGCCACAGTCGACAGCTCCGATGACAATGCCTTTGTGCGTTATTGTCAGGAGCAACAGATTGAAGTGGCGGAAGAGTTCCCGGTCGACGTCAAAGAGCTGAAAACCTTAGTGAAATTCTCTGGTGCCGGTGGCGGGCTGTCGCTTAGCTTTGAACAGAAACTGCTGGGGGAGCGGGTGCAGTACGATGCTGAACGCGATGTGCTCATTATCAAAGGCACACCGCCGAATTTACGCGACCAGTTGCAGAAGTTTATCCGCGGTTATTCCAGTTTTGACCGTAAGGGCGACGAATAAAGCGGTAAACCCGTTGCGCCGCCGCAGCATCCCATCGCGTGATGCTGAGCGCGGCGAACACGGCGGATCCGGTTTTACTGGCTCTGATCGGCCGCTGAGGTGCTTTGCGTGTCGCCGGCCGTATCTTTTGTCATCGCCACATCGTCGGCCGCATTGGCAGCCGCACTGGTAACCACAGGGCTGGTTTGCACCGCCGCCGCGCTTTGTCCGGCAGTGGTTGGCTTTGCAGCACTGCGGCGTGTGCTACGCAGCTGTTCGCGTTGCATTTGTTGATTTTTATTGCGCTTGAGCAGCCAGAGGTTGCCCACAATGAGGGCGACCACCAGTACAATCATCAGCCATAAATCATTCATGTATTCCACTCCATTATTCGACGTCATCAATGTTGTAAACAAAACGGGTCAACAAGCTGTCCAACAGCGGGCTTAACTGCGCCGAAGCCGCAATGTCGCTGGTGTTGAGGGCGTCCTGCAGCACTTCTGCAGTCAGTTGCGGCAGATAAAGCGCCGCCAGCGGACGGTAGCTTAAGTGCCACGGCTCTGGTGCGACCCCGCCACGATACTGCTGGTAAGGCCGGAAAAAGCCAAAGGCTGCCGCGTGCTCAGCCAACCACTGGCTCAGATGGCAGAAGGGGCCGCCTGCTGCATATTCCGCCGGTTCCAGCTTCAGCTGATATTCCGCCGGCACAGCAGCCGCATCCCAGACATCCAGATCGGTGCCCCAGTGATGGCGACTGGCGCCGGGCAGCGCCGAATACAGCATCACGGCGGCGATTCTGGCGGCGAAGTCGAGCTCTGCCAGCGACACCTGCTGCTGTTGCAGGTCAAATACCGGTCGTTCACCACGTAACTTGGCGCGGACTATTGCCTGCTGGCGGCTAAAGTCGCGCCAGCCGGAAGCAATGCGCAGTTCAATGCCCTCGCGTTGCGCTGCCTGCTGCATGGCCAGATAAGCCGCTGCGACTGTGGGCTGCAGTTGTTTACCTGGCTCTGCTTCGCATAAAGGCGGCGGCTGGCGCCCCGTCAGCTGGGCCGCATTCAGGTCAGCAGTTGCCACAAAATGGCCTCATACATGTCGGTCAGCAGCTCCAGATCCTGTACCCGCACATGCTCGTCAATTTTATGAATACTGCCGTTGCAGGGACCCAGTTCAACCACTTGTGCCCCGGTCGGCGCGATAAAACGGCCATCTGAAGTGCCACCGGATGTTTCCAGCGAAGTCTGAAAGCCTTGGACTTTGGCAACTGCGGCGACTGCCGCTTCGACCAGCGGGCCGCGGTCGGTTAAAAATGGCAAGCCGTTTAACACCCAATCCAGCTGATAATCCAGCTGATGGTGCTGCAAAATGGTGATGACGCGTTGTTGCAACTGTTCAGCGCTGACTTCAGTGCTGTAACGGAAATTAAAAGTCAGCGTCAACTCGCCGGGGACGACATTGGTGGCACCTGTCCCGGCCTGAATATTGGAGATTTGAAAGCTGGTAGCCGGGAAGAAAGCATTACCATGATCCCAGACTTCCTGACTGAGTGCTGCCAGTGCCGGCGCGGCTTTGTGGATGGGATTGTCGACCAGATGCGGGTAGGCGACATGCCCCTGGATGCCTTTGACACTCAGGTAGCCGGTCAGGCTGCCGCGTCGGCCATTGTTGATGACATCCCCCACCTGATGAGTGCTGGAAGGTTCACCGACCCGACCCCAGCGAATTTTGTCCTGCCTTGCTTCCCGCGTTACAATCACCCGCGTGGTGCCGTT
>CBINNO010000228.1:0-6193 GCA_966252055.1 uncultured Rheinheimera sp. | reverse complement strand
AAGCACCAACCCGATTCAGACCGGGACACAGAAAGTAAAAAAGGAGCACAAGGCTCCTTTTTTCATCACAGCGTCAGCCGATCAGGGTGCGACCATCTGCATCACCAGCGCCGACAGATAAGCGCCGTAAGTGCCCAGGGCATAACCCAACACCGCCAGCAGCACGCCGACAGGCGCCAGTGCCGGATGGAAGGCTGCCGCTACCACAGGGGCAGACGCCGCGCCGCCGATATTGGCCTGGCTGCCAACCGCCATGTAAAACACCGGCGCTTTTAATAATTTCATCATCAGCAACATCAGGCCACCATGGATAGAGATCCACAGCAGACCTACCAGGAACATCACCGGATAATCAACAATCGCCGTCACATCCATATGCATGCCGATTGTCGCCACCAGGATGTACACCATCACAGAACCGATTTTTGACGCACCGGTCGCCTCCATATGACGCCATTTCGTGCCAGACAACAGCAGACCAAAAGTAGTAGCCAGCACTACAATCCAGAAGAAAGTGCTGGTCAGGCTGTACATCGCCAGTTCCGGCGCGTTTTGCTCAATCCAGGGCGCGATGATATTGGCCAGCCAATGCGCCAGACCAGCCACACCAAAGGCGACAGCAATCATCATCATCAAATCTGTGGTGGTCGGATTGCGTGAATTTTCTGCCTGATAGGTTTCAATTTTTTGCTTCAGATGCTCGATGGCGCGGGTATCCGCACCTGTGCGGGCATCAATGCGGGCCGCGTTGGCCGCCATCCACAGCAGCGCCGCCGTCCAGATGTTCGCCACCAGGACGTCGACCGTGATCATCACCGAGAAAATATCGCCGCCGACTTCAAACACTTCTTTCATCGCGGCCTGGTTGGCACTGCCACCAATCCAGCTGCCGGCGATAGTCGACATGCCGCGCCACGCGGCATTGGCACCTTCGCCACCCAGTTGCTCCGGGAAAAACTGCCCCATAATGCCAAGCGCGATCGGGCCACCGAGCATCACCCCCAGCGTACCGGTCAGAAACAGGATCAGCGCTTTGGGGCCCAGGCCCAGAATGGCGCGAAAATCCACGCTGAGCGTCAGCAGCACCAGACAAGCCGGCAACAAGTACCGCGATGCCATCTGGTATAACTGCGAGTGTTCGCCATCAATGATGCCGAAACTGTTAAACAAGGACGGAATGAAATAACACAGCAGGATCGATGGCACATAGCGGTAAAACTTTTGCCAGAACGGATTGCTGCTGTGACTGGTATGAAAGACAAAGCCGAGGATCAGCGCCAGAATACCGAGTACGACGGCATCATTGGTGATCAAAGCAGTTGAAGTCTGCATGCAGAATTCCTTTGGTGGGGTCTTGGTTGAACACAGGTGACACAGCGATTTTCAGGCTTACTGGTTTTCTACAGACTAAGCTGTTGTTACCAGCAGATTTATTATGAAAAACAGCAGCTGATCAGCAAGATAATTTTTTTGTTATAGCCCGCAACATAGCATAGATAGCGGTACTCGACCAGACATATGAGGTTTACCGCCAGATCGTCGGTATAAATGGCGCTGAGCGGTATTATCCGGCAACTTCTCAGACAGGATTCGCCAGGCTTCCCCCAGATAAGTGTGTGGCTGCTGCAAAAAACACCAGTCGTTTTCTTTATAGCACTAAAGTAGCGTTTACCCGCCTGCGCTGAGCTTCTAGCCTGAAGCACTCAATCGCTTCAAAACAGCAGCGACGTCGCGCTGAATGCCCACAGGCTGCTCTGCGGCGCACTGAAAAGCGACCACAGCGCGCTGATCAAGCGCTCAAACTGATCACAGTGCGCTGATGCACACAATCTTTGGCAAAGTGAGGACAAGATGCGGATTTTAATCACAGGTGGCAGCGGGGGTATTGGTTTTGCGGTCGCGCAGGCATTTGCCGACGCCGGCCATCAGGTGATCCTGGCCGATATTCAACTGGAGGCCGCCACGCAAAAAGCCGCCTTGCTGGCCAGCAGCGGCGCCAGTGCCAGCGCGTTACAGCTGGACCTGACCAGCCAGGCCAGTATTGAACAAGTGGCCGCAGCAGCCGGCGCGGTCGACATCCTGATCAATAACGCCGGTATCCAACATGTGGCCAGGCTTGACGAATTCCCTGAACAAAAATGGCAGCAACTGTTGCAGGTGATGCTGACCGGCCCGGCGATGCTCAGCAAAGCGCTGTTGCCAGGCATGCGGGCCCGTGGTTTTGGCCGCATCATCAATATCGGCTCTATCCATGCGCTGGTGGCATCGCCGTTTAAGTCGGCCTATGTCGCCGCCAAACATGGTTTGCTGGGATTTAGCAAAGTGGTGGCACTGGAAAATGCCGATTTTGATTTCACCATCAACACCATTTGTCCGGCTTATGTACGCACGCCGCTGGTTGATGCCCAAATCGCTGCCCAGTGCAAAGAACATAACTTAAGCGAAGCTGAGGTCATCAATCAGATTATGCTGGCGCCAATGCCACAAAAAGCTTTTATCGTGGTCGATGAAATTGCCGCCACCGCGCTGTTTTTGAGCCAGCCGCCGGCCCGCCATATCACCGCCCAGACGCTGGTGCTGGACGGCGGCTGGACCGCGCGCTGAACATGGCTGTTCCTGCGCGCTTTTGTCAGGCACAATCAAGGACTTGACGTTGAACCCGACGAGTCCGGCCATGATCCTCAGTCAAGGCACTATCGGCATTGGCAGCATTGCCGTGTTGTCGTTGTTGTACCTGCTGGTGCTGTACAGCGTGGGCCGGCTTGGCCGGCGTTTTACCGGCCGCCATCCGCTGGCGCCCTGGGTGTTCAGCTTCGCGCTGGCGATTTATTGCACCAGCTGGGCTTTTTATGGCGTGACGGCGCAGGCGGCGGTCAATGGCTGGTGGATCCCGCCGACTTATATCGGCACTTTGCTGCTGTTCTGGTTCGCCTTTGGCCTGATCAGCCGTATCGCCATCGCCTGCCGGCGGCTGAAAATCACCTCAGTCGCCGATTTTATTGCCACCCGCTATGGCCATTCCCGCCTGCTCGCCGTCAGCACCACGCTGATAGTGCTGATGGCGGTCATCCCTTATATCGCGCTGCAATTACAGGCGGTCTCGACCAGTATCGACGCACTGGTCGGCAGCCGGGCCGCAGCCGGCAGCCCCCTGCCCTGGTATCAGGACACCGGCCTTTATGTCTGTTTGTGGCTGGCGGTGTTTGCCATGTTGTTTGTTGGCCGCAGCGCCAAAGCGCATCAGCCCAATCCGGGCCTGATGACCGCGATTGCCTTTGAATCACTGGTGAAATTGCTGGCGCTGCTGGCGATTGGCTGTTTTGTCTGTTTTGGTCTGTTTGACGGTTTTGCAGACATTTTCCGCCAGGCTGCCGCCTCCGAAGACGTCGCAGCGCTGCAAAGCCGCGGCGCGCCCACCTCAGTGTACTGGATCCATGTGTTGCTTGGTTTTGTCGCAACTTTGTGCCTGCCACGCCAGTTCCATGTCAGTTTTGTCGAAATTCAGCACCTCAAGCACCTGAAAATGGCGCGCTGGCTGTTTCCGGCTTATTTGCTGCTAATGAGTGTGTTTACCCTGCCGGTGGCGCTGGCCGGCGTGTTGCTGCTGGGTACCAGCTCGAATATTGATTTGGTGGTGCTGCAACTGCCGCTGTCGGCCAATCGCACCGACATGGCGCTGCTGGCTTATCTTGGCGGTTTTTCGGCGGCCACCAGCATGGTGATTGTTGCCACTGTGGTGCTCGGCATCATGATCACCAACGACCTGCTGACGCCGCTGATTTACCGCCAGCAGCAAAAACCGGCCGACGGCAAACCCTGGATCCGAATGGTGACATTACGCCGGCTGTCGATGCTGGCCGTGCTGGCGCTTGGTTATCTGTATTATTTGCTGATTGGCACTGAAACCGGGCTGGCGCAGCTCGGCCTGATGGCCTTCGCCCTGATAGCCCAGCTGGCACCGGCGCTGATCATCGGCCTGACCAGCCGCAGCGTCAACCGCCAGGGCGCGCTGGCCGGTTTGTTAAGCGGGGCGCTGCTGTGGGCTTATATCCTGTTGCTGCCGGAGCTGGCCCGCGCCGGTCTGATCCGTTGGGACTGGCTGACGCAGGGGCCTTTTGGCCTGCAAAGCCTGGCGCCCACACAGCTGACGGCAGGCCCGATTGACCTGATCAGCCTTGGTGTTGTCGTCAGCCTCAGTGTCAACACGCTGATGCTGTTGCTGGTCAGCCAGCTCAGCCAGACCCGGCTCAGTGAATATCTGGAAAGCAGCCGGTTTTTCCGGCGTCAGGCCACCACCACCAGCCAGACCCAGCCTCAGCTGAGTGTGCAGGATTGTTATCTGCTGGTGCGGCGTTTTGCCGGCGAGCGGGAAGCCAAAGCGCTGCTGCAGCGGCATCACAAAGCCGGTATTCAGGCACCGGACCACCGGGCGCCCCCCGCGTTGCAACAAGGCGCCGAGCGTTTGCTGGCTGCGGTGGTCGGCGGCGCTTCAATGCGGCTTTTGCTGAATGCTGCCAGCAAAAACAGTCAGTTACCGCTTGAATCGGTCGCGCGTTTTGTTGACGAAGCCAGCCAGGTCTACCTGTTTAACCAGGCCCTGCTGCGGGCGACCATCGACAATATCAGCATGGGCATCAGTGTGGTCGATGCCGACTTGCGGCTCATCGCCTGGAACCAGCGTTATCTGCAGATGTTTGATTATCCGGCCGGGCTGATTGAAGTCGGCCGGCCAGTAGCCGATTTGATCCGTTACAACGCCGGGCGCGGCTGGTTTCATGGTCAGATGCCGCCTGATGCGCAGCAGGTCGAGCAGGAAGTCAGCAAAAGGCTCAATTACCTGCGTCAGGGCAGCAGCTACCGTTTTCAGCGCAGCCAGCGCGACGGCCGGGTGTTTGAAATGCAAGGCAACCCGCTGCCTGGCGGCGGTTTTGTCACCACTTACAGCGATGTCAGTTCCTTTATTGCCGTGCAGCAACAACTGGAAGCCAGCAACAATACGCTGGAACAACGGGTCGCCAGCCGTACCGCCGAACTGGAAACGCTGAACCAGCAGCTGGCCAGCGCTAAACAACAACTGGAAGAACACACCGCCAGCAAAAACCGCTTTTTTGCCGCCGCCAGCCACGATTTGCTGCAGCCCTTTAATGCAGCTGCCTTGTTTTGTGGCCTGATCCGCGAAAAAAGTGCCGACGTCCAGGTGCAGCAACTGGCGACCGATCTGGCCGCGTCACTCAATTCCGCCGAAGAGCTGCTGGCCGGTATTCTGGAGCTGACCAAACTGGATGCCGGCGTGGTGAAAGCCCAACTGGCACCGGTGGCGGTCAGCGAACTGCTCGGCCAAATTGCCCGCGAAGCCACAGTACTGGCCGCTGACCGGCAACTGCGTTTTCATTATGTCCAGAGCCATCTCTGGCTGCAGACCGACTGCCGGCTGCTGCGCCGCGTGATGCAGAATCTGCTGGCCAATGCCATCCGCTACACGCCGCAAGGCAAAATTTTGCTGGGCGGCCGCCGTTGTCAGCTGCACGGCCAACCGGCGCTGCGGCTGGAAGTGTGGGATACCGGGGTTGGCATCAGCGCCACCGAACAAACACAGATTTTTCAGGAGTTTCAGCAAGGCAGTCAGGCCGACCAGCAAGGGCTGGGCATTGGCCTTGCCATCAGCCAGCGCATCAGCAATTTGCTGCAGCACCCGTTGCAACTGCAGTCTGTGCCCGGCCGTGGTAGCTGTTTCAGCGTGACAGTGCCGCTGGCCCGCTGCCAGCCGACAGCGCCGGTTGCACCAGCACCACGCGAGCAAACGGTCAGTTTTGCCGGCAAAACAGTGCTGTTGCTCGACAACGACCCGCAACTGGCCAGCGCCGTCGCCGCCTTGCTGCGCAGCTGGCACTGCGAAGTGCTGCTGGCACATCAACCGTCGCAGGCGCTGCACTGGCTGGCCGGCGGACATAACGTCGATTTATTACTGTTTGATTATCATCTGGATCAGGGTGCCACCGGCGTCGAAGTCGCACAGCAACTGCAGCAGCATTACGCCTTGCAGGTGCCGGTGCTGATCCACTCGGCCGATCAGCAGCAACAAACGCGCGACAGCGCGCTCAACGCGGGCTTTCACTTTATGCTCAAGCCGCTGAAACCGGCCAGTCTGAAGCGCTTGTTACAACGTTTGCTGAAATAAAATGTGCTGAAAAAA
>CBINNO010000227.1:0-6211 GCA_966252055.1 uncultured Rheinheimera sp. | reverse complement strand
CGCCCCCGCCGCAATCTCTGCCTGGCTCAGCACGCCATGGTCCAGCACCCAGCCGGTGACCAGCGCGGCGGGGGTGACGTCAAAAGCCGGGTTGTAGACGGCGGCGTCCGGCGGTGCCCAGCGGCTGTGCTGCAATTGCCCTTCAGGGCCGGTGGCGCCGCTAAAGCCACAGACTTCGGCCGCCGCACGCTGTTCAATCGGAATGGCGGCGCCTGCCGGACAAGCCAGGTCCACAGTGGTCGAAGGGGCCACCACATAAAAGGGCACCTGATGATAATGCGCCAGCACCGCCAGACTATAAGTGCCGACTTTGTTGGCAAAATCACCATTGGCCGCGATGCGGTCGGCGCCGACAAAAATCCGGTCCACCAGGCCTTGCGCCATCAACATACCGGCCATGTTGTCGCAGATCAGCTGATAAGGCACGCCCTGCTGTTGCAGCTCCCAGGCGGTCAGCCGGCCGCCTTGCAGCAGCGGACGGGTTTCATCGACATAGACCTGAATATTTTTGCCCTGCCGGTGCGCCTGGGTGATGACACCCAGCGCAGTACCGACACCAGCGGTGGCGAGCCCACCGGTATTGCAGTGCGTCAGAATGCGCTCGCCGGGCTGGATGAGCGCAGCGCCATGCTGCGCCAGTTGCTGGCACAAGGCGACATCTTCAGCAAAGACCGCCGCTGCGGCGTTCACCACTGCGTTGGCGTAATCCGGTTGTTGCAGCGCCTCCAGCAACAAATCTATATTATTCATCAGGTTGACTGCAGTAGGCCGGGCCGAGCGCAGTTGCAGCGCTTCGGTTTTAAGCACGTCACGCGGCGCGCCTTGCTGAGCGCGGGCCGCCAGCTGCAGACAAGCGGCAATGCCAATGGCCGGCGCGCCCCGCACTTTGAGTGCGACAATCGCGTCAATCAGCGCGGCGGTGTCATCGATGCGCAGCCACTGCGTTTGATGTGGTAATAAAGTCTGGTCCAGCAGCCATAATTGCTGATTGACCAGCCGCAGGCTGGCCGACGTCAGTGGGGTCATAGGCAAAATCAACCGTTGCAGAAAGAAGGCGGATTTTGCGATTATACGGACATCCAGACATCAAGACCACCAGGAGTTATCACGGATATGGCCGGTTATCAGACCTTTACGCCCGAACAGGCAGCAATTTTTGCCAATGATCACAGTGAGTTATTTGGTGAGCACAGCCAGCTGCATTGTCAGGAGTTTGGCGACGGCAATCTGAATCTGGTGTTTCGGGTGAAAAACCAGTTTGGCACCAGCCTGATCGTCAAACAGGCGCTGCCTTATGCCCGTTGCGTCGGCGAAAGTTGGCCACTGACGCTGGACCGCGCCCGCATCGAAGCCGAAGTGCTGCTGATCCACGGAAAAATTGTGCCGGACCATACCGTCGAAGTGCTGCACCATGACGCCGAAAAAGCCGCGATTTTGCTGGAAGATTTAGGCGACCATCAGATCCTGCGCCAGGCGCTGAATCAGGGCAAACAGTTCCCGTTGCTGGCCGAGCATATGGCCACCTACCTGGCGCATACCGGTTTTTACACCTCAGATTTTGCGCTGGATGCCCCCTTCAAAAAAGCGCGTACCGCCCAGTTTATGAACCCGGAACTATGCCAGATCACCGAAGATTTGTTTTTCACCGACCCTTTTTGCAACCACGATCGCAACCAGTTTGACCCGGCGCTGAAGCCACAGGTCACTGCGCTGTGGTTTGACGACGCCGTCAAAGCGGAAGTGGCGGAGTTAAAAGCCAAATTTGAATCCTGCCCACAGGCATTGCTGCATGGCGATGTACACAGCGGCAGTATTTTTGTCAGTCACGAAAACACTAAACTGATCGACGCCGAGTTCGGTTTTTACGGCCCGCTGGGCTTTGACCTCGGCAGTTTCATCGGTAATTTGCTGCTCAATTACTGCGCGCTGCCGGGTTTACTCGCTGATGAAAACCGTCGCCGGGCGCAGCAGGATTATCTGTGTGAACAAATCGCCGCCACGGAGCAGCTGTACAAACGCAAGTTTCTGGCGCTGGCGGCCCGCGAAACCCGCGATCTGGCGCTGCAAAGCGAGTTGTATCAGCAACGATTTGTCCAGCAGGTGATCAAAGACGCGCTCGGTTATGCCGGCACTGAGTTGATCCGCCGGGTGGTCGGTCTGGCGCACGTGGCGGACCTGGAGAAAATTGCTGACAAACGGCTGAAAAATCAATGTGAAAGCCGGGCACTGGCGCTGGGCCGCAAACTGATCCTGCAGCATCGCCAACTGTCCGGGGTTGAGACTGTGCTAGGCTGGTTACAGGAACCGCAGCTGTAAAAATGACTGCAGTTCCAGCGGCGCTGGCCGCGTTCACAACCCCGACAGGAACTGCAACATGGAAAAAATCACCGGCATTGGCGGCGTGTTTTTACGCGCCCGCGACCCAGCGGCGCTGGCCGCCTGGTATCAGCAATATCTGGGCGTGGCGATTGACCCCGGCCAGACCTACGGTTGCCTGACCGCCAAAGCAGGCGATATGACGGTCTGGTCGGGTTTCAGTGCCGACACCGACTATTTTGGCGACCGCCGGCAACAAGTGATGATCAACTACCGGGTCGCCGACCTGGACGCCATGCTGGCGCAGCTGCGCGCCGGCGGCGCTCTGGTTGACGACCAGGTGCAGGATGAAGATTATGGTCGTTTTGGCTGGGCAACTGATCCGGAAGGCAACAGGTTCGAATTGTGGCAACCCAAATAATCCGCCGCGGCAAACGCCGCTTTTATCCGGCCCGACCGGCCTTTTTAAAACTGCCAACCGCCAAAGCACGTTGTATCTGGCGCGCCGGTGATCACAACGCTTTTACCGATTTGGTCGCTTTTGGCGGTGCACTGTTTTGTGTGTTTCGCGAAGCCAACGCCCACGTTTCGCCCGATGGCGTGCTGCGCATTTTAAAAAGCCACAACAATGGCAAACACTGGCGCGCTGTGGCGGTACTGCAAAGTGACCATGCCGACCTGCGCGATGGCAAATTGATTGTGATGCCGGATGGCCGGCTGCAGCTGCTTGGCGCCGGCGCTTTGCACCGGCCGCTGACGCTGCCTGACGGCCAGACCGCTTATCATCAGTCTTATCTGTGGTTGTCAGACGATGGCGAACACTGGAGCGACGCCATCGCCACCGGCGAGCCGGGTATCTGGTTGTGGCGGCTCTGCTGGCAACAGCAGGAAGCTTATGCGGTCGGATACAGTTGTCTGCGCAACCGTTTTGTCCGGCTGTACCGCAGCACCGATGGCATCGCGTTCAGCCCCTGGGTCAGCCAGCTCAATGACGCCGGTTACCCCAATGAATCCGGTCTGATGTTTCTGCCGGACGGCACCGCCCTGTGCTTGCTGCGGCGCGACCCGCATCGCGGCTTGCTCGGCGAAGCCCAACCGCCTTATTTTGACTGGCAGTGGCGTGAACTGAACTGCCGCATCGGCGGGCCGGTTTGCGCGCAGCTGCCAGATGGCCGTCTGCTGGCGGTGGTGCGGCTTTATGATCACAAAGTACGGACCAGCCTGTGCTGGCTCGACCGCGAAAACGCCACCTTAACCGAGTGCCTGCAACTGCCGTCCGGCGGTGACACCAGCTATGCCGGACTGGTGATCCAAAACGGATTAATTCATCTCAGCTATTACTCCTCCCATCAGGGCAAAACCGCCGTGTACTATAGCGTTGTGCGACTGAGCCGGCTGACCGGCCCGCGCAGCGGTTAGTCAAAAAAGATCGGCGCGCACCACTGACAAAATTTCAACAAATTGCAATAAATCCGATGCATTTGCAGCGAATTTCTGTCATTTGCTGCAATATTCGGGAACAGCGGAAAGCGCAGATAAAGCTTGTTATACTGCGCGCCGTTTTGCCTGCCTGTGGTCACTCCAGCGCAGGCTGACAGACCAGGTGCCAGCTGCTAAACCTAAGCACAGGCGATACCTGCCATGGCACTTCTTGCCAGATAACAAAGCAAATATCTGAGGATAATCCACTGATGAAACAAGCAAAATCCATGTTGGCGCTCAGCATCCAGTCTGCACTGGTTGCCACAGCGCTGGGGCTTTCTCCTGCGTCGCTGGCGCAGGAAAGTGACAAAGCCCAACAGGACGACCAGAAACTGGAAGTGATTACAGTCACGGCGCAAAGACGGGTGCAAAGTACGCAGGAAGTGCCGATTTCAGTGGCGACTTTAGGCGGCGAGAAATTCGATGCCATCTTTGCCGGCGGTGATGATATTCAGGCCCTCGCGGTCAAAGTACCGGGCCTGTATGCCGAATCTTCTAACGGTCGCGCCGCCCCGCGTTTTTATATTCGCGGCCTCGGCAACACGGATTTTGACCTGGCGGCTTCTCAGCCAGTGTCCATCGTGATGGACGACGTGGTGATGGAAAACGTCATCCTGAAAAGTTTTCCGCTGTTTGATATGGAAGCGGTCGAAGTGATCCGCGGCCCGCAAGGTACGCTGTTTGGCCGCAACACCACGGCCGGTATCATCAAGTTCAACACCGCCAAACCACGGCAGGATTTTGATGCTTATACCAAAGTGTCGGTCGGCAACCTGGGAACGCTGAACTTTGAAGGCGCGGCCGGCGGCGGTCTGAGCGACACTGTGTCCGCCCGTCTGTCGGTGTTGTCGCAAAACCGCGATGACTATATCGACAACAGCTTCAAAAAAGAAAAAGACGTGATGGGTGGCTTTGATGAAAAAGCTGGCCGCCTGCAATTCCTTTATGAAGGCGACAATCTGGACGCCCTGCTCAATGTGCATGGCCGCAAGTTGGACGGCACTTCGTCGGTATTTCGCGCCAACGCCTTTGATACTGGCAGCAACCAGTTAAACGGCAATTACGACCGCGACGTGGTGGCGTACAACGAAGGCGATAACAATTTCCAGAAATACGACAACTTCGGCGCGTCGCTGAAACTGGAACTGGAACTGGCCAACGGCATGACGCTGACTTCCGTCACTGCGCAGGAAAATGCCGACGGCAAAGGCAAAGGTGACATCGATGGCGGCAATGAAACAGGCCCGGGTTTTATTCCGTTTCAGGCGCTGACCGAAGACCAGCTGAAAGATTTGGAGCAATTCACTCAGGAGATCCGGCTGGCCAGCGACACTTCAGGCGACATCAACTGGCAGGTCGGTGCCTTTTATTTTGATTCCTCTTTTGGCGTCACCAGTATCGATGGCACCTATGGCGCGACCACTGTGTACCACGGCAACGACAGCTGGGCTGTGTTTGGCCAGAGCACCTACAAACTGACCAGTCAGTGGGATGTCACAGCAGGTATCCGTTATACCCATGATAAAAAAGATTTTTCTGTCGGTGAGCAGAACGTCAATCCGTCCGCTTATGCGGTCTCTCAGGGCTGGGTCACCATCAAAGCCTATGATCCGATCAGCGTGGACGACGGTCAGGTCAGCTGGGAACTGGCGACCAACTACCGGTTAACAGACAACACCTCACTGTTCGGCCGGCTGGCCCGCGGTTTCCGAGCCCAATCTATCCAGGGCCGGAACGTGGCTTTTGAAGGCGACCCGACAGTGGCGGATTCAGAAACTATTGATTCGGTTGAGTTTGGCGCCAAAGCCGACCTGCTCGACAACACGCTGCGTTTAAACGGCGCGCTGTTCTACTACAACATCAATGATATTCAGCTGTCGGCCATTGGCGGTGCAGCACAAGGCAACGCCCTGCTGAACGCCGACAAAGGCACCGGCTATGGTTTTGAAGTGGATTTCGACTGGCGGGCGCTGAGCCAGCTGACGCTGGGCGGTGGTTTCAGCTACAACAAAACTGAGCTGAAAGACCCCAACCTGCTGGTAGCGACTTGTGGCGGGGCAAAAGCCTGTACGCCATTAGACCCGCTGAACAGCGCAGGGATGGCCTATGTCGATGGCAACCCGTTCCCGCAAGCGCCGAAAACCATCCTGACGCTGAACGCCCGCTATGATTTCCCGGTATCTGGCGGCGAAATCTATGTCTACGGTGATGTGGCGTTCCAGGGTGAAACCAACCTGTTCCTGTACGACGCCAAAGAATTCCGCGTCGACGACAATCAGGAAGCCGGCCTGCGCATTGGTTATATGAACTACGACGGCAACTATGAAGTGGCGCTGTTCGGCCGCAATATCACCGACGAAGACAATGTCAAAGGGGCGATCGACTTCAACAACAACACGGCTTTTGTCAACGA
>CBINNO010000226.1:0-6245 GCA_966252055.1 uncultured Rheinheimera sp. | reverse complement strand
GGTCAGGTCGGCCGGCGCCTCGCTAAGCAACAACTGCACGGACATCGGATCTCTGCTTCTGAAAAGAAAAAGCCGGGGCTGGTCTGGCCAAGCGGCGAATTTGCCGTGAACTGACTAGCCGCACCGGCCGGATGCGCGCTATGATAGCAGCCCTGCTTAAAATGAGAAGCACAGTGGCCCGGGCAAGGGGCCGCTGCAGCAAAAAAAGGTCAGCCTGGCAGGGGTTTATCGCACCGCCGGCTGCTCACAATCACACGCAGAAGGGCCCCCTGATGACGGTTATTCGCCAACAAGATTTTATCGACAGCATCGAAGATGCATTGCAGTACATCTCTTATTACCATCCGCTGGATTTTATTCAGGCTTTAGAAAAGGCCTACCACAAAGAACAAAACCCGGCCGCGAAAGACGCCATCGCACAAATTCTGATTAACTCCCGGATGTCGGCACAAGGCCATAGACCCATTTGTCAGGACACTGGCATTGTGACCTGTTTCGTTAACATCGGCATGGATGTGAAATGGGATAAAACCGACATGACGGTGCAGCAGATGGTCGATGAAGGCACCCGCCGTGCTTACATGAACCCGCTGAACCCGCTGCGCGCTTCGATAGTGGCCGACCCGGCTGGCACACGCAAAAATACCAAAGACAACACGCCGTCAGTGGTGCATATCAACATGGTGGCCGGCCATCATGTGGAAGTGGCGATTGCTGCCAAAGGCGGCGGCAGTGAAAACAAAACCAAAATGGTGATGCTCAATCCATCGGATTCTGTAGTGGAGTGGGTGCTGGAAACCTTACCGAAAATGGGCGCCGGCTGGTGTCCGCCGGGCATGCTTGGCATCGGCATCGGCGGCACCGCCGAAAAAGCCGCAGTGCTGGCTAAAGAAGCGCTGATGGAGCCGGTCGACATTCAGGAACTGCTGGAAAAAGGTGCAGAGACCGGTGAAGAGAAACTGCGCGTTGAACTGTACGACAAAGTCAACAAACTGGGCATCGGTGCGCAGGGCCTCGGTGGCCTCACCACTGTGGTGGATGTGAAAATCAAATCGGCGCCAACCCACGCGGCATCTAAACCTGTGGTGATGATCCCTAACTGCGCGGCGACCCGCCATGTGCATTTCCATTTAGATGGCTCAGGCCCGGCGCAGTTGCCGGTGCCGAAGCTGGAAGACTGGCCAGAGGTCACCTGGGAGCTGGGGCAAAACGTGCGCCGCGTTAACCTTGATACCGTGACGCCTGCTGACGTGCTGACATGGAAAGCCGGTGAAACAGTGCTGCTGTCCGGCAAAATGCTGACCGGCCGTGACGCTGCGCACAAACGCATTGCGGACATGCTGGCCAAAGGCGAAGGTTTGCCGCAAGGCGTTGATTTTAAAAACAGATTTATCTATTACGTCGGCCCGGTCGATGCAGTGGGTGATGAAGTGGTAGGGCCAGCCGGTCCAACAACAGCCACCCGGATGGACAAATTTACCGACATGATGCTGGGCCAGACAGGTCTGCTTGGCATGATTGGTAAATCCGAACGTGGTGACAAAACCGTCGCCAGCATCAAACAGCACAAAGCTGTTTATCTGATGGCGGTGGGCGGCGCCGCATATCTGGTGTCCAAAGCCATTAAGAAAGCCCGGGTGGTGGCCTTTGAGGACCTCGGCATGGAGGCTATCTACGAATTTGATGTCGAAGATATGCCGGTCACCGTCGCTGTGGACAGCGATGGCAACAATGTCCACAGTCAGGGCCCGGCGATTTGGAAAGTCAAAATCGCTGAAGGCAGCCAAGGCTAAGGGTCGACCACAAGACGCGCCAGGTTATTGATAACCGGCGCGTTTTTGTTGGTGCGTCCGTAAACGCAACAAATTACCTAAAAACAGAACAATAATCTTGCCAACCACAATTTTGCATCAAGAGTCCGCAACAAGGAGAAAGTAGATGAAAGCCTGGGGCATTCTGGTCGCCGCGCTGCTCGCTGCCGGCACTGCCAACGCCAAATCGGCGCTGACGGTCGAACACTTAAATAAGCTGAATAAACTTTACGACGTGCAGGTTTCACCGGATGGCCGTTATGTGGTCTACGGGCAGAAAAATGGCGGGCTGAGCCCGGCTGACAGCACGGCGGATCTCTATCTGATTGATTTACAGGACAACAACAAAGTCCGTCGCCTGACTGAAAGCGCCAGTCGTGAACACAGTGTGCAGTTTGCTGCCGACGGCAGTGCTTTGTATTTCATCGCGGACCGCAGCGGCAGCAGCCAGCTGTGGCGCCTGCCACTGACGGGGGGTGAAGCCCGTCAGATCACCGATTTGCCACTGGACGTGCAGGGCTACCTGCTGGCGGCAGATCAAAAATCGGTGGTATTGCAGCTCGATGTCAAACCCGGCTGCGCTGATTTAGCCTGTACTGTGACGTTCAGCAAAAGCCAGAGTGAGAAAAAAGACTCGGCGCAGGCCTATGACCAGCTGATGGTGCGGCATTGGGACACCTGGGAAGATGGCCTGCGCAGCCACTTCTTTGTGGCGAACATCGGCGAGACGCCGGTAAAAGACGCCAAAGATCTCATGCCTGAATGGGATACCGATGTGGCGGGCGTGGCGGAAGCTTCATTCACACCGGATGGTAAAAACCTGGTGTTCAGCGCCAAGATCCCCGCCGCCGACCAAAGCTGGCACACCAATTTTGATATTTTCCAGGTGTCGCTTGGCGGCGGCCAGAAAATCAATCTGACCAAAGACAATCCGGCCTGGGATGCCAAACCAAAGTTTTCCGGCGATGGCCGTTATATGGCTTACCTGGCGATGAAAAAGCCGGTGTATGAAGCTGACCGTTTTGGTCTGATGTTGTTAGATCTGGCCACCGGTGAGCGCAAAGAAGTGGCACCGCAGTGGGACCGCTCTATCGAGGATTTTGTCTTTGCCTCCGACAACCGTACTTTGTATGTCACAGCACAGGACTTAGGCCAGAAGGGTATTTTTACCCTGGACCATAACTTTGGCGAAGTGAGCAAAGTTTACAGCAACGGCAGCGCCGGCGACCTGGCTGTGCGTGGCAGCTCGGTATTTTTCACCAACCATCAACTGAACGCGCCGGCAGACATTTATCTGCTGAAAAACGCAGCTGCCGATGCGCAGCCGCTGACGCAAATCAATGCCGGCACTTTAAAAGACATTCAGCTGGCTGAGTTTGCCCAGTTCAGTTTCCCGGGTGCCAACGACGAAACGGTGTACGGCTACTGGATGAAGCCGTGGAACTATCAGGAAGGCAAAAAGTATCCGATTGCCTTTATCGTGCACGGCGGACCGCAAGGCAGTTTCGGCAATATGTTTAACTACCGCTGGAATGCGCAACTGTGGGCCGCACAGGGTTATGGCGTGGTGATGATCGATTTCCACGGTTCAACCGGTTATGGGCAGGCTTTTACTGACTCTATCGCCCGCGACTGGGGCGGCAAGCCATTGGAAGACCTGAAGAAAGGCCTGGCGTATATCACTGAACAGCAGCCCTGGCTGGATAAAGACAATGCCTGTGCTTTGGGCGCTTCATACGGCGGTTTTATGATGAACTGGATTGCCGGCAACTGGAATGATGGCTTTAAGTGTCTGGTCAATCACGCCGGTTTGTTTGATATGCCAAGTTTCTACGGCAGCACCGAAGAGTTGTGGTTCCCGGAGCACGACATGGGTGGACCGGTCTGGGACAAGAGTGCCGACTATCATAAATTTAATCCGGCGGCTTTTACCGACAACTGGAAAACACCGATGCTGGTGCTGCATGGTCTGAAAGACTTCCGCGTGCCTTATGCCCAAGGGCTGGGCGCATTTACCACCTTGCAGCGCAAAGGGATCCCGTCGCGGCTGGTGATTTTCCCGGATGAAAACCACTGGATCTTAAAGCCTGCCAATGCCGAGCGCTGGTACAACGAAGTGTTCAGCTGGATGAAACAGCACACGGCGAAGTAAAAACGTCGGTTTATTTAACAAGAAAAACCCGCCTGCTGGCGGGTTTTGTATTTATTGCCCCGCATTGGCGCGTTCATCAAACTTTCAATAACCTGATGCACAGTTTTGTTGCAAAATCATCGCCTTTGTATATCTTTGACAAAACACCCACGGAGCAGACTGCCAGATTGGCAGACATAAGGATATCCCGATGCGTTTTACTACAAAAATCAAGCTGATAAGCCTTGCCACCGCCTTAATTCCGTTAATGATTGCCACCCTCGTCGTCACCTTGTTAGCGCGTGCTGAACTGTTCCGCGAAGCCGAGGCCAAGCTGACCGCCGTACGCGAAATTAAACAGCGACAGATCACTGGCACCTTGCAGGATTTCGCGGCGGGCCTTCGCACTGTGGCAGCTGTGGTGCAGACCGCTTTTGACCCGGCCCGGCCGCTCGCTTTGCATGCTGCGCTCAGTGAAATGGGCACTGAACTGGGATTTTATGATGTATTCGTGATCAGTCCGGCTGGCGAGCTGATTTACACTGTGGCGCGGGAGGCCGACTTTCAGACCAATCTGATTGATGGACCCTATGCCAGCTCAGGCCTGGCTAAAGCGTTCAGTGCCGCCAGACAGCAAAGCGGTGTGGCCTTTGCAGATTTCAGCCCTTATGCCGCTTCCGCCGGAGCTCCTGCCGCCTTTATGGCACAAAGTTTGTCATTACAAGGGCAGCAATATGTCGTCGCAGTACAGCTGTCGATCGATAAAATTAACAGCGTCATGCAAATTCGTGAGGGCATGGGCCAGTCCGGTGAGAGTTATCTGGTCGGGCCCGACAACAGAATGCGCTCGGATTCTTTTCTCGACAGCAGCAAGCGCAGCGTGCGGGCTTCTTTTGCCGGCACTGTGGCGCAAAACGGTGTGTCGACACTGGCCAGTCAGGCGGCTATCAAAGGCCAGTCCGGTTTACTGTACATCGATGACTACAATGGTAATCCGGTAGTTTCTGCTTATGCTCCTGTCGACATCTTTGGCGTGCGCTGGGCCTTGCTGGCGGAAGTGGATGTGGCTGAAGTGGCGGCACCGGCACAGCGTATGTTGTGGTTGGGGTTTGCCGTGATCGCTGGCGCTTTGTTGGCGGCCATGGCTGTGGCACGGCTGGTCAGCAGCTTTGTGCTGAATCCGCTTGGCGGTGAACCGGCAGAAATGGTGCATCTGACCAGTGAAATCGCCAAAGGTGATTTGACGCAAAGCCTGCAGGCGCAACAGAGCAACAGCCTGCTGGGCTGGCTCGGCCGGATGCAGCAACAATTGCGGGCCATTGTCCGCCAACTGGTCGGCGTGGGACAGGCACTTGAAATGGCGGCGGCACAGAATTCGGCCGCTATCACGCAGGCCGATGGCAGCTTGCAGCTGCAGGCGCGGGAAACTGAAATGCTGGCGACGGCGATTGAAGAGATGAGTTATGCCGCCGCAGAAATTGGCAACCATACCGTGCAAGCGGCGGATGAAGTGAACGCCAGTCAACAAAGCGCCGGGGCGCTTAATCAAACGATCGGACATGTCAGTGACAGCCTGCAGCAAACGCTGCAGGCTTTTGTGCAGATGCAGCAACAGGTTGGTCAGCTTGCCGAAGACAGCCAGAAAATTGCGTCGGTGGTTGCGGTTATTACAGCCATTGCTGACCAGACCAATTTACTGGCATTAAATGCGGCGATCGAAGCAGCGCGCGCCGGTGAGCAGGGCCGTGGTTTTGCGGTCGTCGCGGATGAAGTACGGCAGCTCGCCGGTAAAGTGCAGCTGGCCACTGGCAATATCAGTGACGTCATCGCCGGTATTTTGCAGCTGTCAGCAGGCTTGTCCGCCAGCAGCCGCGATTGCGCGCACATTGCAGGTGAGACCAAAACAGAAGCGGAGCAGATGTTGACTCAGGTCGCTGATATTGACGACCGCTTGCTGGCGCTTAAAAATCTGCTGGTACAAACGGCGACGGCGGCCGAAGAACAAACCAGCGTGACAGCGACCTTGTCGCGCAGCATTGCCAGCCTGAGCGCGGCAGCAGAAGAGAACAGCACGGCAATCAGCGAAGTGGCCAGCAACACCCGCAGTTTACTGGGGCTTGCGAATGAACTTGGCATAACGGTAGGGCAGTTTAAAGTATGAATCCGTTTGGTTTTGACGAAGTACGCGTGCATTGTCTGGCGCAAATGACGGCGGTGGAAGATTTTCCGTTTGGCCCTGATATTTATGTGTACAAAACGCTGGGTAAAGTATTTGCCATCTTGTCAGTCAAAGAAGGGCTGGC
>CBINNO010000225.1:0-6318 GCA_966252055.1 uncultured Rheinheimera sp. | reverse complement strand
TTCTGTCCGCGAAGGCATGGAGCTGCGGCGCCAGAGCTGAGGCTCCTGGCAACGGCGGCCACATTCAGACACAGGTTTTTTTATGCTTCCGATGTTATTTCTGGGCCATGGCAGCCCGATGAATGCGATCAGCGAAAACAGCTGGACCCGTGGCTGGCAGCAGGCTGTGGCAGGCATTAAGCCCAAAGCCATTCTGATGATTTCTGCCCATTGGGACAGGCCGGGTTTGCGGGTTCAGGCGAACGCGCAACCAAAAACTATCCATGATTTTGGCGGTTTTCCGCCGGCGCTGTTCGCCAAACAGTATCCGGCGCCGGGTTCTGCGGCGCTGACTGCATTACTGCTGGACTTACTGGCCGACTTTGATGCGGTGCCGGATGACAGCTGGGGGCTGGATCACGGTGCCTGGTCGGTGCTTTGTCATACGTTTCCGGCTGCCGACATTCCGGTAGTACAACTGTCGGTCGACAGCCGCCAGACACCAGCCTGGCATCTGGCGGTTGGTCAAAAACTGACGGAACTGCGTACTGAAGGGGTGCTGATCCTGGCGTCCGGCAATATCGTGCATAACCTGCAACTGCTCGACTGGCAGCAAGGTCCGGCGCCAGCCTGGGCACAGCAATTCTTAAACGAAGTTCAGGCGCTGATTGCAAAGCGCGACTGGGAAGCTTTGAGCCATTACCGGCGCTTTGGGCAGCATGCCTTGTTGTCGGTACCACACCCGGACCACCTGCTGCCGCTGTTTTATCTGCTCGGCGCAGCCAGCAAAGATGAGCAATTGCAGTGGTTTAATCAGGATTTTACGCTGGGCAATCTGAGCATGCACAGCCTGAAGTTCAGTCCACCCGGTTAAGAGGCTAAGCGTCGACGTTCAGAGTTTGGCCAGCTTGCGTTTTTGCTCCAGCCGTTCGGCCGCCGCGGCCCATTGCTCAAAGGACACATCCTGCTGCAACAACTGGCTGCTCAGTGCGTCCTGACCGGCCAGAATCGCCGGCTTGGGTAAAATCAGACTGACCAGCGCATCGAGTGCGAACAAGGTCAGGTAACCGCCGATGGCGAACGCCGCTATTTTTGTTCTTGGAGCCATGTTTTCACCTGTTCACGCCAGATTTCCAGTTCAGCAGGCTGCAGTTTGCGCTCAGCAAAATAGCCATATTTCAGTCGTTTATCCGATTTGAGCTCCAACATCAGCCGGTCATTGCCTTCTTTTAAGTCGTGAAATTCCAGATCGCCGGTTTTTAGCGTCGCCGCCAGTTTCAACACCTGAGTGCGAAACTCTGCCGTCAGGCCGTCAGGGGCAGCAATCTCAATACGGCACAGGTTGTTCCGACATTCACTGTCATAAATACGCAGGGTATTGTCACTGACATTCTGGGTGACATGGGCAATCATAAACTCGGTGGCCTCAGCCCAGTTTTCATCACGGTCCTGATCGGCAAAATCAGCATTTTCGGCCATCAGGCTCTGCTCATAATCCCGCAGTTTATTCAGCTCAAGCTGTGCATTGAGCGCCGGCAATGCGCTGTCGCCATATTTGGTATGAAAAGACAAAACCGGCGCCAGCGCAGCCGCGCTCTCGGCTTCGGTCTGGCCAAGTGACTGCCACAACCAGGCCGGCGCATGCGCAAAAGGATACAACAAATAGACACAGGCCCCCGCCAGAAAAGCGCGCCAGTGCAAAGGGATACGTTCAACAGACCAGTTCATATCGGCTCCGGGCAAAACGGCCGCTATGCTAACACTTCGGCCCCGCCGGACACCAGCGACAGACGAAACTGCAGCACGTCAATTCCCGGTAAAATGGAGTAAGCGACGGTTTTTTCCAGTACAAAACCGAGTTTTTGCAGCAAAGGGAGCCGATGTACTGCATCACCACAGGATTTGCTCAGAGGTGGCTGATGCGTCAAAAGACGCAGCAGTAATCTGGCTGTTTCTAACCGGTTCATCGTCAGACTCTGGTATCGTTGGTGGCCGGTCAGCTTAAAAGAGTGTGCCGGCAGCATCAAGCAACAGAAATTTTTTTCTATCTGGATCAGTCAGATAACCCCAAAAAACACGCTGTACAAAAAATAAACTTGCATTTTGCCGGCATTAAAATATGATAACCATCATATAAACAACCCAGGCCAACACCCCATGACTACGCTGAGCAAAAAAGAACAGACCCACCTGCGCATTCTGGACAGCGCGGCGGCGATGATCCGCCAGCACGGTTTTGAAGCACTGGCGGTAGCCGCCGTGATGAAACAAACCGGTCTGACCCAGGGTGGTTTTTATGCGCATTTTGCTAACCGGGATGCGTTGCTGGCCGAGGCACTGACGCATGCGGGCCGGCAAAGCCAGCAAAAATTGCAGGATTGGCTGACAGTACAGACGGCTGCCGGTCAGGCGCCACTGGCCGCCTTTATTGACTTGTATTTATCTTCCGAACACCGTGCCGCCTGTTGGCAAGGTGACGGCTGCCCGCTGGCCGCACTCGGTTCAGAGCTGTTTCGGCTCGATGCAGTCGGCCGTCAGGTGGCGGATAATGGCATCAGCCGCTATCTTGACTGGATACAGCAACTGTCTGGCGGTGAGTTAAGCCGCGAACGCGCCTTTTTGTTGTTGGCCAGTCTCAGTGGCACCTTGCAGTTATGTCGGGCCTTGCCAGATGAAAACGCAGCCCTTTTGCTACTCGACGCCAGTCGCCAGCAGCTGCTCAGCACTTATGCGGCTGACAATCCGCATTAACGCAGTATCGAACGAAAGACCGCCTGTACGCAGGCACAACCCTTAGCAGTAGCAGTACCTGACGGACGGAGCTTGCTCCGTTTGCCCTGAACATAAAATATGATAATCATCATATAAAGTAACACCGGAGCCTGAAATGAAACTTGAAAATGCTGTTGTCCTGATCACCGGCGCAAACCGCGGTCTTGGCCTGGAATTCGCCAAACAGGCGCTGGCGCAAGGCGCCCGCAAGGTGTACGCCGCCGCCCGCAACCCGCAAAGCATCACGCTCGAAGGTGTGGTGCCGGTGCAGCTGGATGTGACCGACGCAGCAATGATCAGCCGGCTTGCCGCCGAGCTGACCGATGTGACCTTACTGATTAATAACGCCGGCATCGCCGAAACGGGCGCCTTTTTGCAGGACAATGCCGAAGCCATGTTAAGACGCCAGCTGGAAACCAACTTGTTTGGCCCGATGTTCTTAACTCAGGCTTTTGCCCCTGTGCTCAAAGCCAATGGCGGCGGCGCTATCATCAATGTGTTGTCGATTGCCAGTTGGATCACCGGGCCGTTGCTGGCCACTTATGCCGCCACCAAAGCTGCGACCTGGTCGTTCACCAACGCCATCCGGCAGGAACTGCTCAGCCAGCAAACCCAGGTTTTGGGGCTGCATGTCGGTTTTATCGACACCGATCTGACCAAAGATATCGATGCGCCCAAAGTGACAGTCGACAGCGTGGTCAGTCAGACTTTTCAGGCGCTGGAACGGGGTGACTCGCAGGTGCTGGCCGACGAAGGTACCCGCCAGGTACATGGTGCCTTGTCGTCTTATCCGGATATCTATTTAAAGGCGCTGGGCCACTGATCGCATCAGGCCACGCAGTAATCACCTACCGCCACAGGCGCTGGATTTAGGGGCAGTAAAAACAAAGCCGCAGTGAATGCGGCTTTGTTTTTGTTTCAGGCAGTTTTGGCGACGCTTACGCCCCGGGTTTGCCAGTTTTACGCTTCTGGTAAGCCGCCTGGCCGGATGAGCGGTTGGTTTGCTGCTGCTTTTTAATCAGCGCTTCTTTGACCGGATTGAGCCCGGTGTGTTTGGTCACCGCCACTTTGCCACCCGGTTTTGGTTTCTGTTTTTGCTCGTCGCGACTTTCTTCCGGCACCAGACAACCTTTGCCTTTGCCAATCAGTTTACTGAGCCCCATTTTTTGTAAGGCTTCGCGGATCAGTGGCCAGCCGGCCGGATCATGATAACGCAGCAGCGCTTTGTGCAGCCGGCGTTGCCGTTCGCCTTTGGGCACCGGCACCGACTCGGTATTGCCTTTGATATTCTTCAGCGAGTTGAGCTCTGTGTGATAAATGGTGGTCGCGTTGGCCATTGGGCTCGGGTAGAAGTTCTGTACCTGATCAAGCCGGAAATCCCGTTCTTTAAGCCACAATGCCAGGTTGACCATGTCCATGTCCGTGGTGCCCGGATGCGCCGAAATAAAATACGGGATCAGATACTGCTCTTTGCCCGCTTCCCGGCTGTATTTGTCGAACATCGCCTTGAACTTGTCATAAGCGCCCATGCCGGGTTTCATCATCTTCGACAGCGGGCCTTCTTCGGTATGCTCAGGCGCAATCTTTAAATAACCGCCGACATGATGCTGCACCAGTTCGCGCACATAGTTCGGATCTTCCACCGCCAGGTCATAACGCACGCCCGACGCAATCAGTATTTTCTTAATGCCGCTTATTTTACGGGCGCTGCGGTACAAATCGACCGTCGGGCTCTGGTCGGTGTCCATATGCTCGCAGATAGTCGGATAGACACAAGATGGCCGCCGGCAGGTCTGTTCGGCTTTCGGATTTTTACAGCGCAGCCGGTACATATTGGCGGTCGGGCCGCCTAAATCCGAAATCACACCAGTAAAACCGGGCACTTTGTCACGAATGTCTTCGATTTCACGCAAAATCGATTCTTTCGAACGACTTTGAATGATACGGCCTTCGTGCTCAGTAATAGAACAAAACGAACAACCGCCAAAACAGCCGCGCATAATGTTGACCGATGTTTTGATCATGTCATAAGCCGGAATTTTGGCTTTGCCGTAAACCGGATGCGGCACCCGCTGATAAGGCAAGCCAAACACGCCATCCATTTCGGCGGTTTCCAGCGGATAAGCCGGCGGATTGATCCAGATGGAGCGGTCACCATGGCGCTGCATAATAGCGCGGGCACAACCTGGGTTGGTTTCCTGATGCAGGATCCGCGACGCATGCGCATACAACGGCTTGTTGACGCTGACCTGCTCAAAAGCCGGCAGTTTGACGTAGGTCTGCTCCCACGGTTTTTGCCGCGGTGGCTGTACCACAATCGCTTTGGCTTCGGTTGCCGGCGGCAGGCTCAGGTCGATGCCCTGCTGCTTAAATTCTGAAAAAGTGCCGCAGCCGACATCATCAGCGCCATAAGGATTTGGGATTGGGTCGATTTTACCCACTTTGTCGATAGCGGTTGAGTCGACGCCACGCCAATCCGGCAGTGGTTCTTTGCGGATCACCGCAGTGCCACGGATATTCTGCAGCTCGCTCAGCGGTTCGCCGGCGGCGATACGGTGGGCGACTTCGACCAGCGGCCGTTCGGCATTGCCATAAATCAGCAGTTCGGCTTTGGCATCAAATAAAATCGAGCGACGGACTTTTTCCTGCCAGTAGTCATAATGGGCGATGCGGCGCAGACTGGCTTCAATACCGCCGATAATCACCGGCACCTCTTTGTAAGCTTCTTTACAGCGCTGCGAATACACAATGACGGCGCGGTCCGGCCGCTTGCCGCCTTCGTTATTGGGCGTATAAGCGTCGTCGTGGCGCAGTTTTTTATCGGCGGTGTAACGATTGATCATCGAATCCATATTGCCGGCCGACACACCGAAGAATAATTTCGGTTTGCCCAGTGCCATAAAGGCATCTTTGCTGTTCCAGTCCGGCTGCGCGATGATACCAACCCGAAAGCCCTGACTTTCCAGCATCCGGCCAACCACCGCCATGCCAAAACTGGGGTGATCAACATAAGCATCGCCGACCACCAGAATCACATCACATTGATCCCAGCCGAGTTTTTTCATTTCGGCCCGGCTCATGGGTAAAAAAGGCGCTGGCGTTAAATCGGGCCGGTACTTGGGATAAGAGAACAGACTGCACTCTGCGGCCATCCGTGCGACCGGCGCAGATTTGCGGGATGACGGATCTGATAAGGCAATAGCGGTATTCATGCAGGCAGTCTCGAGGTAAAAAAAGGCCCCGCATTATACTGGAGTCGACCGGCGAAAGCGACTGCAGCCGGCGAGCACAACAACGGGGCTTTTTGCCTCACTTTTTGCTGAATAACAGGGTAAAACGCTTGCCGGCCAGATTAGCAACGACCACTTCCAGTCGTTGGTCGGCTAACAGCCGGTAGTGCAGGCTTTGTGGAAAATCATGTTGCGGGTTTTCAAACTTCAGTGCCTTTCCATCGCAGTGCTGCAGACCAAAGGCAACGGGCCGCGCGTTATGGCTGACCTTCGCCAGATAAAACCACTGGCCGCCCATCCGGACTAACCGCAGATCTTCCTCACCAAGCAAAGCTCC
>CBINNO010000224.1:0-6323 GCA_966252055.1 uncultured Rheinheimera sp. | reverse complement strand
ACGCCTTTAATCATTTAAAACAGCTGGTCGAGATTGAGATGAACTCAGTCACCGACAACCCGATTGTGATTAGCAGCGAAGAAGCGCTGTCCGGCGGTGGTTTCCACGGACAGCCGCTGGCGATGGTGCTGGATTACACCTCAATTGCCGCCGCTGAGCTTGGCCATATTTCCGACCGCCGCTGTTATTTGTTGCTCGAAGGCCTGCATGGTTTACCGCGTCTGCTGACTAAAGCCGGTGGTTTGAACTCAGGCATGATGATCCCGCAATACACCACGGCGGCGCTGGTGACTGAAAACAAATCTTTGTGTTTCCCGCCTTCTGCCGACAGCGTGCCAACCTCAATGGGCCAGGAAGATCATGTGTCGATGGGCAGTATTTCGGGCCGTAAACTGAATCAGATTTTAGGCAACTTAGAGAAAATCCTGGCAATTGAACTGATGTATGCAGCACAGGCGATCGAGTTCCGCCGGCCGAACCAATGCTCAGATTTAATTGAAGAAAATCATGCCATTATCCGCGCCAAAGTCGCCAAACTGGAAGACGACCGCCTGCTCAAGCCCGATATCGACGCGATGATCAAGCTGGTGCGCAGCCAGGCGTTTCACGTGGCCTTTGAATTGAATTAACAGCGGGAGCACAGACAGCATGATGACATTTCAACAGCAAATTGCCGAAGGCATCCCAGCGAAGCTGCCAGCAGCCAAGCCGTACCCACTGGACGCCAACCGCGCACCAAAACGCAAAGACATTTTAACCAAAGCAGAAAAACAGCTGGCGGTACGTAACGCGCTGCGTTATTTCCCGGCTGACTGGCATGCCGAATTGGCCGTTGAATTTGCCAATGAGCTCAATGACTTTGGCCGCATTTATATGTACCGCTTTAAGCCGGATTACGCCATTAAAGCGCGGCCAATTGATGAGTATCCGGCCAAATGCCAGCAAGCGGCCGCCATTATGCTGATGATTGACAACAACTTAGACCCGGCGGTGGCGCAGCATCCGGAAGAGCTGATCACTTATGGTGGCAATGGCGCTGTGTTCCAGAACTGGGCGCAATATCGCTTAACGATGAAGTACTTAAGCGAGATGGCGGAAGACCAAACATTGCATATGTATTCCGGCCACCCGATGGGCTTGTTCCCGTCATCCATTGAAGCGCCACGTGTGGTGGTCACCAACGGCATGATGATCCCAAACTATTCCAAACCGGATGACTGGGAGCGCTTCAATGCGCTTGGCGTCACCCAATACGGCCAGATGACCGCCGGCTCTTATATGTACATTGGCCCGCAGGGCATAGTGCACGGCACCACCATCACAGTGATGAATGCGTTTCGAAAAGTGCTGCCCAAAGGCGAGACGCCGCGTGGCAAGATTTTCTTAACTGCTGGTTTGGGCGGTATGAGTGGCGCCCAGCCGAAAGCCGGCAATATCGCGCAGTGCATCACTGTCTGCGCCGAAGTGAATCCAAAAGCCGCGACCAAACGCCATCAGCAGGGCTGGGTCGATGAACTCATTGACAACATGCCGGCGCTGCTCACCCGGGTCAAACAAGCCCAGGCACAGCAGGAAGTGGTGTCGATTGCTTATATCGGTAACGTGGTCGATGTGTGGGAGGCCTTTGATGCTGAGGGGGTTTTTGTGCATTTGGGTTCAGATCAGACCTCGTTGCACAACCCATGGTCGGGTGGTTATTACCCGGTTGACGTCAGCTACGATGAGGCGAACCGCCTTATTTGCGAAGAACCGGAGCTGTTCAAAGCCAAGGTGCAAGAGACGCTCAAACGCCACGCCGCTATCGTCAACAAACACACCGCCAACGGCACCTATTTCTTTGACTACGGCAATGCGTTTTTATTGGAAGCCTCACGCGCCGGTGGCGATGTGATGGCGGCAAACGGCATCGACTTTAAATACCCCTCTTATGTGCAGGATATTTTAGGCCCGATGTGTTTTGACTACGGCTTTGGCCCGTTCCGCTGGGTGTGTACCTCGGGCAAACCGGAAGATTTAGATAAAACCGATGCCATCGCGGCAGAGGTTTTACAGCGCCTGATGCTTGAGTCGCCGGAAGAAATTCAACAGCAGATGCAGGACAACATCAGCTGGATTTTAGACGCCAGGCAAAACAAGCTGGTGGTCGGTTCGCAAGCCCGTATTTTGTACGCGGATGCGCAAGGCCGCGCCGAAATCGCGCAGGCATTTAACGACGCCATCGCTCGCGGCGAGATTGGCCCTGTGGTGTTAGGCCGGGACCATCACGACGTCAGCGGCACCGATTCGCCATTTCGCGAAACCTCCAACATCTATGACGGCAGCCGTTTTACCGCCGACATGGCCATTCACAACGTGATTGGCGACAGCTTCCGTGGTGCGACCTGGGTGTCTATCCACAATGGTGGTGGCGTCGGCTGGGGCGAAGTGATCAACGGTGGTTTTGGGATGTTGCTCGATGGCTCGGCTGAGGCATCTCAGCGCTTAAAATCGATGTTGTTTTTTGACGTCAACAACGGCATTGCCCGCAGAAGTTGGGCGCGCAATAACGAAGCCGATTTTGCCATCCGCCGTGAAATGGCGCGCAGCCCGAAACTGCAGGTGACGCTGGCCAGCCGGGTCGATGACGCACTGCTGGATCAACTGCCATTCTGAGGGACCAGGCCGCGGCTGATCAGCATCGGCTGTTTAGCTACGGCTGTTTGGCCTGGCGCCGCGGTTTTAGTTCCCTGCAAGGTTGGCAGCGGCAAAGTCCGCTGCCTGCTGTTCAGGCTCTGAACTATTGATTATCGAAGCAGCTTGCCATCGAAGCAGTTCGCCATACAAGCGGCTTACCATCTAAGCGGTTCACTATCTAAGCGGCGCACTCGACCAAGTGTGTAAGCTGTCAGCTGTGCACGCGGTCAGTTGCTTAGTGCTGACATGATCTGCCAGAGGTTGCGCCGGCTGTCTTTGGGTTGTCGCTGAACCTGGCGTCAGTGGCTGCCTTCCCGCTCACATTCCTTTCTGAAAATAACGCTAAGTATTTACTTTTTATAAACATTATTTGTCATCTGCCAGACGAAGACGCGTCGCTGCGGGCTGGCTGCGCTGCCGGTTTTTACGCGGCAAATCGCTGTGCGTCTAAAAAACACACACGAATTGACGGATATTTCGGCGGTCGGCAGCTTTCCTCCGGTATATTGCAGACAGTCAGTGGCATCTGTACCGGTTGCGGCATAGAGTAAAATGACGGGCTTCGCGCATTGAGGGACAAAAATGAAAAATACCAGCCTGAGTCAACGGATCAATCTGAGTTTTCTGTTAATCGTGATGGTGATTGTCATCACCGGTTTCATCTTTTACGACAGAGCCCGCAGCAATGAATCCCAGCTTGAGATGATTGAAAATGCCAATATCAAAGGCATTGATATTGCGCAGGATATCCGCATTGCGGTGTCTGATCACTGGCAACAGGTGACGGCGCTGGCGATTGCGTTGCGGCAGGACCCGGCCAATGCCCGCAGTCTGTTGCAGCAAGGCGAGCAGTCGTTGTTGCTGGCAGAGCAACAGTTGCGGGAGCTGGAACGCCAATATGAACCGACGATCATCCTGCATGAGGACCGCAAGCTGTTTCAAAAGCTGCAACAGCAGTTGCAGGCGTATTTGTCTATCAGTGCTGAGTTGCAGGCTGCGCTCAATGACAGTCAGGCCGACGCTTATGGCATGATCCTGAAAAAGCGTGACGGCATTGACCAGCTGCGCGATGTCCTGGATGAACTGGTTCAGCTGAACGAGCAAAGTTATCAGCAGGCGTTAGAGGTGCTGCATACCAATATCAGCCGCAACATGTACACGGCGATTTTGCTGGTGATTTGTGCCGTGCTGATCGCGACGCTCAGTGGTTATTTGCTGCGCCGGTCCATTTTAAAGCCGATTGGGGCTATTGTGACCGGCATGAACAAAATGGGCGACGGCATGCTCAGTCACCGCATCGAGCAGCAAGGGGGCGGCGAATTTGCCGTCATTATTGCCGGTTTTAACGAGATGGCAGAGTCGCTCAAAGAGCTGGTGATCCAGACGCAGGGCTCAGCGGTGCATCTGAGCACGTCGATCACCGAACTGGCCGCCACATCCAAACAGCAGCAGGCGACAGTCACTGAAACCGCTGCCACTACGGCGGAAATTGGCGCCACCTCCAAACAGATTTCCGCCACCGCCCGCGAATTGCTGCACACAGTGTCAGAAGCGGCCGACACGGCCGAACAAACCGCCAAACTGGCGCAAAGCAGCCAGGAGTCCGTCAACAGCATGGATGATGTGATGCATCAGCTGTCTTCGGCGGCAGAAATGGTCAGCGGCAAACTGGCGCTGCTGAGTGAGCGGGCGACCGGGATTAATCAGGTGGTCACGACCATTATGAAAGTGGCCGATCAGACCAACCTGTTGTCGCTCAATGCGGCGATTGAAGCCGAAAAAGCCGGCGAGTACGGCAAAGGCTTTACGGTAGTGGCCAACGAGATCCGCCGGCTGGCCGATCAGACGGCAATCGCCACTTATGATATCGAGCAAATGGTGCGTGAGATCCAGTCCGCTGTGGCGGCGGGCGTGATGGGGATCGACAAATTCTCCGAAGAAGTGCGCCGGGGCTCGACCGATATGAATCTGGTCAGTGAACAGCTGTCGCTGATTATTGACCAGGTGCAGGAACTGGCGCCGCATATTCAGCAGGTCAATGAAGGCATGCTGCATCAGTCGGAGGGCGCCGAACAAATTAATGTGGCGCTGAGCCAACTGGCCGATGCCACCTCACAAACGGTGGAGTCGCTGGTGCAAACCAGCAGCACTATCGACAACATGAACGACGTCGCCGGCAAGCTGCGTCATGCGGTCAACCGGTTCAGGGTCTGATCTGATGTCTGCTGCGATGCTGCCACCCGCTGGTCCGGCCGGGACTGCTCTGTATCTGATGTTCAGGATGGACAACGATTATTATGCCATCGCTGCCACAGAGATCCGCCGGGTGCTCAAACGCCAGCGGCTGAAACAAATCCCGTCACTGCCGGCCTGGGTGGCTGGCGTGCTGGAATTTGAGCAGCAAATGGTGCCGGTGATAGACCTTTATCAGCGTTTGCTGCAAAGGCCGGCGTCGGAAAAATCCAGCACCCGGCTGGTGATAGTGCGCTACGACGAGCAGCACGCTTTGGGCTTATTGCTGGAAAAGGTCAACACCTTCGAGCGGCTGAGCCTGCAAGGCCGGATGGACGTCACGATGAATTTGCAGGATCACCGCTATCTGGCGGCGGTCCAGCAGCATGAAAGCCTGGGGTTGGTGCAGCATGTGGCCTTAGCGCAGCTGTTGCCGGCAGATGTGCGGGCGCGCATCTTTGCCGCTGTGGCTTCGCTGTCTGCTGAGGGCGCTGCAGCTTCGTTGTCGGGTGGAGAAGCTGCGTTATGACGGCCTTGATTGAACAGCTGTTGTATCAGCGGATTGGCATGGATATCCATTCGGTCGGGCGCAAAACCTTTGAGCGGGTATTGGGCCAGCAACAGCAGAAATATCAGTGCAGCGCCGGTGAATATGCGGTGTTGCTGCAACAGTCGGACGACGCCTGGACCTCGCTGGTAGAAGCCATGGTGATCCCCGAGACCTGGTTTTTCCGTTATCCCGAATCCTTCCGCTTGTTTGAAGAACTGATCAAACAGCGCCTGAACGGCCTGCTGGTGCGGCCCGCGCTGAAAATTCTCTGTTTGCCTTGTTCGACCGGCGAAGAAGCCTATTCGATTGCGATGACTTTATTTGCCTGCGGCCTGACTCCGGCGCAGTTTTGTATTGATGCGCTCGATATCAACAGCCAGGTGCTGGCGCAGGCCCGTCAGGGGTTTTTCCGCAGCTATTCGTTTCGCGGCCACAGCCATGAATTGTTCGGCCAGTTTTTTCATGCCAGCGAAGCGGGTTATCAGCTGCACCCCGACCTGGTGTCGAGTGTCAATTTCCAGTACGGTAATTTGTTTGATGCCAGCACTTTGCCGGCCAAAGACTACGACTTTGTCTTTTGCCGTAACCTGTTGATTTACTTTGATCAAAAGACTCAGCAACTGGCGGTGCAACAGCTGCAGAAGTTACTGAGTCCGACCGGTTATCTGTTCTCCGGCCCGGCGGAAGCCGGCGCTTTTGTGCGCGCCGGGCTGACGCCGCTGGGGCGGCGCGACAGTTTTGCTTTCAGTCAGGCCGCGCCAAAGCCAGCCAGGCTTAACGCCAAAGCTGCCAGCGCCACCAGCGGCAAAAAGGCAGCCAGCGTCACAAACACGGCAGCCAGCAGTGCAATCAATACCGTCAATCCGAT
>CBINNO010000223.1:0-6468 GCA_966252055.1 uncultured Rheinheimera sp. | reverse complement strand
CGACATCTGCTGATGATCACCTTACTCTATGCCCATCCATACAGCCGCCATGCCGGCTTAAATCCGGCACTGATGCCTGATTTGACCCAGCATCCACAACTGCAACTGTGCAATCTGTATGAACAGTTCCCCGATTTTTATTTTGATGTGGCGAAAGAGCAGCAAAGACTGGCGATGTCGGATGCGCTGGTGTTGCAGTTCCCGACGCACTGGGGCTTACCGCCGGCATTGCTTTGTCACTATCTGCAAAAAGTTTGTTGCAGCGGCTGGGCTTATGGCCGCCAGCCAGACGGCAGTGCCGCGCGTGCACTGGCCGGCAAATCCCTGTGGCTGGTGACCAGCGCGGCGACACCGCAGGATGCTGACAGTCCGGCAGCGCTTGACCCAGAGGCATTGCTGCTGCCGATGCGCCAGCTGGCCTGGCAATGTGGTCTGGTGTGGCAGGCGCCGCTTTGTCTGCCCAATCAGGCGAATGATGCTGAGCTGCGCCAGTGGTCGGCCCGCTACCGGCAGGGTCTCGATGCGCTTGGCGCTGAAGGAGTGCGTTGATGCATCAGAATATTCTGACTTACTTACTGATTTATCTGGCGGCTATGGTGGCGCTGGTACCACTGGCGAAAAAATTGGGGCTCGGCGTTGTTCTCGGCTATTTATTGGCCGGTGTGCTGATTGGCCCCTCGGTGCTGGGGCTGACTGCGCAGAATGACAGCGTCGCGCTGTTGGCAGAGCTCGGTGTCGTGTTGATGCTGTTTACTATAGGCCTCGAGCTTGATGCCAAAAAACTCTGGGCGATGCGCCAACAGGTGTTTGTGGCCGGCTCGGTGCAGTTACTGGGCTGCGCACTGGCGCTTGGTTTACTGGTGTGGGGGCTCGGTTTGTCCTGGCAACTGGCATTGCTACTGGGCCTGACGCTGTCTTTGTCTTCAACCGCGGTGGCGATGCAGCTGATGAAAGACCAGGATTTGGCAGGCACAGCCACCGGCCGCACTGTTTTTGCGGCCTTGTTACTGCAGGATATGGCGGCGATCCCACTGCTGATTGGGATCAGTTTGCTGGCGCCTGGCAGCGGTGCGGCGCCTTTTGTCTGGTGGGCCGCGTTACTGGCGATTGCCGGTCTGTGTCTTGTCGGACGTTATGGCATCGGTTACCTGCTGCACTGGGTGGCGCACCATGGCTCCCGCGAGCTGTTTGTCGCGCTGGCGCTGCTGTTTGTGATAGCCGTCACTGAGCTGATGACGTTGGTGGGTTTGTCCGCCGGGCTGGGCGCTTTTATCGCCGGGGTGTTACTGGCCAGTTCTGAATTCCGTCATCAGTTGGAAGCGGATTTGGAGCCCTTCAAAGGATTATTTCTGGGCCTGTTTTTTATTACGATTGGCGCGGGCATTGAACTGCCGTTTCTGGCATCGCACTGGAGCCAGGTGCTGTGTCTGGTGCTGGCGTTTATGTTGCTGAAAATGCTGGCATTGTATGGAATCGCCCGGGCGCTTGGCATCGCAGCAGCAGAGCGTTGGCACTATGCGTTGTTGCTTGGTCAGGGTAGCGAGTTTGCCTTTGTGCTGGCGGCACTGGCACTGGCCGGTCAGCTGTTGTCGGTGGAGCAGGCTGCGCTGCTGAATCTGGTGATTGCGCTGTCAATGGCTGTTTCTCCGTTGTTGCTGAATGCTTATCTGCGCTGGTGTCAGCGACCTGCGGCGCAACAGCAGCATGATGAAACGGCCACGTTTAATCACAGTCCGGTGATCATTGCCGGCTTTGGCCGTTACGGCCAGATTGTAGGCCGCATGCTGGCATCGCATGGGCTGAAACCGACAGTGCTGGACCATGATTCCGACACTATTCAGGCGATGCGCCGTTTCGGCTTTGAAGTCTATTATGGCGACGCCCGCCGGCTGGATTTGCTGGAAGCGGCCGGCGCTGCACACGCCAAAGTGCTGGTGGTGGCGCTGGACGATGCCGACAGCATCAATGAGGTGGTCAGCTTGTGTCGCCGGCATTTCCCGCAGCTGCAGCTGATGGTCCGGGCGCGCGATGTGGCGCATCTGTATCAGCTGCGCAAACTTGGCGTACAGCATATCCAGCGTGAGTTGTTTGAAAGTTCACTGATGCAGGGGCGTCAGGTGCTCACCGCGCTGGGACTGGGCGCCTATGAAGCCCGCGAGGTGGCGGACCGGTTCCGTGCCGCCAACCTGGATTTGATTGATAAAATGGAGCAGGTGCGTGAGCAGCAGGATGAAAAGACCTACCTGCAGCTGCTCAGACAGAGCAGGGAAGAATTACAACGCCAACTGGAACGCGAGACTCAGCTGGCACCACAAAAATTTCAGGCCCCGGACTGACTTGTATATCAACTGACGTGGGCAACAACTGAAGTGAACAACAGCAGTCAACAAGAAAAAGGCAGCCAGTTGGCTGCCTTGTGAACGCGGTCAGACCAGGCTGGCCCACAGGTCATATTCGTCGGCCTCTTCGACCACGGCGTCGACCAGATCGCCGGCTTTGAGGCCAGTCTCGCCATTTAAATACACCACGCCGTCAATTTCCGGCGCGTCGGCAAAGCTGCGGCCGATCGCACCTTCGCCATCAACTTCGTCAATCAGCACTTTGATAGTGCGACCGATGCGGGCCTGCAGGCGGGCGGCGCTGATTTTCTGTTGTACTGCCATAAAGCGGTGGTAACGCTCTTCTTTGATTTCTTCCGGCACCGGATCTGGCAATTCGTTGGCTTTGGCGCCATCGACCGGGCTGTATTTGAAGCAGCCGACGCGATCAAGCTGCGCCTGCTCAAGGAAACTGAGCAGTTCCTGGAATTCTTCTTCGGTTTCACCCGGAAAGCCGACAATAAAAGTGGAGCGGATGGTTAAATTCGGGCAAATCTCCCGCCATTTGCGGATACGCTCCAGCGTGCGTTCGGCTTGTCCTGGTCTTTTCATCAGCTTGAGGATACGCGGGCTGGCATGCTGGAACGGAATATCCAGATAAGGCAGCAGCTTACCGGCTGCCATTAACGGGATGACATCGTCGACATGCGGATAAGGGTAGACATAATGCAGGCGAACCCAAATGCCCATCTCAGACAGCGCTTCACACAGCGCCTGCATGGAGGTTTTCACCGGCTGGCCATTCCAGAAACCGGTTCTGTGTTTGACATCGACACCATAAGCGCTGGTGTCCTGTGAAATCACCAGCAGCTCTTTTACCCCAGCGTTTTTCAGCCGCTGCGCTTCATCCAGCACTTCGCCAATCGGGCGGCTGACTAAATCACCGCGCATCGATGGAATGATGCAGAAGGTACAACGATGGTTACAGCCTTCAGAGATTTTTAAGTAGGCGTAATGTTTAGGCGTCAGTTTGACGCCGGTATCCGGCACCAGTTGAATGAACGGGTCGTATTTTGGCTTAGGAACGTATTGATGAACCTGCGACAGCACATTTTCATAAGCGTGCGGGCCAGTGATCCCGAGTACATTAGGGTGGACTTCGCGAATTTCGTCTTCGCGGGCACCCAGGCAACCGGTGACGATGACTTTGCCATTTTCAGCCAGCGCTTCGCCTATCGCATCCAGCGATTCCTGCACGGCACTGTCGATAAAACCGCAGGTGTTGACAATGACCAGCTCGGCATCGTCGTAGCTCGGGACTATGTTGTAGCCTTCAATTTTGAGCTGCGTCAGGATGCGTTCTGAGTCAACCAGGTTTTTTGGACAGCCGAGACTGACAAAACCGACTTTGGGTTGCGACATGTTACTTCTACCTTGGCGAAAATGGGCGCGTATTTTAAACCAATTCAGCCTGCTGTCACCAGCGCCTTTTACTGGCCGCGATCAGGCTATCGCGGTCTTGATTGGTTGAATTTTCAGCAGTCGTGCGAATTTGCGACGAAATGTAATCAATTGTTCAATAGCTGGCACCTTAAATGCTAACAATCCTCTGAGTCGTCCGCGGCTATCGATAACAATTAAAACCCTTTAAAAAATTCAGAGGTAATTATGTTTAAAAATATGTTGAAGGTCTTCTTTGGACTGGCTGTGATGGCCGCTTCTGCGTTAATGCCGGCACACGCGGGGCTGGTGATTAAGCAGGATTTCTGGGGTGTGGGTGCTGATAACGTTAAAGTGAAATTCGCTTCGCTGGTGATTGACCCGGCTGAAGCCACTCAGTATGTCGACAATTTGTACATCACCAACAGCTGGAAATCATTCACCATTTTCGGTCGTGAAGTGGTGGCTTATGATTTTCTTGCCGAGTTTGATATGACCAATCTGTATGCTGGCTTTACATTCCTGCAGTTTGACGTCAGCGACATCGACGGTATTTTCAACTTCTTCGGTATCGGCTTCACTGATTTTGGCTACTTCGACTTAACACTGGCTGCATTTGATTACAACGACCCGGCCGGTGTTGTCTATGCCGGTGACGATATCCTGTCCAGTTCAACTGCTGTCAATGCGCCTGCTTCAGTTGCTTTATTGCTGGTTGGTTTCGCGGGCCTGGTGCTGCGTCGTCGTCAGGCTTAATGCGTCAGCGTGACTGCTGTGAAATGTCAAAAAAATTTACAACAAGATAAAAATAAACCGAAGGCTATTGTTAACAAAGGTGGTTCCAGACAGCAAAAAATCTAAACCTGTAATTAAATGTGATAACTATGCAGGGTCAGGATTTTTTACACCAGCTGTCAAATCTGCAAAATTGCCGGTCAGGCAAGCAGGGAACAACACCCGCGATAGCATGCTCGGTACATCCGGAGAACAAAATGCAATATTCCAAAAGTCCACGCCTGAGCGTGTTGGCTATCGCGATTGCCGCTGTTTGTCAGACAGCGCCAGCGATGGCATCAAATTTCGAAGTCAAAGTGGATACTTCCAAATTGACGACCCCGGCCGAATCACAGCAAGTCGCGACTTACATCGTCCAGCTTGCTGGCAAATCCGGTGTGGAAAAAGCGGCGGAGCTGGGTCAACTGCAACCAAACCCGGCGACAGGCGGCAACAACCTGTATGACGCATCAAATCCAAGCATCATTGCACACAATGCCGGTTTGAAAAAATTACAGGAAAAACTGGCCGCTCAGTACAGCACTGAAGGGCTGATTTATTCTTACACCCACACTTTCAATGGTTTCTCTGCACGCATGACGGCAGAGAAAGCTGCAGCGCTGCGCAACCGTTCAGGCGTTGTTGGCGTCTGGGAAGATAAAGCGGAAGAGGTCACCACGGCCCGTACGCCAGCGCTGCTGGGTCTGACCGGTCCGGATGGTCAGCACACGCTGGGTATCAAAGGTGAAAATATCATCGTCGGTATTATTGATACCGGTATTTCGCCCACGAACCCAAGTTTTGCTGATGATGGCAGCTATGGTCCGCTGGAGCGTTTTAAAGGGATCTGTGACAAAGGTGAAGATGCCGCATTCAGCTGTAACAACAAGCTGATCGGTGCCCGCTATTTCAACAACAGCTTCAAATCGCAATACCAAATCCGGCCACAAGAGTTTATCTCTCCACGTGACGCTGATAACCACGGTAGCCACACTGCGGGTACTGCTGCTGGTAATGCCAATGTTGCAGCGGTGATCGGTGGTCAGAGCCACGGGACTATCTCTGGTATCGCGCCGCGCGCCCGGGTTGCGATGTACAAAGCCTGTTGGAACAGTGATTACACCTCTCCGGCTGGTGTCAGAGAGCGCGGCTGTTTCTATGGTGATACCATGGCAGCGATTGACACTGCAGTTGCCGATGGTGTTGATGTCATCAACTATTCTATCGGCGGTTCACTGACCGACCTGACCACTGTGGCTGCAGCTGCGAAGTTAAGAGCCACTCAGGCTGGCGTACTGGTTTCAGTCTCTGCCGGTAACGATGGCGCGAACAACACAATGGAAACAATCGGCACACCGGCACCTTGGGTTGTCAGCGTGGCTGCTTCAGGTTTCTCCGTCAACGCTATCAAAGTGAACAGTGGTTTAGCAGCGACTAAACTGACCGCTATTGAAGGCACGGTCACCCGGCCATTGCACCTGACGGGTGCTGTGACCGGTGACGTGGTTGTCGCAAGCCCGTTCCAGGGGTGTACGCCGCTGACTAACGCCTCCGCAGTAGCAGGTAAAGTAGTGCTGATCCAACGCGGTAGCTGTGATTTCGCGGTCAAACTGGCCAATGCACAAGCGGCAGGCGCCACTGCGTTTCTGGTCGCGAACAATGCAGCCGGCAACCCTATTGCAATGGGCGGCACTGTCGCAGGTGTACCAAGTATCCCTGGTCTGATGGTTGGCATGACGGATGGCAACGCCATTGCGTCAGCAGTGAACGGTGGTGGCACCGTCAATGTGACCTTTGACCCGCTGCTGCTGAATAACTCAATGGCAGATTTCTCATCGAAAGGCCCGAACAAAGCCAGTTATGACATCCTGAAGCCGGACATCACAGCACCAGGTGTGAACATTCTGGCGGCTGGTACGCCAACCACGTTCACGAA
>CBINNO010000222.1:0-6504 GCA_966252055.1 uncultured Rheinheimera sp. | reverse complement strand
TCAGGAATTCACGCGGTTGCTGGCGCAGCAACAACCCAATCAGCTCAGTCAGGTGCTGGCGGTTTTTGTGGAACCTTTGCTGGAACTTGAACAAGTGCGTCAGGGCGGCACCCGCAATTTTCTGCAACTGCTCGGGCGGGGTTATACCGATGTCCAGGGCCACTTGCGCTGGTTTTTTAATCATCATCATGGCCGGGTGCTGGATAAGTTTGTGTTGCTGGTGCAACAGAGCTGCCCGCAATTGCCGGCCAGCGAAATATTCTGGCGCCTGCATTTTTCATTAGGCACTGTGGTCTTCACCATGGCGTCCAATGAAGCGTTAAAAGATATTGCCGCCGCCGATTTTGCCGAAGTGGTCGAAATTGACGGTGTGATCCGGCGGGTGATCCCTTATCTGGCTGCCGGCATTTCAGCCCCGGTGGCTGTAGGTTATTGATTTAATAATAGTTAAAACTGTGCTTTAGACCTGAGGAACATCTTATGTTTATTTTAATTGTGCTAATCGTTGCGCTGGCGGTGGTGCTGGGAGTCGCCGATATCCGGCGCAATCTCATTACCAAACCTGTGTTTGCCATTTTCAAGAAAATTCTGCCGCCGCTGTCGGACACTGAACGTGAAGCGATGGAAGCGGGCGACGTCTGGTGGGATGGTGAGCTGTTTAAAGGCAAGCCGGACTGGCAGAAACTGCATCAAATTCCCAAACCTCAGCTGAGCGCCGAAGAGCAGGCGTTTTTGGACAACGAAACCGAAACCCTGCTGAAAATGCTGGACGATTACCATATCGTGCAGGAACAACGCGATTTACCGACTGAAGTCTGGGATTACATCAAAGCCAATGGCTTCTTTGCGATGATTATTCCGAAGGCGTATGGCGGCCGCGAATTTTCCGCCATTGCCAACTCAACTATCGTGTCGCGCATCGCCACCCGCAGCCTGACCGCCGCGGTCACCGTGATGGTACCGAACTCGTTAGGCCCGGGTGAGCTGTTGATGCACTACGGCACTGAAGAGCAGAAAAACCACTGGCTGCCGGGGCTGGCTGCTGGTAAAGAAGTACCCTGTTTTGCGCTGACAGGCCCGGAAGCGGGCTCAGATGCCGGCGGTATTCCGGATACCGGCGTGGTCTGTAAAGCACAATTCGAAGGCAAAGAAGTAGTCGGCATCCGGCTCAATTGGGACAAGCGTTATATCACGCTGGCACCGGTTGCAACCGTACTGGGTCTGGCCTTCAAGCTGTACGATCCGGAAGCTTTACTGGGCGACAAAGAAGATATCGGCATCACTTGTGCGCTGATCCCAACCTCACATCCGGGCGTTGAGATTGGCGACCGCCATTTCCCGATGAATATGGCGTTTATGAACGGTACGACTTATGGCAAAGATGTGTTCATTCCACTGGACTGGATCATCGGTGGTCCGGCGTATGCGGGGCGAGGCTGGCGGATGCTGGTTGAATGTCTGTCGGCTGGCCGCGGCATTTCCCTGCCAGCGCTTGGCACCGCGACAGGCCACCTGGCCACGCGGATGACCGGCGCTTACGCTTATGTTCGTCAGCAATTTGGTCTTTCGATTGGTAAATTTGAAGGGGTGCAGGAATCACTGGGTCGTATTGGCGGCCTGACGTATAGCCTCGAAGCCATGCGCGTGATGACGGCAGGGGCGATTGACCTGAACCTGAGCCCTTCAGTCGTGACCGCCATCGCCAAGTACCACATGACCGAGATGTCGCGCACAGCCCTCAATGATGCCTTTGACATCCACGCCGGCCGTGCTATTCAGTGCGGTCCGAAAAACTATCTGGCGCATGGTTATATGGGCGTGCCGATCTCCATTACGGTGGAAGGCGCAAACATTCTGACCCGTAACCTGATGATCTTTGGTCAGGGGGCAACCCGTTGCCACCCTTATGTGCTCAAAGAGCTGGAAGCGGCGGCGAATCCGGACGCCGAAGCGGGCCTGAAGCAATTTGACGACTTGTTGCTCAAGCATGTCGGTTTTGCGCTGGGCAATACTTTTGGTGCGCTGTTCCAGGGCCTGACTGGTGGTCTGCTCAATGGCTCGCCAGTGGCCGGTGAAACTGCGCCTTATTACAAGCAACTGACCCGGATGAGCAATGCCTTAGCCTTGTCAGCCGATTTCTCCATGCTGATGCTGGGCGGTGATTTAAAACGCAAAGAAATGCTGTCTGCGCGTTTGGGGGATGTGTTGTCGCATCTGTATATCGCCTCGGCCGTGCTGAAGTTTTATGAAGACAATGGCCGTCAGGTCGCCGATCTGCCGTTTGTACATTACAGCCTGCAGCGCAATCTGTATGAAATCGGCCGTGCTTTTGCCGGTTTCTTCAGTAACTTCCCGAATAAAGTGGTTGGTAAGCTGCTGAAAGTATTTGTGTTCCCCTTTGGCATTAACTATCAGCTGCCAGATGACGAACTGGCGATGCAAATCTCGGACGCCTTGTTAAAACCAAGTGTGATCCGCGACCGGCTGACTCACCTGTGTTACCTCGGTGAAGGTGAAAACGACCCGACCGGTTCGATGGAGCAAGCCTTCCTGGCAGTGCATGCAGCCCAGCCGCTGATGAAAAAAATCATGCAGGCACAAAAAGAAGGCAAAGTGGCGCGCAAACTGCCACTGGATATCACTATTGCCAGGGCCGCTGAAGCCGGGGTACTGAGCGCCGATGAAGTGACGCAGCTTGAACAGATGAATAAACTGCGTTTTGCCGCGATCAGCGTCGACAGCTTTAAGCCAGGTGAGCTGGAAGCCAAAGCACTGCGCGGCTGAGTTCTGCGATGTGTTTGATGAAAAGGCGCTTTGGCGCCTTTTCTTTTTGTGGGGGACGAAGCAGCGCTGCAACGCCCGTCATATAGCTATCTAACTGCTGATGCGTTAAAGTAATTCACCTTTTGCTAAGTCATCTTTTGAGTATCAGTACCGCATGTTTGGATCTGTCATGCTGGACCTGCAGGGTCCGGAAATTACCCCTGAAGAAATCGAATTACTGGACCATCCGGCTGTCGGTGGTGTGATTTATTTCACCCGCAATTATCAGGACAAGAAACAGCTCAAAGAGCTGGTGCGTCGTAGCCGGGCGGCCAGCCGCAACCCGCTGTTGCTGGCGGTGGATCACGAAGGAGGCCGGGTGCAGCGTTTTCGGCCGGAATTCACCCTGGTGCCGGCGATGGGGCAGATTTGGCCGGGCGCCGGCGCGGATCTGACGACCGCGCAAAGTTATGCCACCGAGATGGCCTGGCTGATGGCCACTGAAGTGCTGACACAGGATATTGATATTTCTTTTGCGCCGGTGGCTGATGTCTGGGGTGTCTGTGACGTCATTCGTAACCGCGCTTTTCATGCGGATGCCGACAAAGTCATCGCGCTGGTCAGCGCTTTTGCCGCTGGTATGCGTCAGGCCGGCATGAAAACGACCGGCAAGCATTTTCCCGGTCATGGCAGCGTCAAAGAAGATTCGCATTTATCACTGCCAGTCGACAAGCGCAGCCGCGAGGCGATAGAACAGCTGGATTTACATGTGTTTCGCCAGTTGGCCAAACAGCAGGTGCTGGATGCCGTCATGCCGGCCCATGTGGTTTATCCGGCTTTTTGTGACAAAGCCGCAGGGTTCTCCTCTTATTGGCTGCAAACCGTGCTGCGCGGTGAAATGGCCTTTGACGGCGTTATTTTCAGTGATGACCTCGGCATGGCCGGCGCTCATCAGGCTGGTAATTATCAGGCGAGGGCGGAAGCGGCACTCAGTGCCGGCTGTGACATGGTGCTGGTGTGTAATGACCGTAAAGGCGCGATTGAGGTGCTGGACCAGTTACCGCAGCAATACTGGCAACACAGCAGCACGCGGTTGTCCAGACTGAAACATCAGAGCACGCTGACCGAAGCGCAGCTGCAACAAAGTCCGCGTTATCAGGCAGCTGTAGAACTGGCGGCCAGACTGCGTGATGTGCAGGTCAGCGGTGGCGCCAGTTCTGCCGGCATTGTCGAACGCTCATAAGCAATATCTGCCTTCTTAGCCCGTATTCTGAGGACAAAACATGATTGAAACCCGCATCGAAGGCCTGTCCCTGCGACTGGCCACTCAACATGATGTGCCGCAAATTCTGCGGTTTATCCGCGAACTGGCCGAATATGAAAAACTGCTCGACATGGTGGTGGCTGATGAAGCCAAACTGACCGCCACTTTGTTTGGCGACAAACCCTATGCTGAAGTGGTGATCGCCGATTACGCCGGTCAGCCCGCTGGCTTTGCGCTGTTTTTCCACAACTATTCGACCTTTTTGGCCAAACCTGGCATTTATCTGGAAGACTTGTTTGTCGACCCGGCGCTTCGTGGCAAAGGCATTGGCAAAGCGCTGATCACCTATCTGGCCAAACTGGCGGTGGAGCGGGACTGCGGCCGGCTGGAATGGGCGGTACTGGACTGGAATCAGCCGGCCATTGATTTTTATCAGTCGCTCGGCGCCCAGATGCTGCACGACTGGCGCGTGAACCGGGTGACCGGCGACACGCTGCAGCAGATGGCGGCGATGTTTCCGCAGTAAAATGTCTCTGCAGTAAAACGTTTCTGCGTAAGAAACGCGCTTGTATGCCCCAATAAAAAAGGCCCATCCGGGCCTTTTTTACTGGGCTATGCCGCTTACGGCTGATAACCGAGCGCTTTGGCCATCTGCAGCACCGCCTGTAGCTGCACACCCTGACGATTGGCGTAGTTGGCGTCGGTGTAACCCCACCAGTCCCAACAGCCATTCGGATTCATCGGCGCCAGTGCAGAAGCTTTGGTTTGCGGATAAAGCACCACCAGCTGATTGGCGGCGGCCCAGTCATTGATGCCTGTGCCTTTGGCATAAGCATCACCGACAACCCCCTGATATTGTTTACAGCCATGAAAGCTGATGTGCAGCTGGCAGCTTGCTCCTTTGGCGCACGAGTCCGGCACAAACAGATAACCGGTTTCACCCAGTCCGCTGGCTGCTTCGCCGCCCAGTTGCTGCTGGTTCACACTGAGCAAATGGCCGGTGGCGCTGGCGGATTTCGCTTTGAGCGCCGGATAGAGTTTTTTCAGAAAGATGCCGGCGGCATCATACTGGCAGGCGCCCAGAAATGGCGGCGCCGATTCGTTACAGGCAGTGCCGGTTTGAGCTGTCGGGAAATGATGGGCAAAGGGCTGGTCGTTGACTTCCGTCACATCCGCTCCGAGTGCGCGGTACTGCGTCGCGAGCGCCGCACTGACTTTGGCATGTACTGTGGTGTCCAGCGTGCCGTGCAGCAAAAACACCGGGCTGCCTTTGACATTTGCCAGCGGTGCTATCAATTGCTGCTGTGCATATTGACCGAGCAGCTGACTGGCGGCGGCCAGATCCGGTGCGCTGCTGTCCTTGTTAAAACAGTGGGTCAGGGCGGTGGCCAGTGAATTCTGTGCGCAGCCATAAGGCCCGGCGGCGATGATAGCGGCGCCTGAGACGATGTCGCTGTGCGCCAGGTGGAACTGATTGGCCATATAACCGCCGGACGACAGGCCCGACACGGTCAATTTGCCCTGCAATTTGAATGTCGGCAGCGCATCGGCGGCTATCGCCGGCGCGGTAGCCGCTGTTGCAGCCAGTGTGGTTGTCAGCGTGCAGCAAAGAGCTGTTGCCAGTAGAGAAGTCAGCGCAGTTCGGGTCATCATGGAGGTCCATCAAAGCAAAATATCAGAGATGGCTTTAGCCTGCGCAAAGGATAGCGCAGGGTCAATAGTGCTTTAGTACAGCGCAGCTTTGTCCGTGTGTCATCGGGGCCACTCCGGCGTTTTTATCGTTGCAGTGGCGTTTGCTCAGTGCGCTGAGCCCGCTGCAGGTGGCTTCGTCTGTTATTGCTTGTTCACGCGCTGGCGCGTCAGCAAATAAAAGCCCAGTGTCGCCAGTGCAAGCGTGGCGCCGACCGCAACAGTGACCGAGCTGATGCGGTATAAGGCGCTGTACATCAGATCTTGCTGGGGCGTCAGGTACTGGCCAAAAATAATCGCCATCGTGGTCATCGCACCAAAAGCCACACCGGAGCCGGGGCCTTCTTTGAGCTGGGCATTGGCAAAAATCAGCATGCCGAGGAAAAACAACGGTAACACCAACGCAAGTTGCTGGTAGTGGCTGAACAGCAGCACCTGGCAGCCAATGGCATAAGCCGAACCCAGCAGCACGCCGCGTGCCCGTTTGAGGCCTGCCTGCACAATTAATTGGTACTGCAGCGGCAGCAGGATCAGAATAGTACTGGCTTGCGCTGACAATGAATCCTTCAGATCCAGCCATTGAAACGCCAGAAAAGAGGCGGTCGCCAGCATTGCATGCAAGGCACTGTGCGACACCGGAATATCCGGCAATGCGGGCCTGCCGGCTGGCGGTGGGGTCGGCAGCAGATAACTGAGTGTCAGCGCGATCAGGATGCCAGCCAGCATCGCGACGGCACTGTTGCCAAGCAGCTGGGCCGGATCTGTCGCCGGATAACTGGCGAAATGCA
>CBINNO010000221.1:0-6550 GCA_966252055.1 uncultured Rheinheimera sp. | reverse complement strand
CCGGCGTCGCGTCGCGCTGCAGTGGCAGATTTTCCTGGATCTTTGCAGCGGCGTCTGTCCAGCCGCTGCCTTTTTCAGCGCGGTGGGTTTCCCGCCGGATGATGTAAAAACGGCGCAGGACTCCAATCCGGCCGACCAATCAACAGGTAATAACTGTGCGCAAGAACATCTTCTCCCATGCTGCCGCTGGCGCAGCACAGAAATCCAAAACAACCTTTGGCAGTCTGGCTGTTTTGAGCCTGCTGCTTGGCGCCTGTCAGCCGGCCGCAGATAAAACCGCCGTGCCCGCAGCCCCCCGGCCTGCCGCTGCGACTTCACAGGACACCCATGGTCATTCACAGCAGAATTCGCAGGACACCCAACAGAACAAAGCCACGGGCCAAAGTTTGCCGGCCGGTGTGCAGGCACAGCTGAGCGTGCAGAATCCTTCGGCTTTTGCCCGGTCTGATGCGGCGGTGACGCTGAGTCTGGCGGACCTTGGCTTGCAGGAAGCCCCGGCCGCGCTGTCGGTCTGGGCGGGTGACAGTGAAGTACCCAGTCAGCTGATTGACAGCGACGGCGACGGTCGTAAAGACAGCCTGATGGCAATGCGCGATTTCGCCGCCGCAGAGCAACAACAATGGCAAGTGCGCTTAAGCGCCAGCCAGCTGCAGCTGCCAGCCCGCAGCGCAGCCGAAATTTCCGAAAAAACCGGCGGCCAATGGGAAGGTAAAGTCTATAAAGGCGGGACCTTCAAAAACGTTCAAAGCCTGACAACACCGCCGCAATACACAGATCACAGCGAATTTATCCGTTACGAAGGCCCCGGCATCGAATCTGACCGGGTGGCCTACCGGATTTATCTCGACTGGCGCAACGGCTTTGATATTTTTGGCAATGTCACAGGCGCCCCGGTGCTGCACCAGGTTGGCCTCGATGGCTACAAGTCTTATCACGAGATGCAGCCCTGGGGGCTGGATTTACTCAAAGTGGGCAAGTCCTTAGGCGCCGGCGGTTTTGGTTACTGGGATGCCGGCAGCAAAGCGGTGCAGGGCGTGGCGAAAGTCGGCGGCCACAGCGCGACCATTCATCAGTCTGGCCCGCTGTATTCATCGCTCAGCATTCACTACAAAGACTGGCAAATCGCCGGCAAAACGCTCAATGTCGAAGCCTTGTTGTCGATGCAGGCCGGCAGCCGCTTGCTGCGCAACCAGCTGACACTCGGGGCACCGGATGGCAATCAGCCCGCGCTGGACAATCTGGCGATTGGCCTTGGCAAGCTGCCGGATACTGAACTGCTCAGCGGCACGCTGGAAGTGTCAGGCCATCAGTACACTTATCTGGCAACGTACGGCAAACAAAGCCTGAACAACGACTTGCTCGGTATGGCGGTGTTGTTTAAACGCGGCAAGCTGGACCAGCTGACCGCTGACGAACACAGCCATGTCGCGGTGATGGAGCTGACTGGCCTGCCACCGGCGGCACCGGGCAGCAGTAATCAGGCGCGTAAACTGGATTATTATCTGCTGGCGGCCTGGCAAGGCGAGAAAAACGGCATCACCAATCAGGCTGATTTTGTCGCTTACCTGAAGCAGCAACTGGAGATCCTCGACCGGCCGCTGCGGGTTAAAATCGACAATGCTGCCACGCTGGCAGCAGTGCAGCAGCCGTTAACGGCTGAGCGGGCTTTGTACTGGAGCCAGCAACTGGCCGACGCCGGCCTTCAACTGCAGGCGCCGCATTATGTCTGGGGCGGCTGGGACTATGAACGCGAGCGCCCGACCACTTTTGAATACACCACCGGCCTGTTGCTGCAGGCCTTTGATGATGTAGCCAAAATAAGCCCGGCCGATCAGGCCGCGAAGTATCAGGCTGCCGTTAAAGCAATGGGTGAATCTTTTGTCACGGCCGATGGCAACATTCACAGTTATCAGCCGGAAAAATTCAATATTGACAGTATCAACAGCGGTAAAGTGCTGCTGCGGCTGTACGAGCAAACCGGCGAAGCCAAATATCAGCTGGCGGCCGCCCGCTTGCGTGCCCAGCTGAAAGACCATCCGAAAACCAGCAACGGCGCATTCTGGCATAAAAAAATCTACCCACATCAGCTGTGGCTGGACGGCGTCTATATGGGCATCCCATTTCTGGCACAGTACAGCCAGCTGTTTGAAAACGGCGCCAGCCTGAACGAAGCCGTGCATGAGTTTGTCGCCGTCGCAGAAAAGCTGCGCGACCCGGCCACCGGTCTGTACTTCCACGCCTGGGATGAACAAAAGCAGCAGATTTGGGCTGACAAACAAACCGGCTTGTCGGCGGAGATTTGGAGCCGCGGTGTGGGCTGGCTGGCGATGGCGCTGGTCGATACGCTCGATTATCTGCCGCGCGATAATGCGGAGCTGCGGGCGCCGCTGCTGAAAATGACCACTGAACTGGCGGCCGCTCTGAAACAACATGCCGATGCCAACAGCGGTGTCTGGTATCAAATTCCGACCAAACCGCAGCAAGCGGGCAATTATCTGGAATCCAGTGCCAGCAGCATGTTCGTCTATTTCTTTGCCAAAGCGCTGAATCAGGGCCTGCTGGACGACAGCTACCGCGCCTTTACGCTGAGCGCCTATCAGGGCCTGCTGAACCAGTTCGTGCTGGTCGACGCCGCCGGCACTGCTCACCTGACCCAGATGGTCCAGGTGGCCGGCCTCGGTTTTGGCCGTGACGGCAGCTACGACTATTACCAGAATGAACCGGTGATCCGCGACGACGCCAAAGGTGTTGCTCCCTTTATCATGGCCGGCGCGCAAGTCGCGCAGTTACTGAAACACTGACAAATGCCAGCACTGAGAAGCTGCTGGCGACCTGCCTGGACACAACGCCAGGCAGGCCTGCTTGTCCTGCTCACGCTACTGACACTGCCAGCAGCGGCAACCCCTTCACAGACTGACAGGGCCGGGGCGCCTGCTCGCTTTTATTCCGTGGACACCCACTACTCCGTGGACACCCACCGTAACTCTATTCCTCGGACACCCACACTCAGCTATTCGCTGGACACCCATACCAGTTATTCGCTGGACACCCATACGAGCCGTTTCATGGGCCCAGTATTACGTGGACACCCATCTGAACGTTTCGCAGACATCCCTGTATTCCGTGGACACCCACAGTATTACGTGGACACCTACACCAGGAACGCTGTTCACAATTCCGATACGTATTCCATGGACACCCATGCCATCGACTCCGTGGACACCCACTCCATACCGCCACCCGCCATCGACTCCGTGGACACCCACTCCATACCGCCACCCACCGAAACGCTGCCTGCCCCGCTTTATTTGCAGGTGATGCCGGATGCGTCGCCTGGCACTGGTGTGTTTGCCACCATTCAGGCCGCCATCGACAGCCTGCCGGCAGACAATGGCAGCGCCACGCAGCGCTGGGCCATCATCCGCATCGCACCGGGGCTTTACCGGGAAAAGCTGTTCCTCAAGCGCGACAAAGTGGTATTGGCCGGCAGCGGGCTGGAGCGCAGCATCCTGCAGTACCCGGAGCTGCGCCGTCATTTTCTGCGCCGTCAGGCGGCCGAAATCCCTGTCGCCCTGCGAAGCTCGTCGCAGCCTGCTCAGGATATCTCCCGCCAGCATCAGCCGCAGCATCTGCCTCGTGGTGCCGCGCTGACCAACGACTGGGGCGCAGCGGTGGTCAATATCAACGCCCGCGATATCGTGCTGCTGGACCTCACCGTCCATAACAGTTACGTGTTGGAAAACCCGACAGATCCGGACCGTTTTGACCACCAGTTTGCCCTGCGCGGTTTTACCAACGCCAGCCGCATCATCACCGATCAGACCCGGCTTGCCACTAATGGCGGCGATACCGTGAGCCTTTGGAACAAACAGGATGGCCTGTATTATCACAGCCGCAGTTTTTTCAGCGGCCGCGTCGATTTGCTCTGTCCGCGCGGCACTGCGTTGGTGGTCGACAGCGATTTTGTCAACCACAAAGCCACTGCGACCTTGTGGCATGACGGCGAACTCAGTGCAGCGCAGCAACTGGTGGTGCTGCGCTCGCACTTTCATGGCGTCACCGGCTTTGAATTGGGTCGCCGCCATTACGACGGTCAGTTTGCGTTGCTTGGCAACACTTTCAGCGCCGCTTTAGCGGACCGGCCGATTTATCGGGTGACCTACCCGGCCGAGCCGGCGCGCGATCAGCCTAATCGCTGGGGCGACCGCAACTGGTTTGCCGCCAACCAGCCGTTGTATCCCTGGCTGACCGACACGCTGCCACCGGCGGGCCCGCTTAATCAACTACTCAGCGCCAGCGAGCCCGGCGCTGTAGTGTTTGACGGCGACTGGTATCCGGAGCGCACGCTGGCGCAAATCCGGCGCTGGCTGAAACCCGCAGCACCGGACTGACGCAGCGCTGTGGCCCGCAAAAAAGCTGCCTGCGCCGGGTAACAGCAGATAAAACCGGTTAATAAACCCAGCCCGGCGAAAATGCCATGCAACAGCAGGCCTGCGCTATGTACAACAGAGCAACATTCACCCAAAACAAACAGATGATCCAGATGATAAAATTCGTTACTTTGTTACTTTTACTACCCGGACTCCTGATGCACTGCCACCTTGCAGACGCCAGCGGCATCCCAGCCGGCACTTCCACCTCACAACCCGCGCCGCGCCTGCATCTGGTCGGTGATTCGACCATGGCCGACAAAACCAATCTGAATTACCCGGAACGCGGCTGGGGCCAGCTGCTGCGCGCTTTTCTGCTGCCGGAACTCACCGTGCTCAATCATGCCGCCAATGGCCGCAGCACGCTGCGATTCTTAAACGAAGGCCGCTGGCAGTTGCTGCTCAGCGACTTAAGTGCCGGCGACTACGTGCTCATTCAGTTTGGCCACAATGACCAAAAACAGGACGACCCGACACGCTATGCCGCCGTCGATTCCACTTATCCGCAGCTGCTGCGCCGCTTTATCAGCGAAGTGAAAAGCAAAGGCGCGATCCCGCTGCTGGCCACCTCAATTTGCCGGCGCAGTTTTGATGACAAGGGGGAGCTGGAAAACAAACTCGCCGACTATGCGCAAGCTGCCCGCCAGGTCGCCAGCACGGAACAAGTGACACTGTTTGATTTAAACGCGCAAAGCTGTGCCGATCTGAGCCGTTTTGGGCCAGCGGCCAGTCAGGCTTATTTTATTCAGGTGCCGGCCGGGCTTTATCAACAGTTCCCGGACGGCAAAACCGACAACACCCATTTGTCGGTGCAAGGCGCCAGCTGGATAGCCCAGCTGTTTGTGCGCGACTTAAAACGCCAGCAGCATCCGCTGGCGGCTTATGTCTGGCGCGAGTTGTTGTAGCCTGTTTGGCAGGGAAGCTGACAGTATTAGCGCCTGACAAAACAGTTCGGCCAGGCATGGCGCAGCGAGAGCTGACTGATAAAACAGCAGAGTGATTCAGCGAATCGTCGCTGTGCTTCGTTGAAAACGAGCCACCGAGGCCAGTCAGTGTGGAGTCATGCCCACCGGTAACCGCAGCCGGGCGATGGCGCCGCCGCCGGCATCCTTCAGCCGTTGCAGCTGGCCACCATGCTGCGAAGCGACCCTTTGCACTATCGCCAGGCCGATACCATGATGCGGCATACCGTCCGCTGCACTTTTTGTTTCCGCTGAAACAGCGCTGTGGCCAGCTCCGCCCTGCCAGCCGGGGCCGTCGTCACAGATGTCGATGAAGCAGTCATGGCCTTGTTGGCTCAGCACAATCCAGACGCCGCTGTGGCAATAACGCAGCGCATTGCTGAGCAGGTTGGAAATGGCCCGGCGCAGCAATTTCTGATCCGCCTGGATCTGCAGCGGCGGTCCCTCCTGCAGCTGGAGGCTGTGTTCAGAGTTGGCGGCAAATTTATCAATCAGTTCAGTACAGAGTTGACGTACATCCAGTTCGCTCAGCTGCAAATCAGCGCGAAAATCCTGCTGCGCCAGACGCAGATAGTCGTACACATTGTCTTCAATTTCCTGCAAATTACGCCGTACCTGCTCGGCCTGCGCACCGCTTAACTGTGGCTCTAAACTCAGCATGATAAAGCGCAGCCGCGCCAGCGGCGTTTTGATGTCATGGCAGACAGTGTCGGCCATTTCGCGCTGCAGTGAATTTAAGTCGGCAATGCGCTGGTTCATGCCGCTAAGCGACTGCGCCAATGGCTGCAGATAAGATTTGACGCTTAAACGAAAGGCCGGCAGCCGGCCGAGCCGGATTTCCTGCAGTGCGCTGATCCGCAGCGTTTCGACGTCGCGAAACAAATTGCGGCTGAACCAGAACAAACACAGCATCAGCAATAAAATAAACACGTGGGCCAGGTCGATACTGAAATCAGTACCGTCCGGCAGATTGAGCTGGCTTAAACACAAAAGCTCGCCGCCGGCCATTTCGCTGCACATCGACGCCTGGCCGGCGCTATCGCGCATCACTTCCACCGCATAATAAAAGCCAGGCTGAGGTTGCCACATGCCGGCCGGATAAGTGACAAACAGTGCGTCCAGACAGTCATCGTTGTCGCTGAGCCGGCAACTGAGCCG
>CBINNO010000220.1:0-6553 GCA_966252055.1 uncultured Rheinheimera sp. | reverse complement strand
CGCACTTTGCACAAAACTTCTGTTTTTACGTTCGTTCGCGTGAAATTTGCTCGAAAGGTGTTTTTTATAAACAAATGTCGCATACTTCAGCAGCACAGCAGGAGTTTGATATGTCTATTCGTTCATATAAAGGTATAGTGCCGGCGCTGGGTGCGCGGGTATATGTTGATGAATCTGCGGTTATTGCCGGAGATATAGCACTGGCTGATGATGTCAGTATCTGGCCACTGGTTGCCGCCCGAGGGGATGTGAACAGGATCCGTATCGGTGCCCGCACCAATGTGCAGGACGGCACCGTGTTACATGTTTCACGCCCCAGTGGCAAGAATCCGGCCGGCTCACCGCTGCTTATTGGCGATGATGTCACTGTGGGCCATAAATGTATGCTGCACGGCTGCCAGCTCGGCAACCGTATTCTGGTCGGCATGGGCGCCATCATTATGGATGATGCGGTGGTCGGCGATGATGTGATTATCGGGGCTGGCAGTCTGGTCCCACCGGGGAAACAGTTGCAGAGCGGCTTTTTATATGTGGGCAGCCCGGTCAAACAAGCCAGGCCACTCACCGAAGCTGAACTCGCATTTCTGCCGCAATCTGCGCAAAACTACGTGGTATTAAAAGACGAGTATATTGCCGAGCTCTGAACGAGGCAGTCCTCGGCCTGGCTCAGGCGGCACCATCCAGCCATAAACAGCCATCGGCTTCCAGGCGGTCCTGTCGGATCGCCTGTTCTATTTCATCTTCCCAAAAGAACGCATCTTCGCGCACTTGCGTCAGCCAGGCTTCTGCTGTCCAGCCCGCCGGCATCTTTATATAGATGTTGCTCCGAAGGCCACCCTGCAGCACCGAGCCATGCACTGCATTCAGGTCGGCTTCAAACTGATAGTCATTATTAAAGATAAGTTGCTGATTCATCCGTTCATCTGCTCCCGCAATTTTTGCAGTACAAGCTCCACAGCAGGCCGGACACCCCGCCAGACATAAAAAGCTTCGGCCGCCTGCGACACCAGCATGCCAAGGCCGTCGGCCGTTTGTGGGACACCCTGCCTGTCACACCAGGATAAGAAAGGAGTAGGTACCTTGCCATACAACATATCGTAAGCCAGCTCACAGTATTCCAGATGCTGTTCATGCAGTGGCGGCCGGCTTTGCTCCAGGCCAGATGAGGTGGCATTGATGATCAGATGCCAACGCTCTTTGGGAATATCGTCATACCCCGACGCCTGCACCGGACCAGTAAATGTCTGCGCGACGGTCACCGCTTTCTCTGCTGTACGGTTCGCGACATGGATAAGCTGTACCCCAGCGGCCAACAATGGGCCAATGACACCGCGACAGGCGCCACCAGCGCCGAGCAGCAACACGTTGGCGCCAGCAAGACGGACCTCAAGACGCTGTAAATCGCTGACCAGACCAGCCCCATCGGTATTATCGCCATGGAGGGTGCCAGCACTATCTATATAAAGTGTATTCACTGCCCCGGCCTGCAGTGCCCGTTCACTATGGCGCTGCGCCAGCGCAAAGGCCTGTTCTTTAAAAGGTACTGTGACATTACCGCCCTTGCCGCCTGCGGTCCTGAACTGTTGCCAGGCGTCGGCAAAACCGTCAACCGGTGCTAAGATGGCGTCATAACTCAGCTGCTGGCCGGTTTGTTCAGCAAACCAGCGATGGATCAGCGGTGATTTTGAGTGGCCAATGGGATTGCCAAAAACTGCATATCTGTCCATGGAATTAAGCCTGCGCTCCAGTCAACACAATGAAAAAGTTAATTCAGATGCTATTTAACAAAAAACCGGCGGCAGATGCCAGCCTGCATCCTACGCCACAACGCACGCCGTATGAATTAATCGGCGGAGAAGCGGCAACGCGCCTGCTGGCCAACCGGTTCTACGACATTATGGCGACGGCACCGGAGGCGGCCGAACTGTACGCCATCCATCCGTTACCGCTCGATACCATCCGGCAGAAGTTTTTTGAGTTTTTATCCGGCTGGCTTGGCGGCCCGGCGCTGTTTGAAGAAAAGTACGGTCATCCGCGCTTACGGATGCGTCACATGCCATTCCCGGTCACGCCAAAGCTGCGTGACCAGTGGATGTTTTGTATGGAGCAGGCGCTGGCTGAAGTGGTGCAGGACCCGCTGCTGCGCGGTGGCTTGACGGAAGCGTTGACGCAGCTGGCCACGCATATGATTAACCGCGAACAATAACGCCAGAACCGGGGCGCCTCAACAGCGCCCGGTCCACACATCGCGGCAGCTATTGGCGACGCGCCAGGATCTGCTGCAGATATTCCGTGAAATTGTGGCCATGATGGGCCAGCATTTGCGGGAACATCGAAATGGACGTCATACCTGGGAATGTATTAATTTCATTCAGGTAAATCCCGCCATCTTCGGTCAGGAAAAAATCCACCCGTGACAGATGGCGCAGTTTCAGCTGCCGGAACGCCTTCAGCGCATACTGTTGCATCAGACTGATTTGCGTCTCACTGAGGCCTGCCGGCGCCAGCGTGGTCTGGGTATGGCTGGCGCTGCTGTACTTTTCTTCATAAGTGTAAAACTTGTCCTGCGGCACACAGATTTCGCCCGGACGGGTGGCCACCAGCTCATCGCCATACTGATACACGGCAATTTCCAGCTCACGAGGTTTGAGCGCTTGTTCAATCAGCACCTGCTCGGAATAACCAAAAGCATCGCGAATGGCCTGCAGCAGTTCGGTTTCATTGGCCGCGGCATAACAACCAACCGATGAGCCCTGACTGGCCGCTTTAACAAACACTTTGCCCCACTGCTGCAGTGCCTGCCGGGCTGCCGCCAGACTGCTGTCGTCCTGCTCCGTCAGAAATAAATAAGGTGTATTTGGGATCCCAAGCGCCGTCAGCCACAACTTGGTACTGACTTTGTTAAAACACAGCTTGCTGCCTTCCGGACGACAGCCCAGGTACGGCAGTTGTGCCAGTTCCAGCATCGACTGAATATCGCCGGTCTCACCCGGATAGCCGTGAATACAAGGCACCACAAAATCAATTTTCTGCTGCTGCCGGCAACCCTCTGCATCGGTGAACACCAGCATCTGGTCCAGACCCAGCGCACAACGCCGGCCGTCACTGCTTTGCCAATAATCCGGCAATATTTCCACCCGGGTCAGGCTGACACCGTCGATAGACTCCAGTTGTTGCTGCAGAAAATTGGCACTGCGCAGCGACACTTCATGTTCAGCGCTGCCGCCGCCACAGAGCAACAAAACGTGCAGATTTTGCATTCGGTTTTCCTTAAAAAGCGCAGTCACAGACTGCCTTGGCTTGCCGCAACACCCAACCAGTCCTGCGGTTTTAGATAACGTTCATACAACAAAGCTTCCGGTGTACCGGCTGCCGGCTGATAGCCATACTGCCAGCGCACCAGCGGCGGCATCGACATCAGAATCGATTCGGTGCGGCCACCACTTTGCAGACCAAACAGAGTGCCGCGGTCAAACACCAGATTAAATTCGACGTAACGGCCACGACGATACAGCTGGAACTGGCGCTCGTGGTCGCCATAAGGCGTCATTTTGCGCCGCTCGACAATCGGGAGATAGGCCGGGCAAAAACCTTCGCCGACGGCCTGCATAAAAGCGAAGCTGCGTTCAAAGCCCCACTGATTCAGATCATCGAAGAACAAACCGCCAACACCGCGGGTTTCGCCCCGGTGTTTCAGATAAAAGTATTCATCGCACCAGGCTTTGTATTTCGGATAGACGTCAGCCCCAAAAGGTTCGCATAAATCAAACGCCACCTGATGCCAGTGCCGGACGTCCGCTTCAACCGGATAAAAAGGCGTTAAATCAAAGCCACCGCCAAACCACCAGACCGGTGCTTCTCCCTCTTTTTCGGCGATAAAAAACCGCACATTGGCGTGACTGGTGGGCACATGTGGATTTTGCGGATGAATCACCAACGACACGCCCATCGCCTCAAAACAACGTCCCGCCAGCTCTGGCCGGTGCGCGGTGGCCGATGCCGGCATTTTGTCACCAAACACATGGGAGAAGTTCACGCCGGCTTGCTCAAATACAGCGCCGCCGGTCAACACCCGCGAACGACCGCCGCCGCCTTCGGCTCTGTCCCAGCGGTCTTCGACAAAGCCTGCTTTGCCATCAGACTGCTCCAGCGCCGCACAGATCTGGTCCTGCAACTGCAATAAAAAGGCTTTAACCGCTGCTTTATCAACGTTCATACCGACTCCGCACTGGTGAAAAATTTTCCTGTTCAGGCCGCGATGGCTATAATGGCGCCCATTATGCCAGCTCCTGGCGGTTTTGAGGAAACAGCAATGAAAGTCGGTATCATCATGGGCTCCAAATCAGACTGGCCCACCATGAAAAATGCAGCAGATATGTTGGACAGATTCGGCATCGCTTACGAAACCACAGTGGTTTCAGCGCACCGCACGCCTCATTTACTGGCTGAATATGCCGGCAATGCCGCAAGCAAGGGCCTCAAAGTCATTATCGCCGGCGCCGGTGGCGCTGCCCATCTGCCAGGCATGGCCGCCGCCTTTACGTCGCTGCCAGTGCTGGGCGTACCAGTGCAATCCAAAGCATTAAAAGGGCTGGATTCGCTGCTATCTATCGTGCAAATGCCCAAAGGCGTCGCTGTCGGCACGCTGGCCATTGGGGACGCCGGCGCCGCCAATGCCGGCCTGTTAGCTGCGCAGATCCTGGCGACTTCCGACGCTGCCTTAATGACAAAAATCGACGCCTTCCGCAAAGAACAAACCGACTCGGTGCTGGCGCAGCCAAATCCGGCTGAGGACGCCTGATGAATGTGTTAATAATGGGTGCCGGACAACTGGCGCGGATGATGGCGCTGGCCGGCGCACCGCTGAACCTGAAAATCAGCGCTTATGATGTCAATTCGGCCAAAGTACAGCATCCGGTTACCGGTGAAATTTATCCGCTGACACTGGAGCAGGCGGTCGCAGCCGCTGATGTGATTACTTCAGAATTTGAGCACATCCCTTATCCGGTGCAGGAGATTTGTCAGGCCAGCGGTAAGTTTTTGCCGGACAGCCGGGCTATTAAAGCCGGCGGCGACCGTCGGCAGGAAAAAGCCTTGCTGGACGCGGCAGGCGTGGCAAACGCCGGTTACCGCATCGTCAGCACTGAAGCTGAGTTTCAGGCCGCCATCAACGCCCTGGGTTTACCATTGGTGCTGAAAAGCGCGTTGGCCGGCTACGACGGCAAAGGTCAGTGGCGACTGAAAACTGCAGCAGATGCCGCCGCAATCTGGGCAGACATCGCAGCCTTTATGGCGGGCGCCGACCACACGTTGCCACAAGCCATAGTCGCCGAACAGTTTGTGCGCTTTGACCGTGAAGTCAGTCTGGTCGGTGCGCGTAATGCCAAAGGTGAAACCGTGGTCTATCCGCTGACCGAAAACCACCACGTCAATGGCGTGTTGGCCGTCTCGACAGCCATGGAAGCCGATGCGTCTTTGCACCAACAAGCCAAGCAGATGTTTGATGCCGTCGCCAATGAGCTCAATTATGTGGGCGTGCTGGCATTGGAGTTTTTCCAGGTCGGCGACCAGTTGCTCGTCAACGAAATTGCGCCGCGGGTGCACAACTCAGGCCACTGGACACAACAAGGTGCCGACACCTGCCAGTTTGAAAATCATCTGCGTGCGGTCTGTGGCCTGCCACTTGGCAGCACGGCATTAGTCAGACCGACCGTGATGGTCAATATTCTCGGTGAGGATGTGGTCGACCCGGCGATACTGAGTCTGCCCAGTTGCCATTTGCACTGGTATGGCAAAAGTAAAAGAGCCGGCCGCAAAATGGGTCATATCAATATCTGTGGCTCTGATGCGCGCCAGCTGGCAGAGCGCTTCAGTGCGCTGGCCGCCTTACTGCAACCGGACAGTTTTCCGGAGGTGGCCGAAGTCGCGGCGAAGCTGCAACAGTCGCTGCGCTGAGCCACTTTGACACCACTATGCACAAAGGCCCGTTTGGGCCTTTGTTGTTTCACGAACCAGTTTGCACTGCGCCGCACTTGCGGCTGGCGCAGATCACTTTCACACCGTGCGCGCCGGCTTTTTCGGTCAAAAGCGCAAAACCGCAGCTGTGGCACTGCCCTGGGACAGGTTTGCTGTTGACGATAAAGTCACAGGCCGGGTACTGGTCACAACCATAAAAAGTTTTGCCGTATTTGCTGGTCCGTTCTACCAGTTTGCCGGTGTGGCACTTCGGGCAAACCACATCCGGCACTACTGGCGCTTCCTCATGTACGACGAAATGGCAGGCCGGGAAGTTACTACAGCCAATGAACATACCGTAACGACCATTTTTTACTGCCAAAGCGCCGCCGCAACTGGGGCAAGGTGTGTCTTCCAGCAACTTCACCACCGTGCTGTCATGCGGATGCAAATTCTGAATATAAGTACAGGCCGGGTAGTTGCTGCAACCGAGAAAAGGCCCGTGTTTGCCGGAGCGCATCACCAGCTCGTGCTGACACAGCGGGCAATATTGCTTATGTTCGGGAATGGCGAATAAGGGTTGCTCAGACATCTTCAG
>CBINNO010000219.1:0-6726 GCA_966252055.1 uncultured Rheinheimera sp. | reverse complement strand
GAAGTTGATTGCAATTTGACGACAAAAAGATGAAATATTTTTTTGATATATAAAATAAAACGCCGCCATCCGGCTGTCTTTTGACCACATTTCCTGCTCAAGAGGCAAGATGATAGACCTCAAGGATGCTTTGTAGTCTGAACCAGACTTCTCATCACCGTCCCAAACAACAGTTTCGGTGCGTACGCTGTTATTACTGCAACATCTGAAACAAAAGGTCGGGATGAGGTCAGGCGTCTTGGGAATGGTTCAAAAAAATCCCCCGGTGAAAACCGGGGGATTTGTGCAGTAGAAACAGGCCTAAGCGGGGTTTATGTAGTAACGGATCAGGCTTTCCGTCGACGCAGGCCAAGCAGCGGCAGCAACAGTAGCGTCCAATGCCCCGTAGTACCGCCCTTACGTTCGTAAGTGGTTTCCTCCGGATTGGCACAATTATCCACTGTCCCGTTAGGGATTGGGTTGAGCTGTACTGCAACGGCAATCTCTTCTTTTAACACGTTACCGGCATTGTCCAGTATCAGCTCACCTTTACTGTCACGGCGATCGACTTCTTTGACCGCTGTTGCGACTATCACGTTTTTCTCGTTGATATCAACCGCACTGACGATATTGTAAGTTGAATTGCAGCCAATTAAATCATTGATTAAATTAAACTTATTCCCTGTAGCGTCGTAGACAAAACCGACATTACGTCTTGTGGTTGTCCCCGGAGTAAAGCTCTCGGTAGTCCCCACTACCACATTGTTATCGTTGATAGCTTCAGGCACTGTCGACGCCGACGAGAACAGATCTGCCGGGAATGTCAGCTTTTGCGTGTTGTAGTCGTAGATGAAGAACCGCTGGCGCAGTACACTGTTGATATATTTCGAGGCGTAACCTGTTACAAGGTTTTTGTTGTTAACCGACGTCGCGGAACTCGCTTCCCACTCTTTCGGGTCAATCAGCGATTTCACCTCGGTACCATCAAAAATGGCTGCATGGTAAGCGTTGTAAACCAAATCTCTGCCAGTGTAGGTTCCAGGGTACTGGTAAAAGCGAATATCGTCGCTGTTGGAATACATGGATGAACCCACGATCAGCCCCAGATCATTTACATCGTTCGGTGTGCTGTCATAAACCACCGCTGGGTAGTCAGTCCTCGTGTGAGGTTTACCACTGTTTTTGTCGCCCAGATAACCCAGTAATTGCGGGGCTCCAGGCTGACCATTGGCGTCAAGTTGCCACACCATGCCAGATGTCTGATAGTTTCCTGACAACGCGCTGCGATAGTAACAGAGCGCAACAGGTAACGTTTTACCATCACAGGCTGTGGTGATCCCAGCTTCTGTTTCAGCTGACATTCCTGAACTGCCGTAGCCAATAATCTTACCTGTATTGTTCATCGCACGGCCGACACTGTAACCGCCACCAAAACTGGTGTAGCTTGGGGTCAGTACATATTTACCCTGCGCCGTGAAAACAACGCCTGCCAGATACATGGAGTCAGGAACCCAAAGCTGGAAAGCTGTAGGGTTTGGCGTTGTGTCTGTAGCGGCGGGTGTGAAGGTCTGGCGTGTAAAAGGTGCAGATGCATAACCAACCATCTGATTGAGATCATTAATCCCGACCAGATACTCGTTATTTGTTTGCTGTGCAGCATTGTCCCTGACGCGGATAAATTGCTTTGTATCCAGCCGTACGGGGAAAGTCGCAGCAAACCGCTGAGTCGTATAATCTGACGAACCATCTTGCAGATAAATCAGCAGTAAACTCAGTGCCTTACTGCTGATATTGCCCTTCTTGGTGTCTTCAATCTCAGCTGCTGTAAGATTATTTACAAAGAGAGCACTGGTAAAATCTACTGCGCTGACATCGACAGGGTAATTGAATTTATTGCTTAAATTACCAATCACCTGATTGTTGTTATTGATGCCGGCTGCGAAACTGGATTTGTAGCCATCAATTGGGCCCAGCTCTACAACCTGATAAGTGGCTGCCTGCCCCGTAAAGGCCAACACGGCCGGTACCATGGCGACAAACAACGGCGAAAATTTCATTCAAATCCCCTGCTACTGCTGGTTTAATGCTTCTAATTGTTCCCAACGCTCATAAGCGTGCGCGAGCTTCGACTCGGTCTCATGCAATTGGTTCAATAGCGCTGTGGTGACATCGGCGTTCTGGCGGAAGAAGTCCGGATCATTGACCTGCGTCTGTAATGCACTGAGCTGTTCGTCCAGGCTTTCGATCAAAGCCGGTAACTGCTCCAGTTCGCGTTTCTCTTTGTATGATAACTTCTTCGGCGCCGAAGCAGAAGCCTGTGCCGCAGATTGCTCCGCCGGTTTTGTAATGATTTGTTCAGGCTGGCTTTTTTTCGCTTCCGCTTTACTTTGCATCAGCTGTTGATAAGCCTGCACTTCGCTGTAGCCACCGGCGATTTCATGAATTTTACCGGCACCGGCAAACCACAGGGAACTGGTGACGGTGTTATTGACAAACTCCCGGTCGTGACTGACCAGAATCACAGTGCCTTGATATTGCTGCAGAATATCTTCTAACAGCTCAAGGGTTTCAACGTCGAGATCGTTGGTCGGTTCATCGAGGATCAGCAGATTGCTCGGTTTAGCGAACAATTTTGCCAGTAACAGCCGGTTTTTCTCGCCGCCAGACAAGGCGCGAACTGGTGTACGGGCCCGCGCGGGCGCAAACAGGAAATCCTGCAGGTAACTCAGCACATGGCGGCTTTGGCCGTTCATGCTGATTTCCTGGCGGCCCTCTGCCACGTTATCCTGCACCGTCGCGTCCAGATCCAGCGCGATACGATGCTGGTCAAAATAAGCAACTTCGAGGTTAGTCCCGCGTTTGACTTCACCACCGTCGACGCGGTATTCGCCCAGCAGCACTTTAATCAGGCTCGATTTACCGACGCCATTTGGCCCGACCAAAGCAACGCGGTCGCCCCGCATCAGCAATAGGTCGAAATCCTGCAGCAATGGCGCGCCGCCGAACTTCAGCTGTAGCTTTTTCCCTTCAAACACCAGTTTGCCGGATTTGGCCGCCTGTTCGATGGCAAAATCGACCTTGCCCAGCTGCTCGACCCGCGCCGCGCGTTCTTTACGTAGCTCTTTAAGTGCACGCACCCGGCCTTCATTGCGGGTACGGCGGGCTTTAATGCCCTGGCGGATCCAGACTTCCTCTTCTGCCAGCTTTTTATCAAACAGCGCATTGTGTTGCTGCTCGACTTCGAGCATTTTTGCCTTGCGCTCCAGATACTCAGCATAGTTGCCCGGGTGCGACGTCAATTGACCACGGTCCAGGTCGATGATGCGGGTGGCGACATTGCGGATAAAAGCACGGTCGTGCGAGACAAAAATAATAGCGCCAGCGAACTGTTGCAGGAATTGCTCCAGCCAGCTGATAGCTTCCACGTCCAGGTGGTTGGTTGGTTCATCGAGCAACAAGATATTGGGACGGCACACCAATGCCCGTGCGAGCGCGGCTTTTCTGAGCCAGCCACCCGATAAACTGGCCAGCGTCGCCGCCGGGTCCATCACAAATTGCTCACACAGCTGCTGAATGCGGGCTTCCAACTGCCAGCCATCGCGGGCATCCAGTTCACTTTGCAAAGTGCCGAATTCACGCAGTAAGGCGTCATCAGCACCATCAAGCTGCGCCGACAACTGATAAAAACGCTCCAGGCTGGCCGCGACATCGGCGGCACCTTCCCGGATAAAATCAGCAATAGTAACGTCGACGCGGGCCGGCGGGTCCTGCTCCAATCTGGCAAGCACCACATTGTTTTCTTTGACCACTTGTCCGTCATCCAGCACCTGCTGGCCGGTCAGCACTTTAAGCAGCGAAGATTTGCCGGCGCCATTTCGGCCCACCAGACAAACCCGCTCGCCGGCAAACAGACTGAAATCGACATGGTCCAGCACCGGGTGAGTGCCAAAGGCCAGACAAGCCTGTTGAAATCTGAGTAATTCCACTTCATTGTTCCTGAAAAAAACTGCTAAAAAATGCTAACAGTGTTGACCGACAAAGGCCTGTAGCTCTGCGGCATCAAATGGCCATTTAAGCTCACGCGCACCGTCGCACAGTACCGGAATCTCGCTGCGGTAAAGCGCAAAATGCACAGGCGAGTCGACGATATCGACTTCACGAAACACCAAACCGGCTTCCTGTAACAACTGTGCTGCCTGCTCACACAAGTGACAGCCCCAGGTACTGTACAAAATCAGCATCAGCGCTCCAGCTCAAAACACACGTGAATTTGCGGGTTGCGTTTGAAATCTTCCGGCAATGATGCCTGACTGACGTCTTTGATGCGCCAGCCGGCGGTTTCGAGCAGCTCGCGTTCCAGCTTAAATTTGCGTTTGTTGTTGGAAAAAATTACTTTGCCGCCCGGCGCGACCAGTTTGCTCAGCATATTGAGCAGTTGGACATGATCGCGCTGCACATCCCAGGTATCTTCCATTCGCTTCGAGTTGGAGAAGGTCGGCGGGTCGACAAAAATCAAATCAAACTGATTGCGGCAATCGGCCAGCCACTCCAGCACGTTAGCCTGGACAAACTGATATTGTTTGCCGGCCAGATCATTGACGGCAAAGTTGCGTTTAGCCCAGTCCAGATAAGTGTTGGACATGTCGACTGTGGTGACCGAACGGGCACCACCCAGCGCTGCGTGCACTGAGGCGGTGCCGGTATAGGCAAACAGATTCAGCACCGACTTGTCTTTAATTTGCTGACCGATGGCACGGCGGGTCAGCCGGTGGTCCAGAAAGAGTCCGGTATCGAGATAATCGCGTAAATTCACCAGGAACTTCGCGCCATATTCGCTGATGGTTTTGTATTGTCCGGCTTTGGCGAGCGCCTGATACTGCTCTTTGCCTTTTTGCTTTTCGCGAACCTTCAGCACCAATGCCTCGGTGCTGATGCCCAGTACCTGAGGGACCAGATTCACCACATCAAACAGACGCTTTTGCGCAATATCGGCATCCACGGTCGAAGGTGCGGCATATTCGTGCACCACTACTTCACCGTCGTACCAGTCGACCGCCACGTTGTATTCAGGGATGTCCGCATCATACAGACGGTAACAGCAGATCCCTTCCCGTTTGGCCCATTTTTCCAGCTGTTTGACGTTCTTTTTCAGCCGGTTTGCAAAAGACTCGCTTTCGGCAAAATGCAGTGATGGCGTTTTACTGGTGACCTGTACCTGTTTCTCCGTGAGATCAAACAGGTTAAATTCACAATCCAGCGGGCCGTTACTGAATTTATAGGTCTTGCTGCGTGACAGTTTCAGCGCCCGCACCAATTCCGGGTTGGAGGTGATAATGGCCAGCCGCCAGTTGGCATAATGTTGCTTGAGCGCCAGCGAGAATGCCTGGTACACGGGCATCAGGGTCGGTAGGTCGCCCAGCCGCTCACCGTATGGCGGGTTACAGATGACCACGCCGGGAGCGGCCGAAGACGGTGCCTTCAGTGTCGTGGCGTCGCCCTGCTGAAAATCGATAAGTTCGGCCACGCCGGCGCGTTCAGCGTTCTGCCGTGCTTTGGCGACCTGGCGCGGATCTGTATCAAAGCCAGTTAACTGAAATCCGGCTGGCAGACTTTGCCGGGCGACCAGCGCTTTGGCGCGCAGCTCCTGATAAAGAGATGCATCAAAGCCGGCGTCATTTTCAAAGGCAAATTTCAGCCGTTTCAGGCCTGGTGCCAGATTGCGCGCCATCAATGCCGCTTCGATCAGCAAAGTGCCGCTGCCACAAAATGGGTCCAGCAAAGGCTGACCGTATTGCCAGCCCGAACGCACCAACATTGCTGCCGCTAAGTTTTCTTTCAGTGGCGCTTCGCCCTGCTCTTTGCGATAACCGCGCTGATGCAAAGAAGGCCCGGAAAAGTCTTTGAGGAAATAGAAGGCTTGTTTTTCCATCCGCAACTGGAAACGCACATCCGGCTCAGTGCGACTGACATCTGGCCGCATGCCGGTTTTCGCCCGGAACTGGTCAACAATGGCGTCTTTGACACGCATGGCGCCAAACTGGGTGTTATCTATAGTCGGATGTTTGCCGACACATTCGACAGCCAGGCTCTGTTGCAAAGCCATTTCGGCTGTCCAGTCCAGCTCACTGGCGACCTGGTAGACATCGCTGTCCGGTTCGACTTTCAGCTGCGCCAGCTGGCGCAGAATACGGCTGGCCATTCTTGACCATAAACAAATCTGATAAGCCTGCTCCAGGGTGGCGTCAAATTTGACAGTACCAAAGCCCAGCTTGGTCACAGTTGCACCCAGCGCTGTCAGCTCGCTGGCCAGCACTTCTTCAACCCCTTTGGACGTCAACGCCCAGAATTGCAACATAACAAAATCCAACCGAAAAAAATTGCGCGCAGTATAACAGAAGTTACCGCGCCGCTCAGCGGCAAATCAGCCTGTCATGCTGCTGGCTATTTTGTTGGATAAAACAGCGAAACGTCCAATATTCCAGCAGTCAGTCGGCGAATGTCACTTTTGATGCAATTGCAGCTTGCCAAGGTGGGTTAAAAACAATAAGATGCGCCCCGCAATGACGGACGCGGGATGGAGCAGCCTGGTAGCTCGTCGGGCTCATAACCCGAAGGTCGTCGGTTCAAATCCGGCTCCCGCAACCAACTAAATCATTGCAAAACAGTAGATTACATTAACTGCTCAAATGTAATTTTCGGACGCGGGATGGAGCAGCCTGGTAGCTCGTCGGGCTCATAACCCGAAGG
>CBINNO010000218.1:0-6776 GCA_966252055.1 uncultured Rheinheimera sp. | reverse complement strand
GCCTGAATATCGAGGAAGCAATGGTCGGCATCGTTTTTGCCGGAGAACATGCGGCGGAATTCCAGTTTCGCCAGCTGGGCTTCGAGATCTGCCAGTTCGGTCTGCGCTTCGACAAAGGTTTCTTCATCTTCGGCTTCAACCGCCAGCTCCACCAGACCGGCCACATCTTCCAGGCCCTGATCCAGCTTGTCGATAGTGCCGACAATCTGCTCCAGTGCTGAGCGCTCTTTGCCAAGCGCCTGCGCGCGTTCCGGGTTGTTCCAGACCGCTGAATCTTCTAATTCACGCGAGACTTCTTCTAACTTTTCTTTTTTGCCATCGTAGTCAAAGATACCCCCTAAGCACATTGGTGCGCTCGGTTAAGTCTTTGATACTGTTATAAACAGGATTGACTTCAAACATAATTTCGCCAGGGACCGGAAAAAAATAGGCGCCGATTGTAGCAATTTTTCAGCGGCCATGCAGCCATCTGTGTGAATTAAAGCCAAAGCACCGCAGCACCTGCTGCAGCGCTCAATCGGATGCGCCCCCTGCCTCGCCCATCTTTGCAGCAACGCCTGCCTGCGGCCTTTCGTTATGATTTTTGCCAACGGCTATTGAGCTTTTTGCCAAGCGGCCGGCCTGCCATTGTGTTGCAAACAGCGGACCTGTATATCAGGACTATCCAGCACGACAAACTTCATACAAATCAAAGGGAGAAACCAATGCGCCTTGTCAGGACTGCCACACTTGCGCTTGCAGCCGGTCTTTGCTGCAGCGTGGCCGCCAGCCAAATCGAAATAGACCCCAAAGCCGGTGAGACAGTGATCCACCGCAACATCTATGGCCAGTTTGCCGAGCATTTGGGGCGCGGTATTTACGAAGGCATCTGGGTTGGCCCTGACTCGGCCATCCCCAACACCAAAGGCTGGCGCAATGACGTCCTGAGCGCCCTCAAAGCGCTGAAAGTGCCGCTGATCCGCTGGCCCGGTGGCTGTTTCGCCGACGAGTATCACTGGCGCGACGGCATAGGCCCACGCGCCAGCCGGCCGGTCAAACTGAACACCAACTGGGGCGGCGTCGAAGAAAACAACGCGGTCGGTACCCATGAGTTTTTTGAGTTGGCCGAACTGCTGGGCGCCGAAACCTATGTCAACGGCAACCTCGGCACCGGCTCAGGGCGCGAAATGGCCGAATGGCTCGAATATATGACCGCAGAAGGCAATTCCACCTTAGCGCAGCTGCGCCGCCAAAACGGCCGCGACCAGCCATTTAAAGTGGATTATTTTGCAGTCGGCAACGAAGCCTGGGGCTGCGGCGGCAATATGACGCCGGAGTATTACACCAACCTTTACAAGCAAGTCACTACTTTCCTCAAAACGCCGGCCAACAATACGCCGAAGTGGATCGCGAGCGGCGGCCACAGCGAAGACACCCGCTGGGCACAAGTACTGACCACAGAGGTGAAACAAAAAATGGACGCGGTCAGCTTCCATTATTACACCTTGCCGCGGGCAAACTGGGAGGTCAAAGGCCCGGCGCTGCAATTTCCGGAACAAGACTGGATCAGCACTATGGTGCAAACGCTGAAAATGGACGGCTTTATCCGCAACAACAAGGCGGTGATGGATAAAACCGACCCAGAGAAAAAAGTCGGTTTTTATGTCGACGAATGGGGTACCTGGTACGACACCGAACCGGGTCAGAATCCTGGCTTTTTGTATCAGCAAAACAGCTTACGTGACGCTGTGGTTGCAGCGCTTAATTTCAATATTTTTCATCAGCATGCCGACCGGGTGCAGATGACCAATATCGCGCAAATGGTCAATGTACTGCAGGCGATGATCCTGACAGACAAAGACAAAATGCTGCTGACGCCGACTTACCACGCCTTCCAGATGTATGTGCCGTTTCAGGACGCCCGCTTGCTGGCGCTGAAGTTACAGGACGTACCGCAGTATCAACTGAAAGAAATGAGCGTAGCGGCCATCAGTGCCAGTGCCGCCCAAGGCAAAGACGGCAAGCTGTATCTGGCACTGGTCAATGTCGACCCGCACAAGGCGCAGGCTGTGACTGTGACGCTGAAGGGCCAGACTGTGAGCAAGGCACAAGGGCAGTTGCTGACGGGCGCAGCAATGGACAGTCACAACACCTTTGCCAAACCGGACAGTATTAAACCTGTGCCATTTCGCGCCACCGCCAGCCAAGGCAAATTGCAGCTGCAGCTGCCGGCCAAGTCGGTGCTGGTGGTGCAAGTGCAATAAACGATTGAGTAGAAGAACGAACAGCGCTGACTGCAAAGTCAGCGCTGTTTTTCCAGATGTCGCACCAGCAGCTGCACCGATTGCTGCTCACGGTACTCGTTGATATCCAGCTGATAAACCAGCTGCACCTGTTTGGCCTGCGGATCCGGCCAGGCTTTGATATCGGCATTAAACCAAATCGCGTCGACCAATTGGCCTTGGGCAGTTTCCAGCATCAGTTTTAAGTGTTTTTCGCCAAGCAGCCTTTGCTGACGGATCACAAACACACCTTCAAACACCGGTTCCGGAAATGCCTGGCCCCAAGGACCGGCTTGTTGCAGCAACTGAGCAAAAGGCACCGACAGACAATCACTACCCAGTTCACCATCGGTATAAAGCACCGCGGTCAACAGCTCCGGCGTCAGATGGCGCTGCGCTGCAGCCAGCAGCGCCTGTTCAAACTCGCTGAAACGTTCGACCGCGATAGTCAGGCCGGCCGCCATCGCATGACCGCCGAACTTTTTAATCAGGCCGGGCTGGCGGGTCGACACTTCTTCCAGTAAATCGCGGATATGTAAACCGGCAATTGAGCGGGCCGAGCCTTTCAGCTCGCCCTCGTCGCCCTGGGCAAACACCAGCGTGGGCCGGTGGAACTGCTCTTTGAGACGACCGGCCAGAATGCCGATGACGCCCTGATGCCAGTCGCTCTGGTATAAACACAGCACAGGCGGTAACTGCTCGGCTTGGAGCTGCAAGCGGCTGAGCGCCGCCAGCGCTTCCTGCTGCATGCCCTGCTCGATTTCACGGCGCTCCAGGTTCAGGCTGTCAAGCTCCGCGGCCAGCCGGCGCGCGTTGTTGATATCAGGCGACAACAGGCAGGCGATGCCAATCGACATATCATCCAGCCGGCCTGCCGCATTTAACCGCGGTGCTAAGGCAAAACCAAAATCCTGCGCACTGAGGCGGGCCGCTTTGCGGTTGGCCACATCAATCAGCGCCTGAATGCCGGGCCGCACTTTGCCACTGCGGATACGCTGCAGCCCCTGATGCACCAGAATGCGGTTGTTGCGATCAAGTGGCACCACATCGGCGACAGTGCCGAGCGCGACCAAATCCAGCAGTTCGGCTAAATTCGGCTCGGCCAGTTGCGTGCCAAATAAGCCCAGTGTGCGCATCTGAGCTCTGAGCGCCAGCAACAGATAAAATGCCACGCCAACGCCCGCCAGCGCCTTACTGGGAAATTCACAACCGGGCTGATTGGGATTGACGATGGCATCGGCAGCCGGCAATTGCGGGCCGGCCAGATGGTGGTCGGTCACCAGCACCTGCACACCCGCCGCTTTGGCATAAGCCACGCCTTCGAGTGCCGAAATGCCGTTGTCAACGGTGATGATGAGTTCTGCGCCGTGACGAATAGCGAGCGCCGCCATCTCAACTGACAAGCCATAACCATATTCAAAGCGGTTTGGCACCAGAAAATCGACCTGGGCAAACCCCAGCATCCGCAGCCCTGTCAGTAAAGTGGCGGTGCTGGTGGCGCCGTCGGCATCAAAATCTCCGACAATCAAAATTTTGCGCTGAGTCGCTCTGGCGTCCAGCAACAGCTGAACTGCGGCCGGTAAGCCTTTTAACAGCTGGTAAGGAATGAGCTGACCAGCGCCGCGTTCCAGTTCAGTGGCCGAGCCAATCCCGCGATGGGCATAAAGCCGCTGTAACACCGGATGCACCGGCAGCTCAAAGGCAGCAGGCGCAATGACGGCGCGCTGCTGAATGATTTTCTGTGACAACATTGAAATTAAGACTTCGCCGCCTGGCTTAAGGTGGCCAATAAGGCCGGCGCCGGCTGATATCCCGGAATTAACGAGCCGTCAGGCAGGATCAGCGCCGGCGTACCGGAAATACCAAAACTCTGCCCCAGCTTGTATTGGTTCTCTACATTGTTCTGGCAACTGGCGGTCGCCACATCACCACCGCCTTTGGCAGTATTCATTGCGCCTTTTTTGTCTTTGGCACACCAGATGGATTGCAGCGTCTGATAAGTCTGGCTCTGCAATCCACCACGCGGGTACGCCAGGTAACGTACGCTGATGCCGGCATCGAGATAATCCTGCATTTCACTGTGCAGTTTGCGGCAATAACCACAGTCGGTATCGGTGAAAACGGTCACTACATACTTTTCATTTTTGGCTTTGTATTCGATAGCCGAAGAAGCCAGTTTTTCCACGCCAGCCTTGCGCACCGGGCGCATCACAGCTTCATTGACGTGTGATTTATCTTTTAAATCAAACACTTCACCTTGAATCAGGTAACGACCATCCTGACTGGCGAAGAATAAACCGCGGTCCGTGATCACCTGAAGCAGCCCAGGGATCGCGGCATCAGCCACAGACTGTGGTTGCAAACCCAGTTCAGCCAGATTCTGTTTTAATGTGGCTTCTGTGGTCGCTGCGACCTTGGCCGCGGCCTGACTGAATGCGACCGGCGCCAGCAAACAAAAAGCCAGCAGGGATTTTTTTAATTTCAACTTTGGCATCCTAACCTCTGGGATGATGTAACTGATGTAACTGGGCCAACCGCAGCTGCGCCACATGGGTATAAATCTGCGTGGTCGACAAACTGCTGTGACCGAGCAACAGCTGTACGACCCGCAAGTCGGCTCCGTGGTTCAGCAAATGCGTGGCAAATGCATGGCGCAGCGTATGAGGCGACAGCTCAGCGCGAATGCCGGCCACTTTGGCATAAAACTTAATCCGGTGCCAGAAGGTTTGTCGCGTCATCTGCACACCCCGGCTGCTCGGGAAGAGCACATTGGAAGGTTCGCTCAGCAGTAAAGGACGGCCATGCAGCAGATAACGGTTCAGCCAGTCGGCGGCCTCTTCGCCAAAAGGCACCAGCCGCTCTTTCGAGCCTTTGCCCAGTACCCGCAGCACACCCTGGCGGGTATTGAGCTGCTCAAGCTGCAGGCTGACCAGCTCGCTGACGCGCAAACCACAAGCATACAGCAGTTCGAGCATCACTTTATCGCGAAACTGGATGGCTTCGTTCAGGTCGGGCGCTTCCAGTAACGCACTGACATCGGCCTCCGACAATGATTTTGGCAGCGGCTGCCCCAGTTTGGGATTGAGCACTTTGTCCAGCGGATTGGCTTCAATCAGCTTCTGCTGGTGCAGCGAGCGGTAAAAGCGGCGCAGACTGCTGAGGCAACGCGCCGTGCTGCGGGCCGATAAGCCAAGGTCTGCCCGTGCAGCCAGATAAAATTCCAGTAACGCAGAATCGACGTCGGTCAGCCGGCGCTGCTGCTGCTCAGTAAACTGGGCAAACTTGCGCAGATCTGTACCGTAGCTGCTGAGCGTATGCGCGCTGACGCCATCGCTGAGCCAAATCTCATCGAGAAACTGGCGGATCAACTGCTGGTGCGCGCTATCAGGCTGACGAGCCGCCACCTTGTCGGGCGCAACGTCAGACACAACAAACCGCCGGCTGAATTGACACTTGGGTCCCGGATCGGGCATCTGCTACAATCGCCGGCCAGAATTCCGGGCCCCCGCCAACTGTGGGCCCGGCGACTGCGACCTTATACAGGCTCTGATTGATGAAAATTGCCATTTTTTACGGTTCCACCACTTGTTACACCGAAATGACCGCGGAAAAACTGCAGGTGCTGCTGCAATCCGATCCGCTGTTGCCAGCCGGCGCCAGTGTAACACTGCACAATATTAAACAGCAGCCTCTGTCACTGATGCAACACTATGACCTGTTGATCCTCGGCATCTCAACCTGGGATTTTGGTGAGCTGCAGGAAGACTGGGAAGCAAACTGGGAACAAATCAGCACGCTCGACCTGACCGGCAAAATCGTCGCTATTTATGGCATGGGTGACCAGCTCGGTTACAGTGAGTGGTTTGTCGACGCCATGGGCATGCTCAGTGACGCCATTGCAGAACAACATTGTCATCGTATCGGCTTCTGGTCCACCGCCGGTTACGACTTCGAGCGTTCCAAGGCGGCCACGCCTGATGGTGAATGGTTTGTTGGTCTGGCTCTTGATGATGAAAATCAGTACGATCAGAGTGATAGCCGGCTGATGCAATGGAGCCACCAGTTGCTGGAAGAACTCACAGAGCTTTAAAAGGCGGGTTTTCCCGGTGAAAGCCAGCAAAGACAAGGGCTGTAGCCATATTTTTTAACGAGTGCGCGGAAAAAAACAACATCCCCGCCTAACTGATTGATTCTGCTTGGCACCCTACTGAGTAAAAAAAACGCACTTTTGTTAAAACAACGCTTGCCAACCGGAGAAAGACTCCATAAAATGCGCCACATCGAAAGGCAAGACAGTCGAAAGGCTGCTCGCGCAAAGCTTCGGGTCTAAGGGTTTTACCTATGACAGCCGGGCTGCCGTTCCCAACCATCCCGGGAATGAAGATAGTGACACTGTTGCCGCAGTGGCCGTCTGAGCACCTCGCTCGCTTGCCTTTCATCAGAACCCCTTAATTTAATTTGCCAGTTGGCATTGGCGTTAACGATGAATTTCAATTCTCTGTCATTAATTGCTGT
>CBINNO010000217.1:0-6783 GCA_966252055.1 uncultured Rheinheimera sp. | reverse complement strand
CAACAGTCAGCGCTGGGCTGATTTGTTGCTGGCCGAGCACCTTGCGTTGACGACGCTGGCGGATTTTGCTTTTGCAGCAACCCACTCCAAGATTGTCAAACTGGATCAACGCACCTTCTTAAGCTGCAAGCGATTTGACCGCGTGGGCGCATTCGGGCGCAAAGGTTTGGTCTCCTTGCGGATGGTTGACATGCAATTTGTTGGTAAGCCAGCAGAATGGCCAGTGATTGCGCAGCAGCTACTAAGAGATAAACGCATTACAGCACAAGACGCAGCAACTATTGCGGTTGTTTGGTGTTTTGGCCGTCTCATTGCAAACACTGATATGCACACCGGCAACCTGTCGTTTTATTTTGCGAGTGATAGCGAGCTGACGTTAGCGCCGGTTTATGACATGTTGCCGATGGCATTTGCGCCTTTACGCAGTGGTGCGATGGCTTCCAGCCATACCTTCACCATTTCGCCTGTCACCGAGGGTAAGCACTGGCGCCAGGCTTATCCGATGGCCGAGCGGTTTTGGCGCCAATTAGCAGAGCATGCCGATGCCTCGGCTGAGTTCAGAGGGATTGCCCAATCGATGCTACTTGAACTGCAAAATAAAAAACAGCTGATTGACCGGATGGCTTAAGAAAGTATCTAGACAAACACGGTCGTCACGTTAGTTTGTACCCCATCGCCTTGTAACTTCTCTCCCGCTTTGCGTACATCCGTTGCAGCATCGGGAAATTGCAATCGACATAGTCATGAATGATGACCAATGTTTTGCCTTCAACCTCTCGATGGATCCGGCCGGCGTACTGCGCTAAAGCGCCTTTCCAAGCGATTGGCATCGCCAGAAATAGCGTGTCCAGCCTCGGTAAATCAAATCCTTCGCCGACATATTTTCCGGTTGCCACCACCACTTTGGCGGTCAGTAAGCCCTCATTAGTGCTTTTGCGATCCGCTGCTGTCATTGCGCCGGTCAAGACAACAGACTTGATACCTTGCTCTTGCAGCAACTGGTGAATGATCTGGGCATGTTCCCGGCGCTCGGTCAACACCAGCGGATGCCGGCTATCGTTCACACTTTGCACCACATCCGCCACAATTCTTAGCGTACGGGGTTCGCTTTCCATAATCTCGCGATACACATCGGTTATTTTGCTCCGCTCATCAGCTGCCAACACTTTTAGTGGTTTTGCGTCGAACAATTGATGGACCCGGACTTCCTGCTCAAATTGCGCTTCCGCCTGCGGCTTTACTCTGTGCCTGTTGGGTCCAGCTGCCATGAAAATGATCTTTTGATGACCATCTTGCCTGTCCGGTGTTGCAGTCAGCCCCAGCACGTATTTCGCCCGAACTTCGTTGAGCACCATCTCAAATCGAGGTGCAGAGACATGATGGCATTCATCGACAATGACCTGACCATAATCCTGCACCAAAGGCAGCACTGTGTTGTCTTTTAAATTGATCAAACTCTGATAAGTCGCGATATCAATAACAAAGGTCGGCTTCTTCTTCCCGCCACCAACTACGCCAACTTCTGTATCTGGCAAAAATGCCTGAAGACGCTCTCTCCACTGGTCAAGTAGCTGGCGACTATGCACTAAAATTAACGTATTCACTTTACGTTTCACGATGATCCCGATCGCCGTCACCGTTTTTCCGAACGCAGTGGGGGCATGCAAAGTCCCAGTATCATGCTTTGTCATGTCTTTAACCGCCGCTTGCTGGTTCTGACGTAAGGTCATCAGCGGTTTTAAACCCACCAGCTTTTTGCCTGCAGTCCTTTTGTCATCAATTTGCGCCCTGATGCCGCATTCGCTGAGTAAAGTTAATACATCATCCAGACAACCGCGTGGTAAAGAGAGATATCCCTGCTCAATCCGTGCACAGGAAATAAATCTGGGGATCCCGTGGGTCGAAAACCGTAACCATTGCGTTTTAAAAAACACCGGGTTGGAGAAACTGGCTAATCGTCGTAGCCGGGCAGCCAATTCGGTTGGTATGGTGCTGAGCTCGAGGTAGAGCCGATCTGCCAGCGTTAAAGTGACATGCGTTGGCACATCTTGCAGCAATAAAGGAGCCTGTTTTGCGGTGAGCTCCCACGGCGGTCTTTGCAGTATGCCGTCTTGCTCTTTTAGCAATTGGGAACCCGGCGAAATCCGACTGAGCAACTGACTTAATTCCTTTGCGTTAAGACGCTGCATTTGCCCCAGAAATTGCCATTGGTCACCGATTAAATTCAAATCGCTGTCAACAAAGGAACTATTGCCGTTGATACGGGCTTCTCGCTGCAAAGGCAGCGCAATCAAATTACCAAAGCCACCTTCGGGCAAAATATCCTGGTTGGGAAAAAGTCTGTCGTAAGAATCAAATGACAGATGAGGAAAGATTTCCATCGCTTTATCCAGCAAGCCAAAGCCCAACAAACGAGCTTCGGCTGCCGGCACTTTATCATCGAAAAAAATCCACAAATGTGCACCAAGCCCTGAGCGGGAAATCTCAATAGCATGCGGGACGTCAAACTGCACACAAGCTTTTGATAAGGCTTTTACTTCTTCTTGCCAGTTACCTTTGTCAAAATCGGCCGCCAGCAGGTAACAACTATTATCATTCAGCAAAGGATACAGACCAACAACCTGTTGCCCCGCCAAATGACGATACAGTACCTGATCGGTTAACTCGCTAAATTGACGGTGTTGGCATTCCTGACATTTAATTCTTGGTTTGTGACAAATACCCTGAACCCATTCATTGTTACAAGCGACAGCGTAACCACTCTTGCCTTGTTGATTTTGCCAACGGTTGGCAAAAATATCGTGCCGGCCCCGAAACAAACTGCGAAAAATCGCAATTTTTTCGCTGGGTGACAAAGAAGAGTTTATCTGAGTGTTGGGCTTTGCTTTTTGCAAAGCATCTCGTCGTGATAACAGGGATAGTCGTTCATTTTCAAGCTCTGCCAATCTGGCATCGATTGCCGAGACGGAGTCAAAGGATTCAATGGCGAAATGGGGTTGTGTCATTGGTAATGCTGACCCTTTGCATCAGAGGATATCTTCGATATGACAGCAGGTTGCTGGACGACTATTGTGACCCTTGCACCTTGTAACGACAAGGTTCTACAGCTCACCATCGTTCACGCAAATTACCATTCGCTCATTCCATCAATTTTATTACCCAAACTGATTGCTCATCATGTTATGGCCGTAACTATCAGCGCACATGGGTTATAGGCTTACTCAGGCGACGGAATGCGGCACCACCACTTGAAGAGTTCAGGTCTTTCAGTCGACACATTGCGGCATCAGGTTTAGAATCACAATCAGACCAAGCTGATGGGGAACACAATGGAAAATAAACTAGCAAAGTATGGTGTAAATGAGCCTGTTAATCGCCCCAAGATTAAACCGACAAAACAGCTGGATTTAACAACTCCAGAAGGACAACGGTTGGTCTATTCAGAAGCTAGGCTGATCCTGACTCAACATAAGAACACTTTCAAACGCCTGGCTTCCATGTAATGCAACTTATTCATTTTCCCACAGCACGGGTAATTGAAATTAACGCTTTTATTCTTTCAACCGAGCCAGGCAGCAAAGGTGCACCCGACAAGGGAAAATTGGAAGGTGCGCTGGCCCGCATCGACAACGCGATCCTATACCAAGGACTTGATGATGTTTTCGAAATTGCGGCCAAGTATGCGTTAGCCATTGCACAAGCCCATGCACTCTCCGATGCAAATAAACGCACAGGTTTAATGGTGGCTCTGGAATATTTGTCACTAAACGATTTCGAGGTGACTGTCGAAAGGGAGCTTATGGCTGAGGCTATGGTCGATCTCGTGCTCGGCGCTCTTGACGAAAAACAGTTTGCAGACATCTTGTATGATTGTTATCAAAAAGACCGAGCCCCCAGGCAGCAACGCCTATAGCCGAAGCCTGGTTTGCAAATCGGCCGGCGACACATAGCCTACCTCTTTGCCTTTTTTACTTTTAGTTGGCATCAACAAGTCTGCGTCGACTAAACCGTTCAAATAACTTCGTGCAGTGTTTTCAGTGATATCAAACTCACCGGCAACCTGCTTGGCGGTAAATACTTTCCCCGGTTGTTTCAATGCATCTTTGAGCAAATCAAGCTGACCACGTTTTAGCTTGTGAGAAATCGGGCTTTGCTCAACCCACTGCATAAAGTGATAGAAATCTGCTTTTTTAGTCTCGATGTGCTCACGCAGTGCATCAACCGCTTTGATGATCACATCTACCTGATGATAAACAAAATAGGTCAGGTCGAAATCATCGGTTTCGGTGTAAATATAAGCAGTGTCATAATCGCTGCGTTTTTCTTTGATGAGCTTACTAATCGACACAAACTCAAACAGCCAATAGCCAGCACGCAGCATATACCAGTAGAACAAGGCCCTCGCCGTTCTGCCGTTAGCGTCGCCAAAAGGATGGATATAGCCAATCATGAAATGCAAAATGATGGCTTTAATCACCGGATGAATAAAGTTGCCGGCACTGTCCGCCAGATGATTGTCGTTGGCAAATTCACACAGCGCTTTGAGCCGGTCTTTGAGTGTGGTGTAACACGGCGGCGTGTGAGCGACTTCATTGTAGATATTCCGTACATCAATCTCGTTGTCTTGTCTCAGCTCGCCCGGCTTTGCCTCGTTATCAATGGCATTAAAAGTCGCAATCTGATGTAACTCTAAGATGAGTTCAATCGAAAGCGGCTCGTCTTTTTTTTCCAACGCTTTTTTCATCAACAGATAATTGTTGAAAATCATCTGTTCTGATTTATCTTTGGGCGCCCTGCTGGTTGCCAACATTTCTTTCGCGACAGCCCTGGTAGTCGACGCCCCTTCTAATTGCGAGGACGTGATGGCTTCTTCCATCATCAGACTTTTTACCAGATATCTGTCTTTTTCTCTGGCAGTGATAAATGTGCCGTCACCAATTGCCTGACCACCACCGGTGGTTTTGTCGATATGGTGTAATTTCGCGAATAATGACTCGGGTACGCAGTAACTGAAGCACTGGCCCTCTTTGTCAGCCTGAAGTAACGGCAGCGTTTTTAAGATGGCTTTTCTGGCAAACTTGGTGGCGATCCAGGCAGCATCTTCCGAAATACCCTTTGGCACCCGCCACATGAACTTATCCCAATGCAGATAGAGCCCTTCCTCGTTGGTGGCGCCAAACTTACCAAACAAAGAAAAATACTCAGCCACTGGGGCGCTTTGTAACAGCGCTTCCATTGGTTTGGGGACTCTTACCCTAGCCATTAGCTCACCTTAAACGCAATTTATTTTATTTGAGTTTATTTAGACAATTAAACAAGTCAACGCAAATTTTAATTTTTACGTTTAAAAGGTAGAGAACCTGCTTTTCCTTTGCACTTACTCCTGTTACGACTTAGACTTGCGGTTAATTGCCGCTCTGGCGTCTTCGAATTCTGGCAGAAAGTGGTCTTGCCAAACTCTGAGCCAAATTTCCAACAATAGGTTTTTGCTAAATGCATTCGACAGCATCAAATCAAGGTTATGAAAGGTTCATCGCCTTTCTCAAAGCAAACCAAGTGACTGATGTAACCGCGTTAATCAAAAAATTGGTTCCAAGTCAGCCTGACACCAAAGATCTTCTTACACAGGTGCAGTGTTTAAAAAATTGGCTTGATGAGTTCCGGCCACTGGCTGCGGATGTCGTGTGGGAATTAAAGAAGCGGTTCGATACTCGATTCACGTTCAACAGTAATGCCATTGAAGGCAATACATTAACCATGAGTGAAACCGAGTTAGTCCTGGAAAAAGGTATTACGGTAGGTGGAAAAACCTTACTCGAGCACCTGGAGGTTATCGGACATAAAGAAGCCATCGATTTTATCGAAGCTCTGGCGGGTCAAAACCAACCCATTTCTGAGCGCGAAATTAAGGATATTCATCAGCTAGTGATGAAAGGAGCAGACCGGACAGCGGCAGGTGCTTATCGCACACTTGATGTCAGAGCTGCTGGCACTGGCCATCAGTACCCGCCGCACTATCTGGTAGCAGAATTAATGACCGGTTTTATCAGTTGGCTAAATTCTGCAGATGCTTCTCAACTGACGCCACTGCAACTTGCATCAGAAGTTCACTATCGATTTGTAGCGATCCACCCTTTTAGAGACGGCAATGGCAGAACTGCTCGCTTGCTGATGAATCTTGTATTACTGCGTCTGGGATATCCCATTGTTGTGATCGCCAACAGCAGTCGAAGCGTCTACATCGATGCGCTGGTTTATGCTCAGGAATATCAGGATGACACCAGTAAGCTACTGACATTGGTGACAGAATCCTGCATTGAATCTCTCATTGAATATCTGGCCGTTGCCGCCACAGCAGGGTCCAGCAGAGGCAAAGCAGAGAAATTTTACGCCAGCATGTTGCAGCCATAGTCCTCACTTGGACTGCGCAAGTTAACTGGTGCTACTCCTGATGCCAAATGATGACGAATTCATTGCTATGCAAATTAAATTCTACGGGGATGTCATTCCTCTTTCAGATCTTAAGATCAACCCCGCAGAGGTTGTTAGCCGGGCACATGACTCTCACCTCCCAATTCTGCTAACTAGCAGTGGAAGCGGCGTAGCTGTTTTGCAGGAGCTGGAAGATTATGAGAAAACCGCAGAGGAATTGAGGTTTGTAAAGGCGACCGTGCGCGGACTCGCTGAAGCTATAAAGGGAAGCACGGTATCTTTGGAGGAAGCCAGACAATCTTTTGGCATCAAGTAAATGGATTACGCATTTCAAAATCCGCAGCTGCGAAA
>CBINNO010000216.1:0-6786 GCA_966252055.1 uncultured Rheinheimera sp. | reverse complement strand
AGGGCTATGTGCAGGCCTTCGTTGTTGTGCAGCTCCATCCGGCAGACGCAAACTTTGTTGCCGGAGCGGATCACCTGGGCGCTGGCGATGAATTCAGTGCCGCGGCCGGGACGCAGATAGTCGGTACGGATATCGATAGTGCTCATTTTGCCGAATTTGGCTGCCAGCTGCGCCTGATCTGTGGTGTCGAGCCGCACCAGGGCGCTCGACACCGCCATAATGCCGCCGACCACATCCAGCACTGATGCGATAACGCCGCCATGCAGAATTTGCTGCACCGGGTTGCCAATTAAATCCGGCTTCCAGTCAAACCGCACTTCAGCGCGCTCTGCAGAGAAATCGGTCACCCTAAGCCCCAGCAACTGGTTAAACGGCATCTGCTGAAAGACCTGCGCGATAAAAGGTAACAGCTGCTCTTGTTGCATCTGATCTGGCTCCTCGCTGCCCAACCCGGACAGCCAACTGGTAAGAGCAGTTAATCTAAAAGCTCAAGCCCGTGCTGTAAAGGGCTGCCCGCGCAACAGCAGATACAACAGCAGACGCAGCAGCACCGGCGCTTTTGCCAATGCAACGGCTTTTGCCGGCAGACAGCCCCGGCAGAACACAGTAGAATAGCCGCCTTGTTTGTCCGTCAGCCCTCTGTCCGCCGGGAGCAGCCTGCGTTTTGTCGACCACAGATTTATTGCATCAGACCTTAAAACAGACCTTTGGCTACAGCGAATTCCGCCCCGGCCAGGCCGATGTCATTGCGCAGCTGCTCAATGGCCGCGACGGTTTTGTGCTGATGCCGACCGGTGGTGGCAAGTCGATGTGTTATCAGCTGCCGGCGCTGTTGCTGCCGCAGGTGACCGTCGTGGTGTCGCCGCTGATGTCGCTGATGAAAGATCAGGTCGACGGCCTCAAAGCGATGGGCATTGCCGCCGATTTTGTTAACAGCAGCCTGAGCCGCGACGAAGTGCTGCAGGTGTTCCGCCGGCTGCGCGACGCCCAGCTGAAGCTGCTGTATGTGGCGCCGGAGCGACTGCTGCAACCGCAGTTTCTCGAACGTTTACAGGAAGTGGGCGTCAGCCTCTTCGCCATCGACGAAGCCCACTGCGTGTCGCAGTGGGGCCATGATTTTCGCCCCGACTACATTGCCCTGCGCCAGCTCAAGCAGCTGTTCCCGCAGGTGCCGCTCTTGGCACTGACCGCCACTGCCGACCCGGCCACTCAGCTGGATATCCGCCAGCAACTGGGCCTGCACGACCCTTTTGTCAGCATTCACAGCTTTGACCGGCCCAATATCCGCTACACAGTGCTGGAAAAATTCCGCCCGTTGGAGCAACTGGTCAGTTTGCTGAAATCGCAGGAAAATCAAAGCGGTATCATCTACTGTTCGTCGCGCAAAAAAGTCGACGAGCTGGCCGAACAGCTCAGTAACAAAGGTTTTGCCGTCGGCGCTTATCATGCCGGCCTCGACGCGGTAACCCGCGCCCAGGTGCAGGACCAGTTTAAACGTGACCATTTGCAAATCATTGTTGCCACTGTGGCTTTTGGCATGGGAGTCAACAAACCCAATATCCGCTTTGTCGTGCATTTTGATTTGCCGCGCACCATCGAAGCCTATTATCAGGAAACCGGCCGCGCCGGTCGGGACGGCGTAGCCGCCGAAGCCACCATGCTGTACGACCCGGCCGACACAGCGCGGATGCGCAAATGGATTGAAACCGACGAAAACCAGCAGCGCATTGAAGTCACCCTGCAGCGGTTTAATGCGATGGCCGCTTTTGCCGAAGCCCAGACCTGCCGGCGTCAGGTGTTGCTGAATTATTTTGGCGAAGCCAGCCAGACCGCCTGCGGCAACTGCGACATCTGTCTGGACCCACCGAAACGCTTTGACGGCACTGAGCTTGCGCAAAAAGCACTGTCCTGCGTCTACCGGGTTGGGCAGAACTTCGGTATGCATCATGTCATCGACGTGCTGCGGGGCGGTCAGAGCCAGAAGATCCTCGAACTGGGCCATGACAAACTGACCACTTATGGCATCGGCAAAGAGCAAAGCCATGATTATTGGCTGTCGGTGCTGCGCCAGCTGATTCATTACGGTTTACTGGCGCAGGACATCACCCGCCACTCGGTGCTGGTGCTGCTGCCCGCGGCGCGGCCGGTGCTGCGCGGTGAAACCAGCCTGCAGTTGGCGGTGCCGAGGCTCAGTGCGCCAGTCAGCGCCAAAGCCGGCAAAATTCAGCAAAAACAGGAATATGACCGGCTGCTGTTCAGCAAACTCAGGGCACTGCGCAAACAAATTGCCGAGCGCGACGATGTGGCGCCTTTTGTGGTATTCAGCGACGCTTCGCTGATTGAAATGGCGCAGCAGTTTCCGCAAAACCGTACTGAGTTTTTGCAAATCAGCGGCGTCGGCCAGACCAAACTGAGCCGCTACGGCGACGATTTCCTCGATTTAATTGGCGAATACCTCGACCAGGGCTGAACCTGCGCCGGCCCCCGGATGCTGGCTGTTGTCGCATTTTGTAACCAAAGATACTGATTCAGCAGGAAAAAGGTTAAACTAGCTGCTTTTGTACCCACTGCTGCCGGACTGCCGCCCTGATGCAACTGACCCACACTGAACTGCGCCCTGAAGCCCTGCTGCTGTTTTTCTCGCCGGCGCCCGATGTCAGCGCCGACTTAGCGCTGCTGCGCCAGTGGCTCGGGCAGTTTGATGCATTGCGTTCGCTGCAGGCGGAGCAAGGCGCCGACTTGTTGCAAATCAGCTTTGAATATCACAGCCAGCGCTTTTACCTGCGGCTGGAACATTATTCCGCCAGTTGCTGGGTCGAGGCTGACACTGCCGGCGGCCATGTGCTACTGTCGGCTTTGCAGTCGCTGTTTACCTCAACAAACAGCGCTTCCCCCCGCGACCTGGACTGACCCTGATGAAACCACGCTGGATAAAATTGTGGTGGCTGTTGTTGTGCTGCTGGCTATGTGGGCCTGTGCAGGCCTTTCACGCCGAAGTGGTGCAAATCGACCCCAAACTGAACCAACAAAGCCTGTATCCCGCCTTGTATTATCAGCAGACCGATGCCGGCGTCGGGATTGAAGATTTAGTGTTTGAACCCGCCCGGTTGCATGCTTTTGTTCCGCTCGAACTGCCCAATCAGTCGCTGCGCAGCTACCCCGAAGCGGTCTGGTTTATGGCCAGGCTGCATTACAACAGCCCGCGCCCCGGCGCCGTGGTGCTGAACTACGAATCGATTAATGCCGATCGCGTCGAATTTTATCTGTACGACCGGCAAAGCCACGAGCTGTCGCTGCTCAACCGCGCGGGCACCGATTTCCCGTTCAGCGAACGCCAGCTGCAGGCGCGCAGCTTTGCCGTGCAACTGGATTTTAAAGCAGATCAGGAACTGGATTTACTGGTCAAGGTGCTGGACGGCGCTGTGATCCCGTCCAATCTGACGCTGTACAGCACTGAATACTTTGGCAAACAGATCCTTGAACGTCAGTTGTCCGACGGCCTGATCCTCGGCGTGCTGCTGGTGCTGGCCTGCTATAACCTGTTGTTATTTCTCAATGTCCGCGAACAGCTGTATTGGTACTTCGCCGGGTTTTTCTTCAGTTTTGCGCTGCTGGTTTCTATCTTAAATGGCGCTGGTTTTGCGCTGCTGTGGCCGGAATATCCGGAACTGAATCCGTCGATTTTTTATGTCGCCAGCGGCTGCTGCATGCTGTTTCTGACGCTGCTGACCAGCGCCATTGTGCAAAACCGCAACTGGCTGCTGTGGCTGAATCTGGCCGCCAGCGCGGCCTTGTTATTCACCCCGCTGTATGCCGCCCGTGGCATTCAGCTGGATTTGATGCTGCTGGTGGTGTGTCAGGTGATGCTGACCAATCTGCTGCAGGCGCTGCGTTATGGCTTCAGCGGTCAGCCGCTGGCCCGCACCTTTGCTATCGGCTGGCTGCTGTTTTTCCTGGCCAGTGCGGCCTTAGTGCTGACCGAATTTGGTTATCTGGATAATGTCCATTTGTGGCAATGGCTGCTGGTGTTGTCGGTGGTCTGCAGCATGTTGCTGATGAGCTACAGCCTGGCGCAGCGACTGCAAAATGCCACCGAGCAAAGCGCCGAAGCCCACCAGCAGACCATCCGCACCCTGCAGCAGTATTACGACATCTACCACAACGCGGTGGAAGGCCTGTTCAGCAGTACGCTGGAGGGCCAGCTGCTGTCGGCCAACCGCACTTTGCTCAATATTCTGGGTTATCAGGAACTGAGCCAGATGGAGCAGGATGTACGCAAACATGGCATGGGCCGTTATTACGCCAATCCGGATGACCGCATCGCGCTGGTGCGTCAGCTGCAACACGCCAGCAATCAGACATTTGAACTCCGGGCGCTGCGCGCCGATGGCACGCCATTCTGGGCGCAGATGAGCGCCCGTCTGTCGCGCAATGCTCAGGGCGAGGCCTTTGTGCATGGTTCGCTGGTTGATATCACCGAACAAAAAGTGGCGCACGAGCAACTGGCTTATCTGGCGTCGCATGACCCGCTGACCGGCCTGTATAACCGCCACCATTTTCTGACACTGGCCCAGCAGGCCTGGCAGCGCCGGCAGCTGGAACAACAAACCAGTGCCGTGCTGTTTATCGACATCGACCAGTTCAAGCTGGTCAACACCACCTGCGACCACGCCGCCGGCGATGCGCTGCTCAAACAGGTCAGTGATCAGCTCAAACGCGCAATCGGTCAGAGCGGCGCGCTGGCACGGCTTGGCGGCGATGAATTTGGCGTGTTGCTCAATGGTAAAACGGCGCAGGAAGCATTCAGCATGGCCTACAACCTGCTGGACGTCGTGAAAGAATTCCGCTTTTTCTGGCAGGACAGCCTGTTCAGCATCAGTGTCAGCATTGGGCTGACCGAGATCACCGCCGACGATTTGTCCGCCGAACAAACGCTGAAAAAAGCCGATTCGGCCTGTTTTGTCGCCAAAGAAAAAGGCCGCAACCGCATCCATCTGTTTGATGCCAACGACCTGGAACTGCAAAAACATCAGTCCGAGGTGCAGTGGCTGCAGGTGCTGCGCCAGGCGCTGGAGCAGGACCATTTTGTGCTCTTTATGCAGCCCATTCAGGCCATTCAGCATGAAGAAACGCTGGAGCATTACGAGCTGTTGCTGCGCCTGACCGGCGAAGACAACACGCTGATTGCGCCCGGCAACTTTTTAAGTTCGGCCGAGCGTTATGGCCTGATGCCGCAAATTGACCGCTGGGTGCTGCGCAATTATTTCCGCTGGCTGGCGCAGCATCCGGAGCATCTGCAACGGCTTGGCCTGTGCAGTATTAACTTGTCCGGCGCTTCGCTGATTGACCCGCTGTTCAAAGCTTTTGTGCAGGAACTGCTCGATGAGTTTGCGATTCCGCCGCAGCGGATTTGTTTTGAGATCACCGAAAGCATGGCGATCCTGAACCTGCAAAATACACTGGATTTTATCCATCATTTCCGCAGCAGCGGCTGCAAGTTTTCGCTGGATGACTTTGGCAGCGGCTTCTCGTCGTACGGGTATCTGAAAAACTTCCCGGTCGATTTTGTCAAAATAGACGGCAACTTTGTGCGCGACCTGCTGGAAGATAAATACGACCGTGCCATCGTCAATTCCATTCATGATGTGGCCTGTGCCATGGGGATCCTGACCGTGGCCGAATTTGTCGAAAACCAGCAAATTCTGCAGGAACTGCGCAAAATGGGCGTCAACTACGCACAAGGTTATGGCGTCGCCAAACCAAGGCCACTGAGCGCTTAACCACACTGTGGCGGGCGGCCTTGCCGCTTGGCTGCCGGGTAGTTGCCGCCTGCGTTGCTGTTGGTTCACGCCTGAGTTGCGGCGACGTTGTCCTGGCATGGCCAGCAAACCGCCCTGAGGCAACAGCAGCTGCCACTCAAAGCCGTGGTGCCCTCTGCCGGTCTGTGGCGCCACAGCCCCCGTCATTGCTGCCTTTGCGCCAAAAATAAACCCGGTTCCCCCTCTTGCTGGCCTGCCTCGGCGCTCAGTAGAATGTGCGCCCATTCCGAGGTGTCCTATGCAACGTCTGCAGCAATTATCTGAACAGGTCGAAGTCGTCTTTGCCGACATCGGTCAGCGTTATGCCCAATATCAGCGCGAACGCGGGCTTTTTTGCCGCAGCGGCTGCGGTGAATGTTGTCTGCACCCGGGCATTGAAGCCACAGTGCTGGAAATGCTCCCGCTGGCCTTTGAACTGCTGCGCGAAGGCAAAGCCGAAAGCACACTGGACGCCCTGTCCGGCCACGACCAGGCCGGCTGCGTGTTTTACAGCCGTCATTCGGCAGATGGTAAACAAGGCCAGTGCAGTGTTTATCAGCAAAGACCCGGCATTTGCCGTCTGTTTGGCGCCGCCGGTTATAACGGCCGCGAAGGCGAAGTGCTGCTCAGCGTCTGCAAAAATATCAAAGCTGATCACCCACAGGCGTATCAGGACAGCCTGATCGCACTCGAATCCGACCCGCCACCGATGATCCGCAACGGCAAAGAACTGATCCGCCAGATTGATTACCAGCTCGGCGGCCTGAACTACCCAATCAACGAAGCGATGAAGCTGGCACTGGAAAAGGTGCTGTTTGAGCAGTACTACCAGGGCCTGTAAGCCGCGAGGCGGACTGGCCTCGCGAAGCAGACTGGACTAGCGTAGCGGACTGGACTAGTCGTAGCGGACAGGCCAGCAAAAACAGACAGCCCTTGCGCTGCAAAACCGCCGGCTTCCGGCAACGCCGGGCAGGCCAGAACAAGCCGG
>CBINNO010000215.1:0-6834 GCA_966252055.1 uncultured Rheinheimera sp. | reverse complement strand
TGCGGGTCCAGCCAGCCGTCCAGCTCAGCGCGATACAACGACAAAGTGCCGCTCCAGCACAGCCAGACAGCCAGCGTCAGCAACACCAGTCCCAGTGCACGGTGCAGTGCCGGCGCCAGCTGCCGGATGTCGCGCAGCGTTTTGCGGGCAGCAGGGCTGGATTGTGTCGACGCAGTTGCCGGCGTCGCAGCCTGAAGGTCTGACTGCTGTACCAGCTGGCCTGCCTGACGAGTCGCGGCGCTGGCTGGTTGTCCACTTGCGGACTGCTGCCCTGTCATTGGCTTACCACCTTGCAATCACCCAGCCGGCCAGCCAGCAAATGACACCAGTCAGCAACAAAGGCCGCGTGCGCAGCCGGCTTTGCAGCAGCAAGCCAAACAGCAGAAACAGCAACAGCTGCGCGACATAACTCCACAACAGCGCAGGCAGCGGCGCCAGTTGCGTACGCAAAACCCGCAGCAGCAACTCGCCCCATTGCAGGCAAAGCGCAAACGCCAGCAGCATGCCGGGCAACAGCCGTTGCCACCAAAGCCGGAAAATCATCGGGTTTTCAGCTGATCATGGCTGTGTCAATAACAGCAGCTGATTGGCCTGGTTTTTGGCTTCCTGCTGACCAAAAGGCAACACCAGATCTTGCTGACCGTCATCATTTAAGTCATTGACCAATAAGTTAATCGCCCGCTTGGGTAACGCAATTTTCTGCCGGCTGCTCTTGTCGGAAAACAACTTGGCGCCGACCGGTGCGTAGCTGCGCAGCACGTCCTCGCCATCGGCTTTCACCAACATGGCTTTGCCGTCTTTGCCCTTGAGCACCGCCGTCACCGGCAGATTAAACTGGCCACTGCCGAGCGAAATACCAACACTGACTTCCTGCCGGTAGACAGGTTTTTGGCCAAAACTGCCGTCGGCCTGCTGTTTGTAGAACAGCCAGTCGACCGAGGTCGAACCGGTCAACAGCGCCGAGACAATTTTACTGATGCCAATCTCGGCCGCCGGCGTGTAGAAATCGAGCCGGCCGTCGCCATCGAGGTCGGCAAACTGCACATCAAACTGCACGCCGCTGGTGTCGATGCGCTGGTCCGGCGTGGTCGGGAAACTCAGTTTGCCATCCTGCTGGCGGCCATAATGGATGCGGTAACTGTATTTTTGCTCCATCACGTCGACGTAATGTTGTTGCTGCACCACCAAATCAGTCAGGCCATCGCCGTTTAAATCGGCCAGTCGCTCCAGCCGGCTGATGGTCAGGCCTTCATAGCTGCGGCCATCGCCACCGCGTTGCTGCGCCTGCGCATCCGGCGTCAGACCAATCCCGAGTGGCAGCACTGTCGCGGTGGTGACAAAGCTGCCGTCGGCTTGCTGCGGATACAGCCACAGGCTGTCGTCGACGTTAAACACCACATCGGTGCGACCATCCAGCGTCAAATCGGCCAGTCGCGGTGTTTTTAAAATAAAATCAGGGTCTTGCTGAAAAATCTGCAGCTGCGCCAGTACTGGCAGCCGGAACTGACGAAAGCTGCCGTCCGCTTGCTGCAACAGCAGATGATAAGCGGTGAAATCCGGGATCAGAAAATCGGTCAGGCCGTCTTTGTTAAGGTCGTGGGCAAATTCCAGTTTCAGAAACCTTTTGCCGTCAATCACCGGAAAAGCCGTCGGCACTGTGACCAGACGCTGCCAGCTGCCGGCGCCTTGCGCGCTGCCTGCCTCAGTTGTTGCGCCGGCAGGCTGGCGGGCAAAATGCCAGACCGCATCCTGCCCTATCGCCACCAGCTGGCTGCCATTGTGGCCGGCCAGTGTCGCCTGTTGAAAGAACTGCGCCTGCGGCGCTATCGGGATTTGCGTGGCACTGTTTTGCTGGTAATCGACCCAGCTCAGCCAGCGGTGTTCGTGGTTATGGCCCGACACCAGCAGCACCGGCTGGCCGGTCAGCCGCAACACACTGCCATTGGCAGGGTGTTCTAATTTAATGATTTGACTCTGAAATTCGACAGCGGCCAGCGGCAGCGCCGTACTGAGCAGCACCATGCTAAGCAATACAGTGCGCAGTCGCCTGGTGCTCAGCCGTGCAGTGCAAAGCGGCAAACGAACAGCTGATAAGGATCGCGGCAACGACATAACATCAGACTCCTCTTATTAAAATGGCGGCTGCTAAAGTGGCGGCGGCAACAAGATGGCAAGATGCAGCCACAACGGGCGGGCCAGCATACTGCAGCCTGGCCGGGTAACGGCCAACAAATGTGTAACAAATTCAATTACTCTGCCACAAGTCAGCCCGGCGCGGGCAGCTTTTTCGCTGCCGGACCGCTAAAAGTACGCCGCAACACCGACAAAGGTTTGGCCGGCAGCCGCTTCCACGCTAAAATAACCGGCTTTGCGGTCTGCCGGCCGTGTTCAGCCTCAACCGGGGCGCAGGCGGCAGCAACTTTATCTGGGGAATGTCTGATGTCGATTAACTGGTTTCCGGGCCATATGCACAAAGCCCGTAAAGAAATTGCCGAGGTGATGCCGCAGGTCGACGTCATCATTGAAATGATCGACGCCCGCATCCCGTTTTCCAGCGAAAACCCGCTGGTGCCGGAACTGCGCGGCGACACGCCCTGCATCAAAGTGCTGAATAAAGCCGATCTGGCCGACCCGCAGCTGACCGCCATCTGGCAGGCCCATTTTGAACAGGAAAAAGGCGTGCGCGCCATTCCGATCAGTCAGCAAAACCCGGAGCAGATCCGCGCCCTGCTCGACCTCTGCACTGAACTGTTGCCCGAGCGCAATTTTGACGTGCGCGGCCCGCGCGCGATGATTATGGGCATTCCGAACGTCGGAAAATCAACGCTGATCAATACCTTAGCCGGCCGAATCATCGCCCGTACCGGCAATGAAGCCGGCGTCACCAAAACCCAGCAACGGATTAAACTCGACAACGGCGTCATTCTGACCGACACGCCGGGTTTTTTATGGCCCAAACTGACCCCGCCCAGCTGCGGCTACCGGCTGGCCATCACCGGCGCCATTAAAGAAACGGCCTACGACTACGGCGACATTGCGCTGTTTGCCGCCGATTACCTGCTGAAAACCTATCCACAGCGGCTGCAAAAACGCTATCAGCTGGCTGAATTGCCGGACCATGACCTGGCGCTGCTGGATGCCATCGGTGAAAAACGCGGCTGCATGGTGCGTGGCGGCGTGGTCGACCTGACCAAAGCCGGCGCCATCCTCATCAACGACCTGCGCAGCGGCCAGCTCGGTGCCGTCACGCTGGAAAACCCTGAGATGGTGACAGCAGAAGTCACCGATGCTAAGTTAGAGGACGACCGCAAAGCCGAAGAAAAAGCCGTGCGGGACAAAGAACGGGCGCGCCGTACCAAGAAAAACCGGCGTTAAGCCCGCAGATCCAAAGGGCAAGACCCGAATAGCTGACCCGGCCAGCCAACAGAGCTGCACAGAAGGCCGGGCAGCCCAGTCCATGGAGAGCATGATGCGCGCACCCCTGTTCCGCCACCGCCCGCTGGCGGTTGCCTGTTCGTCCCTGTTTTGCAGCCTTGCGCTGTTCACGTCCGTCAGCCAGGCCGCGCCGGTGCTGGTCCACAATGTCAAAGGGTACGGTTTTGCCCCGGACCGCAGCCTGGTGTCATTCAGCGAGCTGGTGTTTGACGACGCCAGCGGCAAAGTGCTGGCCCGCGGCCAGGATCTGGCCAAAACCTATCCCGACGCCAGCCGCGTTGACGGCAAAGGCAAGAGCCTGCTGCCGGGCCTGATTGACGGCCATGGCCATGTGCTGGGCCTTGGCCAGAATTTAAGCCAGGTGGAGCTGCGCGACAGCAGCTCAGAAGCGCAGGCGGTTGCCAAAGTCGCCGCCTTTGCCAAAACTCATCCCGAAGCCCAATGGATTTTAGGCCGCGGCTGGAATCAGGTGCTGTGGCCGAGCCAGCAGTTTCCGGGCCGCCAGTTGCTGGACGAAGCCATCAAAGACAAACCGGTCTGGCTCAGCCGGGTCGACGGTCATGCCGGCTGGGCCAACAGCAAAGCGCTGCAGCTGGCTGGCATCAGCAAAGACAGCATAGATCCGCCCGGCGGCCAGATCCTACGGGACGCTCAGGGTAATCCGACCGGCGTGTTAATCGACAACGCCATGTTATTGCTGGAAAAACAGATCCCGGCCAGCAATGAAGCGGAGCGCCAGGCCGCCCTTGGCGCCGCCTTTGACCATTTATTGTCGCTCGGCATTACCAGTACCCATGACGCCGGGGTCGATGCCGCCAATCTGGCCAGTTATCAACAGCTTCAAAGTGACAAAAAGCTGCCGCTGCGTATTTACGCCATGCTGTCCGCGACAGATCCGGCGCTGAAAAACTGGCTGGCCGCGGGCCCCATTGACGACCCGCTCGATTATCTGGATGTGCGCTCGGTGAAAATCTACGGCGACGGCGCGCTCGGCAGCCGCGGCGCGGCACTGATTGAACCTTACAGCGACAAAGCCGGTGAAAAAGGCCTGTTAGTGACCCAGCCCGACGCTTTGACCGCAGTGATGAAACTGACGATGGACGCCGGTTTTCAGGCTAACGTGCATGCCATCGGCGATTACGCCAACCGGCTGGTGCTGGACCGTTTTGAGCTGCTGCAAAATGCAGAGCAGCGCAAAGCAGGCCGCCATCGCATTGAGCATGCGCAGATAGTGGCGCCGAAAGATTTACCACGCTTCGCCCGCCTGCAGGTGCTGCCGTCGATGCAGCCGACGCATGCCACCTCAGACAAAAACATGGCCGGCGACCGGCTCGGCGTGGCGCGGCTGCGCGGCGCTTATGCCTGGCGGTCTCTGGTCGATGACGGCAACCGTATTGTCGGCGGCTCGGATTATCCGGTTGAGCTGGCGAATCCGTTCCATGGCCTGCACGCGGCGGTGACGCGGCAGGATCAGCAAAATCAGCCGCCTGGCGGCTGGCTGCCGGAGCAAAAACTGACACTGACCGAAGCACTGCGCAGCTTTACCACGGACGCCGCCTTTGGCGCCTTTCAGGAACAAAGCATGGGCAGCCTGGCGCCCGGCATGTGGGCCGACTTTATTCTGGTCGACCGCGACCTGTTTAAAGTGCCGCCGGAACAAATCTGGCAAACGCGGGTGCTGGCAACTTATGTCGGTGGGGAACTGAAGTTCCAGTATCGCGACTAACTGAATAATATCTGAATGAAAACCACCAATATCTGCGGAGTTTTATGATTAGCCAGAAATGGTCAAAACTGATTAAGTCATTGCATTTAAAGAAATATCGCAAAGCCGAGCAGCTGTTTTTTGTGGAAGGCGAAAAGGCGGTGCTCGAAGTGCTGGCGTCCAAATGGCCAGTGCGCGCCTTGTTTGGCACCGCCGATTTTTTTGATAAGTATCCGGATACCGCTTATGCCGCTGACATGAGCCACCCCTGTGCGGCCAGTGAACTGGAACAGGTCGGCACTTTTACCAGTAACAATGCGGCGCTGGCCGTAGTGGCGATGCCCCACTACGCCCCTTTTGCTGAAAGCGCCGGCCAGTGGACGCTGGTGCTCGACAGTATCAACGACCCCGGCAACCTCGGCACTATCATCCGCATTGCCGACTGGTACGGCATCCGGCATATCCTGTGCTCGGCCGACACCGTCGATGTGTTTAATCCCAAAGTGATTGCCAGTGCCAAAGGCTCGTTTTTGCGGGTCAAACTGCATTACGGCGAACTGAGCGACTGGCTGAAAAGCACCCGCCAGCCGGTGTATGGCACTTTTTTAAATGGCCAGTCGGTGCATGAGCTCAGCCTGAAACAGCCCGGCGGCTATATTGTGCTTGGCAATGAAGCCAATGGCATCAGCGACGAAGTCGGCAGCCTGGTGCGCCAGCGCATCACCATTCCATCCTTTGGTGAGGCCGAATCGCTGAACGTCGGCATCGCTACGGCGGTCATCGTCGACAACCTGCGACGGTTGTCTTCGTCTTAACGGCGCTGCCGGCGCGGGGTTAATGGTGGAACTGCAACGCCGGATAATGCTGCATTAACCAGCTGCGTACAGCCGTCAGCTCCTGTCGGTCAAACACCCACTGCCAGCCACCATTCCAGGGCAGCTGCAGATAAGCCAGCTCGGGCTGATCCGGCACCGGCGCCAGCACCACTTTGCCAAGTGTGGCTGGTAATGCGGTATCGCCAATCCAGCATTGTCCCTGTTCGTGCCGACAAACCGCCAACAAAGATGCCGGCGCGGGCAACAAATTCAGCGCGCGGGCCTGCCAGCCAAAATAGTACAGCCAGAGCATCGAAACATAGCCCAGGCTTAAGGCTGCCCAATGACCGCGCAAGAGCAGCGTTATCGCCAGCCCCACCGCCAGCAGTGACGACAACAACGCCAGTGCTTTCATCCGAACACTGGCCGCTTGCCAGCCGTGGCGCCAGTTGCCGTGCCGAAACCCGATATGTTGGCGGTGATCCTGATAAATATTATCTGGTTTCATCAGACAAACTCCCTGTGCATGTTATATCTCCTCATGTTGTTGCCAATGCTGCTGTTGTGCCTGAGCAGGCGCTGCCGGCACCATCGGCAGCGTCTGACGCTGCCCTGACGACATGTTCTGCTGTTGGATATCCGGCGGATCTCCCATTCAAGCATCAGCCAGTCGCAACGCGTTATCCCAGCGAGGCTGAAACCTGCGAAACTGCACCAGTTGCTTCATGTCCAACATAACGCACGCTATACGTGCATTACTACACAAATATACCAAGACAGCCAAAAGCAGAATACAAGCCGTTAACAAAAAAATATCCGCCGGCGTGCAGGCACACCAGCAGATGCCGGCTTTGTCAATTTCCGCTACACTGGCGGCTT